>DATCQX010000838.1:0-10013 GCA_036569285.1 Streptomyces sp.
GGTGCTCGGCCAGGGCGCCGAGGAGTTCCGCCGGCTCGGCCGCTCGCTGTTCGCGGCGACCGTCGTCCTCGCGCTCGGCGGGATCGCCCTGGCCTCGCGCAACATCAAGCTCTGGATCTTCGTCGCGATCCCGGCGATCACCCTCACCACCATGACGGCGCGGTACGTGCTGCGCCTGTGGCTGCACCGCCAGCGCAAGGAGGGCCGGTGTCTGCGGCCCGTGCTGGCCGCCGGGAGCGTCGCCACGATGCGGGACCTGATCGGCCGCACCCGTAAGTTCCCGCATCTGGGCTGGCGGGTGGACGGCGTGTGCACGACGGACGGTCCCCGGGTCGACGGGGAGCAACTGGACGGCGTGCCGGTGGTCGGCAGGCTCACGGACGTCGCCGGTCACGTCCACGTGGGCGGTTACCGGGTCGTCGCCCTCACGCCGGACCCGCACTGGTCGCCGGAGCGGCTCCAGCGGCTCGCGTGGAACCTGGAGGGCAGCGACGCCGAGATGGTCGTGGCGCCCGTGCTGATGGAGGTGGCCGGACCCCGGCTGCACATCGACGCGGTGCTCGGCATCCCGCTGCTGCGGGTCAGCATGCCGGCCTTCACCGGGGGCCGGCGGGCCGTCAAAGGCGTCGTCGACCGGCTGGGCGCGGCAGCCCTGCTGGTGCTGTTCGCGCCGCTGATGGGGTGTGTGGCGCTCCTCGTGATGCTGGACAGTCCGGGCGGGGCGTTCTACCGGCAGCGCAGAGTCGGCAAGGACGGCCGCGAGTTCACGATCCTGAAGTTCCGCACGATGGTCGTCGGCGCGCACGGGGCACGGGCCGCGCTGGCCGACCGGGACGAGGGCGCCGGACTGCTGTTCAAGGTCCGCCACGACCCCCGGGTGACCCGGGTGGGCGGGGTGCTGCGCCGGTACTCGATCGACGAACTGCCGCAGCTGTTCAACGTCCTCACCGGATCGATGTCCCTGGTCGGTCCTCGTCCCCCGCTGCCGGAGGAGTCCGCCGCCTACGGGCCGGACATCCGGCGCCGGCTGCTGGTCAAACCCGGGCTGACCGGGCTGTGGCAGATCAGCGGGCGCAGCGACCTGTCGTGGGAGGAGGCGGTCCGGCTGGACCTGCGGTACGTCGAGGACTGGTCGCTCGCCCTGGACACGGTGATCTTGTGGAAGACGCTGCGGGCCGTCGTCCACGGTCAGGGGGCCTACTGATGCGCGCGACACCTGGGGGGAACGAGTCATGAGAGTCAGCGTCTTCGGACTGGGTTACGTGGGCTGCGTGTCGGCCGCGTGCCTGGCCGGCATGGGGCACGAGGTCGTCGGGGTCGACGTCAGCCAGGTCAAGGTCGACCTGGTGAACGACGGCAGGGCACCCGTCGTCGAGGAGCGGATCGGCGAGCTGATCGCCGGTGTCGTCCGCAGCGGCGCCTTACGGGCCACGCGTGACGTCCGCGAGGCGATCCGGGACAGCGAGGTGTCCCTCGTCTGTGTGGGGACGCCGTCGGAGCCCAACGGGAGCCTGTGCACGGCCTACTTGGAGCGGGTGACCGAGGAGATCGGGGCGGCGCTGGCCGAGCGGGGCGGACGGCACACCGTCGTGTTCCGCTCGACGATGCTGCCGGGCACCTGCCTCAACCTGCTGGTGCCGATCCTGGAGAAGCACGCCGGGACGGCCGGGGTGGACATCGGGGTCGCGGTGAACCCGGAGTTCCTGCGCGAGGGCACCAGTGTGCGGGACTTCTTCGACCCGCCGAAGACCGTCATCGGTGAACTCGACACGGCGAGCGGCGACACCGTCCTGGAGCTGTACAGGGGGCTGCCCGGCGAGGTGTTCCGGGTGCCGGTGCCCACGGCGGAGGCCATCAAGTACGCGGACAACGCCTTCCACGGCCTGAAGATCGGCTTCGCGAACGAGTTCGGCGCGGTGTGCCAGGCCCTCGGGGTCGACTCGCACCAGGTGATGGACGTCTTCCTCGCCGACCGCAAGCTCAACATCAGCCCCGCCTACCTGCGTCCCGGGTTCGCGTTCGGCGGCTCCTGCCTGCCGAAGGACCTGCGCAGCCTGGTCCACGCGGCGCACCGGGCCGACGTCTCGGTGCCGATCCTGTCGCACGTCCTGCCGTCCAACGCCGACCACCTCCAGCGGGCGGTGGAGCTGGTGGAGCGGACCGGCAGGCGGCGGGCGGGGCTGTTCGGGCTGTCGTTCAAGCCCGGCACCGACGACCTGCGCGAGAGCCCGCTGGTGGAGCTCGCGGAGCGGCTGTTCGGCAAGGGGTACGACCTGAAGATCTACGACGCGAACGTGAGCCTGTCGAGGCTGCTCGGCGCGAACCGGGAGTACATCGAGGGCCGGCTGCCGCATCTCGCGCAGCTCCTCGCGGACTCCGTCGAGGAGGTCCTCGACCACGCCGACGTCGTCCTCGTCGGCACCCGCGACCCCGACGTCCTCGCGGCCCTCCCCCACGGTGAGGGTCCCGTGATCGTCGACCTCGTCCGCCTCCCCGACGCCGAGGCGCGCCGGGCCGAACCGGGGTACGTGGGCCTTGCCTGGTGACATGAGAGACGGCGCCGGCAGAGCCGGGCGCGCGCTGATCCTGGTGGAGAACCTGTCGGTGCCGTTCGACCGGCGGGTGTGGCAGGAGTCCACGACCCTGCGGGACGCGGGCTGGGAGGTCCACGTCATCTGCCCGCAGGGCACGAAGCGGGACACCGAGGCGGAGGCGGTGATCGACGGTGTCCGTATCCACCGCTACCCGCTGACGGCGGCGACCGGTGGGCCGTCCGGGTATCTGCGGGAGTACGGGTCGGCGCTGTGGCACACGCTGCGCCTGGCCCGCAAGGTGGGCCCGGTCGACGTCGTGCACGCCTGCAACCCGCCCGACCTGCTGTTCCTGCCCGCGCTGTGGCTGAAGCGGCGCGGGGCACGGTTCGTCTTCGACCAGCACGACCTGGTGCCGGAGCTGTACCTGTCCCGGTTCGGCCGGGGCGAGGACCTGCTGTACCGGGCGGTGTGCGCGCTGGAGCGGATGACGTACCGGGCGGCGGACGTCGTCCTCGCGACGAACGAGAGCTACCGGGACGTCGCGGTGCGCCGGGGCGGCAAGCGTCCCGACGACGTGTTCGTGGTGCGCAGCGCGCCCGACGCCGGACGGTTCCATCCGGTGCCGGCCGAGCCGGAGCTGAAGCGCGGGAAGCCTCATCTGCTGTGCTACCTGGGTGTAATGGGCCCGCAGGACGGCGTCGACTACGCGCTGCGGGCGCTGGCGAGGCTGCGGGACGAGTGCGGGCGGTCCGACTGGCACGCCGTGTTCGTGGGCGGCGGCGACACGTTCGACGCGATGGTGGAGCTGTCGGAGCGGCTCGGGCTCGCGGGGCAGGTGGAGTTCACCGGGCGCATCCCGGACGCCGACCTCGCGCGCTGTCTGTCGACGGCGGACGTGTGCCTCTCACCGGACCCGCACAACCCGCTCAACGACGTGTCGACGATGAACAAGGTCCTGGAGTACATGGTGATGGGCCGGCCCATCGTCTCCTTCGACCTCAAGGAGGCGCGGGTGTCCGCCGGTGAGGCGGCGCTGTACGCGCCCGCGAACGACGAGTCCGCGTTCGCCCGGCTGATCGTCCGGTTGCTGGACGATCCCGACGGGCGGGCCCGGATGGGCAAGACCGGCCAGGAGCGGGTCGGGGGGCCGCTTGCCTGGCAGCACTCGCAGGCGTCCCTGCTCGCCGCGTACACCGCCGCCTCCCGTGCACCGGGGCGGAGGCCGCACCGTTGAGCGACGACACGATACGTCTGGTCACGATCGGCCGGATCATCCGCCGCCGGCGACGGCTGCTGGCGCTCCTCACGGTGGCGGGCGCGCTCGTCGGCTACGGCGTCTCCCTGCTGCTCCCGCCGCAGTACACGGCGTCCGCGTCGGTGCTGCTGCCGGGGGCGTGGGAGCAGCGGCAGCTGCTGACGCAGACGCAGATCGCGACCAGTTCGGTGGTGGTCGACAAGGCCGCCGCCACCCTCGCCTGGCCCGGCGTCGACGGCCGTGAGCTGCGGGGCCGGGTGAGCGCGTCGGCGACGGACGGGAACATCGTCCGGATCTCGGGGACGGCCGGGACGCCGGAGCGGGCGCAGCGGCTCGCCGACCAGGTGGCGCAGCAGTTCGTGGCGTTCGCGGCGCGGGTCGCGGGCGACACCAGTGACCCGGAGGCGGCGGCGCGGCCCGAGGAGCTGCGCAAGCTGGTGGAGCAGATCGGGCGCCGGATCACGGAGCTGGCGGACGCGACCGATCCGGGGCGGACCGTGGAGAGCGTGCAGACCCGCACCGAGCTGGCGAAGCTGCGCACCTCGCTCCAGGAGGCCGTGGGCAAGCTGGACCAGACGGGTCCGGGCGCCGAGAAGGCCAGCATGGTCGTGATGGGCCCGGCGCCCCGCCCGGACGGCGAGGCCCCGCCGACGCGCGTGCAACTCGTCGCAGGTGGCGCCCTGTCGTTCTTCCTCGTCGCGGTGATCGCCCATCTCACGGCCGCCCGGGTGAGCCGCAGGCTGCGCGCCGAGCCGGAGATCGCCCGGGCGCTCGGCACGACGCTCCTGGGCACGGTGGACGTCCCCGGTGGCCGTGTCGCGCGCCGCTCCCAGGGCTGGTTGCGCCGCCTCGTGGGCGCCGACATCCGGTGGGACGTCTCCGTCCCCCGGTCTTTGGGCGACGAGGCCCTGCGCTGTCGGCGGGTGTGCGCGCGCCTGCCCGCCGCCCGCTCCCTGCTGGCCCTGGTGCCGCAGGGCGACCCGGTCGCCCGCCGGGCCGCCGAGCAGCTCGCCGCCGAGGCTGGCACCGCCCCTGAGCTGCGTGTCGTGGACGTCTCGATGTCCCGCCCGGCGGTCCCGGACCGTGACGGCGAGGCGGGCGCCGTGGTGGTGGTCGGCACCGGCGACTGGACCGCGTCCGAACTCACCGGCCTCGCCGAGGCGTGCGCCGACGCGGGGCACCCGGTCGTCGGCGTCGTCCTCACCGCCACGGTGCGATCCCGCGCCCGCGCGCACCGCTCCCCCGACCGCCCTCGTGAGACCGCCGCCGTGGGAGGTACCGGGTGACGACACGTACGGCTTCGGAGTCGCCCGCTCCGCTGCTCGACCTCCAGTCGCTGGTGGTGTCCGTGCGCAGGCGCCGGCGCCTGTGGTCCTCGGCGGCCGTGCTCGGGCTGCTCGGCGGCGGCGCCGTGGCGGTCCTGATGCCCCCGCCGCCGACGGCGGTGACGAAGGTCCTGGTCGCCCACCAGCAGGACCAGCCCAACGACCCCGGCACGCTGATCCGCACGGACGTCGCCCTGCTCCAGACCACGCGGATCGCGGACAGCGCCCTGAAAGCGCTCAACTCCCGGGAGAAACCAGAGGACTTCATGGCCCGGTACTCGGGCCTCGGCCTGACCAACAACCTGCTCCAGATCACCGTCACCGGCGACACCGAGGCGCAGGCGGTGGCCCGCGCGAAAGCCGTCGCGGACGCGTTCGTCGCCGACCATGTGCGGCGGCTGAACGAGGCCGCCGACGCCGAGGCCAAGGCGCTCCTCGCCCAGCAGAGCCGCCTCCAGGCCGAACTCGTGGGCGTCGACCGGGCGATCGACGCCGGATCGTCGCAGAGCGGGCCGAAGGCGTCCGCCGACCTGGAGTCGCTGTTCGCCCGGCGGGCCGAACTCACCTCCCGGATCTCCGACTTCGGGCAGCGCGCCGCCGAGGCCCGCGTCGGCACGCCCCAACTCGTCGCGGGCACACAGGTCGTGGACGTCCCGCGCGCCCTGCACCACTCCCTGCCGAGGGCCGCCGCCACGGACGGCGTGATCGGGGCCGTCCTCGGGCTCTTCCTCGGGGTCGCGGGCGCCGCCGTCGCCTCCGTGGTCGCCGACCGGCCCGTGCTGCGCCGGGACGTCGCCGCGCACCTCGGGGCGTCGGTCCTCAGCGAACTCCCGCGCCGTTCGCCCCTGTTGTGGCGGCGCAGGCGGAACCGGGAGGCGCGCGAGCGGCTCACCGCGTCCCTGGCCCGCAAGGTGCGCGGGTCCACGGACGGGGTGTCGCTGCTGGAGCTGGGGTGCGCGCGTCCGGCGTCCCGGCTCGCCCGGGACCTCGCGCAGGTACTCGGGCAGGACGGGCCGGTGACCGTCGTCGACCACCTGCCGGGCTCGCGGCTGTCACGCCGCCGCCCGAAGCCGGGCGACACCGGCGTGCCCGCCGAGGAGCGGCGCATCGGCGTCGGTTCGGTGGCGCCGGGGACGGCGTGGGCGGACCTGCCGTATCTGGGGACGCGGACGGTCCTCGTGGTGCGGGCCGGGCACGGCAGTGTCGCCTGGCTGCACACCGTGGCCCGGCAGCTCGCCGAGCACGGCGTGGAGGTCCTCGGGGTGGTGCTGATCGACCCCGATCCCCGGGACCGGACCGACGGCACCCTGTGGGACGGCCCGCCCGCCGCGCGGACCGTGCACAACGGGCGGCTGATGCGGCGGATCACGGCGGAACGGCTGCCGAAGTGGGCCACGCGGGTGGCGGACAGCGACCAGGAGGCGCGGTAGTTCATGTGTGGCATCGCAGGCACGTACCGGTGGCCGGACGGGAAGGCCGTGACCGACCGGCTCACCGACACCCTCGCCCACCGGGGCCCCGACGGGTCCGGCCGTTACAGCCACGGCGACGTCGAACTCGGGCACCGCAGGCTGTCCATCATCGACCTGTCGGAGACCGGCGCCCAGCCGATGGTCTCCGACGGGCTCGTCCTGACCTACAACGGCGAGCTGTACAACGCGCCCGAGCTGCGGGCCGAACTGGCCGCCGCCGGCGTGCGGTTCCGGGGCACCTCCGACACCGAGGTGCTGCTGGAGGCGTGGCGGCGCTGGGGCACCGGCTGTCTGCCCCGGCTGCGCGGCATGTTCGCGTTCGGGATCTTCGACGAGCGCACCGGTGACCTGGTCCTGGTCCGCGACCAGCTCGGCATCAAGCCGCTGTTCGTGCTGCGGCGCGGCGAGGGGCTGGTGTTCGCGTCCGAGCTGAAGGCCCTGGCCGCTGTGACGGGCCGGTCGCTGGAGGTGGACGCGGCGGCGCTGGTGGCGTCGCTGCTGTACTACTGGGTGCCGGACTCGCGGTGCGCGTTCCGGGAGGCTCAGAAGCTGCCGCCGGGGAGCTGGCTGAGGTGCGGGGCGGACGGCTCGGTGGAGCGTGGCCGGTACTGGAACCTGAGGGACGTCGCCGCCGAGGCCCGCGAGGCGGATGTCCCGGACCTCGCCGCCGTCGTCGAGGAGTCGACCCGGCGTCACCTGATGTCCGACGTGCCGGTGGCGACGTTCCTGTCCGGCGGCCTCGACTCCAGCTATCTCACCGCGCTCGCGGCGCGGGAGCGGCCGGGGATCTCCGCCTACACGATCGGGTTCCGCGCCGAGGACGCCCGCTTCGAGGCGATGCCCGACGATCTGCGGTACGCCCGGCAGGTCGCGGCCTCGTTCGGGGTGGACCTGAAGGAGATCGAGATCGCCCCGGACGTCCTCGACCTGCTGCCGCGCATGACGTACCACCTGGACGAGCCGATCGGCGATCCCGCCGCGATCAACACGTTCCTGATCTGCCAGGCGGCCCGCGAGGCCGGGGTGAAGGTGATGCTGTCGGGGATGGGCGCGGACGAGCTGTTCGCCGGGTACCGCAAGCACCTCGCGAACCTCCTCGCGGTGCGCTACCAGCGGGTGCCGCGCCCCTTGCGGGCCGGGCTGTCGCGGGCCGTGGACCGGCTGCCGGTCGCCTCGGCGCGCCGGGGCTACCGGTCGGTGCGGTTCGCGAAGAGGTTCCTGTCCTTCGCGGACCTCCCGGAGGAGACCGCGTTCCGGCGCAGCTACACCCTGTACGACCGGGGCGAGCTGCTCGGCCTGATCTCCCCCGACCTGGCGGGGACGGTGGACGACGTGCTGACCGAGCACGCCGACACCTACCGGGACAACGAGCTGGACGACTTCGTCAACCGCATGTGCCTGGGTGACGCCCGCATGTTCCTGCCGGGCCTCAACCTCGCCTACACGGACCGCGCCAGCATGGCCGCCTCGACGGAGGTGCGGGTGCCGTACGTGGACGTCGAGGTGGTGAAGGCGGCGTTCGCGGTGCCGGGGAACCGGAAGATCGTCGGGCGGCAGGGCAAGGCCGTCCTGAAGGAGGCGGCGGTGTCCGTGCTGCCCCGGGAGATCGTGTACCGGCCCAAGGGGCTGTTCAGCGCGCCGCTGCGGGCCTGGATGAGCCGGGATCTGGCGCCGCTGGTGCGCGAGGTGATCGAGGACGGGGAGCTGGTGCGCTCCGGATTCCTGCGGCGGGACGCGCTGGCGCGGATGGCCGCCGAGGACGCCGCCGGGCAGCGGGACTTCTCCAAGCACCTGTGGCACGTGCTGACCCTGGAGTACTGGTATCGCGGCGCGACCGGCCAGGACTCCCCCACCACCCGCTAGAGAACACGACCCGCTAGAGAACAGGACAGCTTCGGGTGAAACAGGTTGTGCAGAACTACAAGAGCGGCGAACTGGCCCTGCTCGACGTGCCGGTGCCCGGATGCAAGCCGGGCGGGGTGCTGGTGCGCAGCGCCTACTCGCTGATCTCCACCGGCACCGAGCTGATGAAGGTGTCCGAGGCGGGCATGTCGATGCTGGGCAAGGCCCGGTCGCGGCCGGACCAGGTCGCGAAGGTCGTGCAGAGCGTCGCCGTGAACGGGGTGCCCGCCACCTACCGCAAGGTGATGGGGAAGCTGGACTCCTACACGCCGCTGGGCTATTCGCTGTGCGGGGTCGTCGAGCAGGTCGGCGCCGGGGTGGACGACGTGAAGGCCGGCGACCTCGTGGCCTGCGCGGGCAACGAGCACGCGCTGCACGCCGAGCTGAACTGGGTGCCGCGCAACCTGTACGCGCCCGTCCCGGACGGACTCGCCCCGCAGCACGCGGCGTTCGGGACCGTCGGCGCCATCGCGATGCAGGGGGTGCGCCGGGGGGAGCCGCAGCTCGGTGACACGGCTCTGGTGATCGGACTCGGGCTGATCGGCCAGCTGGTGGTGCAGCTTCTCGCCGCGTCCGGGGTGACCGTGGTCGGCGTCGACCCGGACCCGGCGCGCTGCGAACTCGCCGGCCGGCACGGCGCGGCGGCGTGCGGGGACCCCTCCTCGGCGGCCGTGGAGACGGCGGCCTTCGAACTCACCGGCGGGCACGGCGTGGACCAGGTGTATCTGGCGGCGGGCGGCTCCAGCAATCAGCCGGTGGAGCTGGCGGCGCGGCTGTGCCGGGACCGGGGACGGGTCGTCGACATCGGGAAGTGCCGCCTGGACCTGCCGTGGAACGCGTACTACGAGAAGGAGCTGGACGTCCGCTTCTCGCGCAGCTACGGGCCCGGCCGCTACGACCCGGAGTACGAGCTGGAGGGGCGGGACTACCCGATCGGCTACGTCCGCTGGACCGAGCGCCGCAACCTGGCGTGTTTCCTGGACCTCGCCGCGCGCGGCCGGGTGGATGTGGCGCCGCTGATCTCGCACACGGCCGACTTCGCGGATGCCGTCGAGACGTACCAGGGCCTCAAGGACGGCGAGTTGAAGGCCGTCGCCGTCCTGTTCCGGTATCCGGGGCACGCACCGGAGGCACGCCCGGCGACGGTCACGGTGCCCTCGGTGGAGGTGAGGCGCGCGGCACGGCCCGTGCGGGCGTCGCTGCGGGTGGCGTTCGTCGGCGCGGGGAACTACGCGTCGTCGATGCTGCTGCCGCACCTGGTCGAGCGGGACGGCGTGGACCTGACGGCCGTCGTCACGACGACCGCGCTGTCGGGCGCCAACGCGCAGCACAAGTTCGGTTTCGCCCGGGCGACCACCGATCTGGACGCGGTCCTCGGCGACACGTCGATCGACGCGGTGTTCGTCGTCACCCGGCACAGTTCGCACGCGGCGCTGACCCGCAGGGCGCTGCTGGCGGGCAAGGCGGTGTTCGTGGAGAAGCCTCTCGCGCTCACCGGGGACGAGCTGTCGGGGGTGCTCGCGGC
>DATCQX010000839.1:0-3439 GCA_036569285.1 Streptomyces sp.
GGGTGGGGGCGTGAGGAAGAGGTTGGTGTGGGGGTGTGAAGCAGGGGTCTGTGTGAATGGCTTGGTGGTGGCACGCGATGCCTTGGTCCGACCTGTGCTGTCCCGCCCCGCTCCCGCGCCCTGCTCACGTCCAGTTCGGCCGGCGTCAGCTTCCGCTCTGTGCCGTCCGCTTCTCGTCGTCGAGTCCCCCGAGTTCACCGGGCTCGTCGGGATCGCCGGGGCCGCTCGGTGCGGGGGTCGCCTCGGAGCCGTCGTCCCCCTGGCCCTGCCCCTGGCGTACGAGCCTGCGGACGAGGTCGATCAGCTGGGCCGGTTCGAAGGGCTTCGGCAGGAACGCGTCGACCCCGGCGCCGAGGCCCACCTCGACCTCGTACGGCGTGCAGGCGCTGACGATGGCCACCGGCAGACCCCGCGTACGCGGATCCGCACGGAGCTGCGCGGCCGTCCGCAGCCCGTCGAGCCGCGGCATGACGACGTCGAGGGTGACGGCGTCCGGCCGCACCTCGTGCACGACTTCCAGACACTCGGCACCGTCGCACGCGGTCACGACCTCGAAACCCTCCAGTTCGAGATTGACCCTGATCAGCTGCCGGATGACCTTGTTGTCGTCCACAACAAGCACCCGCCCCGACGCGCCTGGCACCCCTTGAGGGTAGGTCCGCCCCGGCCACCGCGTCCGGCTTTTCCCCACTTCCGCCCCCTACGTGCGACCCCCGCCCCCGAACCCGTTCGGGATCACCCCACCCGAGCTGGTAGTGTTCTACCCGTCGCCGCGAGCAACACCTCGCCGACAAAGCCCCCGTAGCTCAGGGGATAGAGCAACGGCCTCCGGAGCCGTGTGCGCAGGTTCGAATCCTGCCGGGGGCACTCGCCAGATCGCTTACAGATTTACGTAGTTGATCGGGGCGGATGCCGAACAGAGAGGGCGGGAGCCGGTTCAACCGGTTCCCGCCCTCTCTTTTTGTCTCTCGGCGCTTGCGCGTTATCGATTCGTGATCTTTCTCTGTGATCCCGCCCGCCGGCTCACCGCGTGGATCCGGAAGAGCCACTCAGGGCCGGAGGGGAAGTCCTGGTGGCGGAGGGTCGATTCAGCAGGAGGCATATTCATGGACATCTCCGGCGTCATGCCCGTGTCGTTCGGATCTGCTCTTCGTTCCCGGCGCACGGAGATGGGTGTCTCACTCGGTTCACTGGCCCGGATGGTCAACTACAGCAAGAGTCACCTCAGCCGGGTGGAGACCGGCAACAAGTCGCCCACGGTGGGGCTGGCGCGGCGTTGCGATGACGTGCTGAAGGCTGAGGGGACGCTGGTCAGGCTGGCGGCCGAGGCGCCGCGCCGCAGTGCCCGGACGGCGCAGGTTCCGGCGCAACTGCCGAGGGTCGTCAAGGACTTCAGCGGACGCCGGCAGGAGCTGGACGCGTTGGATCTGGCGCTCACCGAGACCTGCGACGGGGAGGAGGGCCGCTCGGCGGTGGTGCTGCTGGACGGGCCGATGGGGGTGGGGAAGACGGCGACGGCGTTGCACTGGGGGCACCGGGTCGCCGGTCACTTCGCCGACGGCACCCTCTTCGCGGACCTCGGCGGGTTCGGCCCCGCCGACCGGCCGGCTTCCCCGCGGAAGGTGCTCCGGGGGTTCCTCGCGTCGCTCGGCTTTCCGTGGAAAACGTTGTCCGGTGACGTCCAGCAACTGAGCGCGCAGTTCCGTACGGCTCTCAGCGGCAAGCGGCTCCTGATCGTCCTCGACAACGCCGCCGACCCGGAGCAGGTGCGACCGCTGCTGCCCGCCGGTCCCGGGTGTCTGGCCCTGGTCACCAGCCGCAACCGCATGCCGGGGCTGGTGATCAGGGACGGGGCGCGGCGGGTGACGCTCTCCGCGATGACGGCCGAGGAAAGCCGCGCTCTCCTCGAGGCGGTCTCCGGCGGGGCCTTCGGTGAGACGACGATCGAGCGCCTCGCGGAGATCGGCTGCCGTCTGCCCCTGCCCATGCGGACCGCCGCGGCCAGACACCTGGCTTTCGGTGCGGACCGGCCTGTGGAGTGGTGCGACAGCACGTCTCTCCTCAGCTCTCTGTCGGTCTCGGGGGACCGGGCGGACGCTCTGAGCGAGTTGCTGGGCTGGTCCTACCGGTCCCTCGGCCCCGAGCCGGCACGGGCTTTCCGGCTGCTGGGCACGGGAGCCGCCGCGCGCTTCACGGCCTGGGACGCGGCGCTGCTGCTCGGCACCGGAACGTCCGAGGCGGAGCGGTTGCTGCGCGAACTGGCCGACGTGCACCTCGTGGAGCGGGAGGGCGGGGCGTTCGCCTTCGACCCGATCCTGCGGGCCTTCGCCGTGGAGTGCTCCCGCTCTGCCGAGCCCGAGCGGACCAGGCTGTGACGGGCGCTTCAGGGAGCCACCCGTACGGTGTCGCCCTCGTGCAGCCGGCGGAAGCCGGAGCGGACCAGGCGGTCGAGTTCCGCCGAGGCCGCCGCGTGCCGTTCGCGGGAGACGACGCTGTCCGCGACCAGGAGATAGGCCCCGACCGGGGTGAGCAGCAGGGCCTCGTCCTCGTCGTACCAGTGAAGGCGGGCGGTGGTCCAGGCGTCGCTGCCCTCGATCGGCCCCAGGCTGATGCCGTGCACCGCCCCGCCCTGCCGGAGGGTGGCGCGGATGCCCTCGGCCGGAGGCATCGCGGGATGCCGTGCGCGCAGGGCCAGTTCCGACTCGGCGGCGCGGTCGAGGGCGGGCAGCATCGCGGTGAAGCGGTCGAGAGGCAGCATCCCGGCCGTGTAGCGCACCAGTTCCGCGAGTTCGGGTGCGAGCCGGTACTGGACGGCCGTCCGGAGGATCTCGTCCCTCGGCGGCAGGTCGCGGGCCGACAGCACGTACAGGTCGAGCGCGTCCCGGGGGTGGAAGGGCCGCTGGAGCCGCTCCTCGGCGAGGCAGACGAGGTCGGCCAGTGTCCGGTCGAGCGGCGGACGGCTGCGGATCGGGACGGCGCCGAAGTCGCCGAGGAGGGCGGCGGTGAGCAGTTCGACCCGGTGCTCCGGGTCCAGCAGCGGCTCCTCCGGCGGCCGGACCAGGGTGACGAGCAGATGGTGCTCGGGGCCGACGACGGTCACCCACACCTGCGTGGGCTGCGGGGAGTGCAGCGCGCGGACGACCCGCCACAGCTCCGCCTGGTCCGGGACGAGGAGATCGATGTCGCCCTGGGAGCGGAGCACGCCGGGCGGGTAGGAGGCCGCCAGCGAGGGTCCTTTGAGGACGGTGAAGTTCAGGCCGGGGTCGAGACCCGCCACGACCTGCGCGTAGTGGTGGTTCCTGCGGCGGGCAACGGACAACATTCGATGTCCACCCCGTCCGGCAATGGGCAACCGCTTGTCCCGTATTCTCGGGAGCCGCCACCATGTGGCGCATGGCAGATCCAGCGATCCACGCGCCCGAAATCACCCTCGACCTGC
>DATCQX010000840.1:0-11057 GCA_036569285.1 Streptomyces sp.
GCTCGACTTCTACAAGAACGCCCTGGGTTTCCAGGTGGACTTCCGATTCCCGGCGGTGGGGACCGCGGCTTTCGGAACCGTGTCCAAGGGGGACGCCTACTACATCACTTTCACGTCGTTCGACACGATCAAGCAGAACACTCCGCTGAAGCACATCGGCAAGTCGACGCAGAAGCAGTCGGACGTCGCCGTGATCGCCGCTGACGTGGACGCCGCGTTCAAGAAGGCGAAGGACGCCGGGGCGAAGGTCCTGATGGCGCCGAAGAACCAGCCGTGGGGCGAGCGTCAGGCGTACGTGACCGACCCCGAGGGCAACTACGTGCAGATCTCCACGCACACGGACCACTGAGCCCGCGGGAATGAACGGGGAACCGGCAGGGCACGGCCCCTGCCGGTTCCCCTCAGGGCCGCCGCCCCCTCAGCGGGCGGCGGCCACGGCGTGCTCGGCCACCTTCTCCTCCCAGGAGACCCGGTAGGAGTACACGGGCACGGTCGCCTTGACGCCGAGTTTCAGGAAGAACGGCAGGACGAGGTCGCGGACCGTGCGGGCGAGCCCGTTGGGCGCGGCCTTCTGGTTGCCGGTCCTGCGGCCCTCCTTGATGATCTTCTCCACGCGCTCCTGGCGGATCGCCTGGAACGCGGCGAACGCCCTCTGCGGGGTGGGCAGGTCGCGCAGGCACTTGGCGAGCACGATCGCGTCCTCCATCGCCATCGACGCGCCCTGTCCGACGTGCGGCGAGGTGGCGTGCGCGGCGTCGCCGACGAGGCAGACCTTGCCGCGGTGCCACACCGGCAGCGTCAGCATGTCGTAGATCGGGTAGCCGATGATGCCGTCCGGCGTGGAGTCGATGATCGCGGAGACCGGGTGGTGGTCCTTGGCGTGGCGCTCCAGGAGCCGGGACTTCCACACCGCGTGCGGGGTGCGCTCGGTCTCGCCGCGGCCGGGTTCGACGGGCTCGTGGTAGTTCTCGAACCAGTAGACCTCGCCGCCGGGGATGGTCTGGTAGCCGAAGAAGCCCTGGTAGCAGAAGGACATCCGCATGACGCCGTCGGCGGGGGCGGCGTCCCGGGAGCGGGTGTAGCCGGCCGTGCCGATGACGCCGGTGTACTCGGGGTGGGGGGCGTCGGGCATGACGGTGTAGCGGGTCTTGGAGTGGATGCCGTCGCAGCCGATGAGGATGTCCGCCTCGGCGGTGGAGCCGTCGGCGAAGCGGATCAGGACGCCGTCGTCGGTCTCGGCGACGGCCTCGAAGAACTTGCCGTACTCGATGCGGATGCCGTGCCTGAGCGCCGCCTCGCGCAGGCCCTTGTTGAGCAGGCCGCGCTTGAGGAGGAGGGTTTCGGCGGGGTTCTCGCCGAGCTTCTTGCCGTGGTGGTTGAGGAAGGCGGTGCTGGTGGTGCGGCTGCCGTACTGCTCGACGTCGCCCCGGATGCCGAGGGTGTCGAGGACGGCGAGGCCGTTGGGGGCGAGGTTGAGGAAGGCGCCCGCGTCGTCCCGGGGCTCGGGGCTGCCTTCGTAGATGACGGCCTCGATGCCCGCCTTCTGGAGGTAGAGGGCCAGAACCGGTCCGGCGATACCGCAGCCGATCAGGGCCGCACTCCTTGTGTTCATCGCAGCGTTCCTCCTGGAACCTGGGCAACATTTCGTGGTCGACCCGACTTCCCTCGACGGTCGTTCTTCTTGACCTTCAAGGGACTTACTTATCTTGAGGGTCGAGATTCTTGAATGTCAAGTGAAGACTGCCCGCTTCCCGGAAACGGGCGCGAAAAAACGCCGCACCCGGACGGTCCCGGGTACGGCGTTCGCGGTCTCGGCGGTCAGTGGTGCGACCCTTCGACGGTCCGCGGGGCACTGCTCTCCGTCCCCGGTCTCACCACGGTGAACTGGCCCATCATCCCCACGTCCTCGTGGCGCAGAATGTGGCAGTGGAACATGTACGGCGTCTTCGGATCGGTGTACGGGGGCAGCGCCACCGCGAGCCGCATCGTCCCGCCCGGCGGCACCCGCACGGTGTCCTTCGGCCCCCGCAGCCACGCGTCGGGCCTGCGGCCCCCGTAGTCGAGGACGTTGAAGGTGAGCCCGTGGACGTGGAAGTTGTGGACGACCTCCGCGTCCCCGCTCACCTCCCAGATCTCCACCTTCCCGGCCGGGCAGACCTCGTCGATCCGGTTCATGTCCATGCCCTTGCCGTTGATCACGGTGCTGTTGAACTCGAACGTCCGCACCTTCGCGTCCGCCGGCACCGCGATCGCCTCCTGCGCCCCGCGCAGCCGTCCGGGCAGCGGCGCCGACGCGGTGAGGCGCGCCTTCGCCCGCACCTGGATCATGTCGAAGGTGTCCTCGCCCCCGCCGAACCGCTTCGTCGGGAACGACAGCCCGAGCTCCGGCGGATAGCTGCGCAGGACGGCCTTCTCGCCCGCCGCGAACCCGACGACGATCTCGGCGCGCTCCCCCGGCGACAGCTGCAACCGCCGCAGCGGCACCGGCTGCTGAAGGAGCCCGTTCTCCTGGGCGACGAGGTGGAACTCACGGCTGTCGGTGAACGCCAGGTTGTAGGACCGGGCGTTGGAGCCGTTGAGCAGCCGGAAGCGGACCAGCGAGGTGGAGACCTCGACGTGCGGGTCGTACGTGCCGTTGACGAGGATCTTGTCGCCGAGGACCCCGGTGCTGCCGACCCCGGCGAGGCTCTGGAGGAAGGACGCGCCGCGCAGGTCGATGGAGCCGTCGTCGTCGAACGCCCGGTCCTGGAGGATCAGCGGGATGTCGTCCACGCCGTAGCGGTTCGGGAGGCCCGCGCGGTCCGCGTCGTCGTCCTCGACGAGGATCAGGCCGGCCACTCCCCGGGAGACGTGGTCGGCGGTGCTCTGGTGGGGGTGGGGGTGGTACCAGAGGGTCGAGGCGGGCTGGGCCACCTCCCACCGCGGCTTCCAGGTCTCGCCGGGGCGGACCATCTGGTGCGGGCCGCCGTCCATCTCGGCGGGCAGGTGCATGCCGTGCCAGTGCAGGGTGGTCGGCTCGGGGAGGTCGTTGGTGAGGGAGATCCCGACCCGCTGTCCCCGGCGGAGCCTGAGGGTGGGGCCGAGGAAGGCGCCGTTGATCCCCCACGTCGGGGTCTTCTTGCCGGGCAGCAGCTCGCTGGTGCCGGTCTGGGCCCTCAGCTCGAAGATCCGGCGCCCGGAGCCGTCGTCCTTCCCTTCCAGGAGCGGCGGGATGCGGAGCTTGTTCTCGAAGGAGAGGTCGCCGACGTTGCTGAGCCTGCGGCCCCGGTAGGCGACGGCGAAGTTGGCCGCGTAGGCGCCCGCGCCGAGCACGCCGATCCCCAGCAGACTCCCGGTGACTAACAGGATCCTGCGGCGGACGGTCCGGGGTTTCCGGCCTCCCGGCTCCATGGCCGTACCGCTCTCCTCACGCTCCCTGTGAGGGTCGGTCGTGGAGCTTTCTTTACCAGTCATTGGGGAATTATGGGCTCGCACGGCGGAGGCCTGCCCCGATCTTGCTCGAATCCTGCTGGATAAAGAGGCTCCGCCGCAGGTCACCCGGTTTGAGTCATTCTCCAGTGCCCCGCAGCACCCTTGGCTCCCCGCCTCGGACCAGGAGTCGACGTGCCCCCATCTCTCACCGCCCTCGTCACGGGAGCCAACCGCGGTCTCGGCCTCGCGGTGGCCGCCGAACTCCACACCCGCGGCCACCGCGTCCTGCTCGCGGCCCGCGACGAGGAGGCCGCCGCGAAAGCCGCCGCGACCCTGGGCGCACTGGCCGTGCCCCTCGCCCTCGACGTCACGGACCAGGAGTCCGTGGACGGCGCCGTCGCGCGCGCCGGTTCCGTCGACATCCTCGTCAACAACGCGGGCGTGCAGCTCGACTGGGGCGAGGCCCCCTCGACGATCGGCCTCGACCTGGTGCGGCGGACCCTGGACGTCAACCTCCTGGGCGCCTGGCGGATGGCGCAGGCGCTGCTGCCGGGGATGGTCGGGCGGGGGTGGGGCAGGGTCGTCAACGTCTCCAGCGGCGCCGCGTCCTTCGCGTACGGGCCGGCCGCGCAGTGCCCCGCGTACTCGGCGTCCAAGACGGCGCTCAACGCGCTGACCGTGATGCTGGCCAAGGAGACGGAGGGCACCGGCGTGCTGGTGAACTCCGTCAACCCGGGGCTGGTCAGGACCCGGATGCGGCCCGACGCCCCGCAGTCGCCCGAGGACGCGGCCCGGCGGATCGCGGACGCGGCGACGCTGCCCGGGGACGGGCCCTCGGGGGCGTTCCTGCGGGGGGAGGGGACGATGCCGTGGTGACGGCCGGTTGTCCGATCGGCTCCACCAGGACTCCACCGGGGCACTAGCGATGTGTGCGTCCATGGCTCCCCATCTCTTCCACAAGGGGAATCACGACCACCATGTCTACTCGTCCACCCGCGGCCGACTCCGCCGTCCGGCCAGGTCAGGCCGGTGTTTTCGCCCGGATCGCGGTGTTCGCCAACCGGCACCGATGGACCGCTCTGATCCTGTGGCTCGTCGTGCTGGTCGGCGTCTGGGCCGTCGCCTCGCAGGCGGGCGACCGCTACCGGGACGACTACTCGCTGCCCGGCACCGAGACCCAGAACGCCCTGGAGATCCTCAAGGAGCACGGCGCCGGCAACGCCTGGAACACCGTCGACATCGTCCTGCACGACCCGAAGGGCCTGAAGAACCCGGCGACCGAGAGCGCGGTCGCCGGAATGCTGGCCAAGGTGAAACCGCTGCCCGGGGTCGTCTCGGTCACCAGCCCCTTCACCGACCGGTCGGCCGTCTCCGCCGACGGCACCGTCGGCTACGCGACCGTGGAGCTGGACCGGCCCGCCGAGAACGTCCCGACCTCGCAGAGCAAGAAGATCCTCGACACGGCGCGGGAGATCCAGAAGAAGGGCGGCCTCCAGGTCGAGCTGGGCGGCGAGGCCGCGCGCAAGCTGGGCAAGAACCAGGGCAGCGGGGCGGAGGGCGCCGGGATCTTCGCGGCCCTGCTGATCCTGCTGCTGATGTTCGGGACGGTCGTCGCC
This sequence comes from Streptomyces sp., assembly GCA_036569285.1. GTDB lineage: Bacteria > Actinomycetota > Actinomycetes > Streptomycetales > Streptomycetaceae > Streptomyces. Next base: position 5,028 of record DATCQX010000840.1, read on the forward strand.
GCGAGCCTCCCGGTCATCACCGCCGTCTTCGCGGTCGGCACCACGCTCGGCATCATCGTGCTCGCCTCGCACACGTTCACGATCGCCAGCTACTCCCCGTATGTCATGTCCCTGGTCGGTCTGGGGGTCGGGATCGACTACGCGCTGCTGATCTTCGCCCGCTACCGGGCCGAACTGGTCAAGGACGTCGCCCCCGACGAGGCCGAGCGCCGGGCGCTCGAAGGGGCCGGGCGGACCGTCCTGTTCGCGGGCAGCACCGTCATCATCGCGCTCCTCGGGCTCGTCGCGCTCGGCCTCGGCTCGCTGCGCGGGATGGCCCTCGCGGTCGCGCTGACCGTGCTGCTCACGATGCTCGCCTCGCTGACCCTGCTGCCGTCGCTCCTCGCGATCTTCGGCAAACGGTTCGCCCGGCAGTTCACCGCGCGGCACCGCAAGAGACTGCAGAAGGGCAAGCCCGAGGAGGGCGCCCGGTGGCGGGCCTGGGGGCAGGCCGTCCAGCGCAGGCCGTGGGCCGCGCTGCTGCTGCCCGTGGTCGCGCTGGGGGCGCTCGCCGTGCCCGCGGCCAGCCTGCGGCTCGGCCTCGCCGACGCGGGCAACGATCCGGACGGCACCACCAGCCGGGTCGCCTACGACCTCCTCGCGAAGGGCTTCGGGCCCGGCTTCAACGGTCCGCTGGTCGTCGTCACGGAGGGGGCCGACGCCGTGAAGGCCGCCGGTACGGCCGCGGGCACCCTCAAGGACACCCCCGGGATCGCCCTCGTCAACGGGCCGATCCCGACCGAGGACGGCAAGGCCGCGATGCTGCTGGCGGTGCCGAAGACCTCCCCTCAGGACGAGGCGACCACGAAACTCGTCCACCATCTGCGCGACGACGTGCTGCCCGAGGTGTCGAAACAGACCGACGCCCACTATCTCGTGGGCGGGGCGACGGGGGCGATCATCGACTTCTCCGACACCATCGGGGGGAAGCTGCCGCTGTTCGTGACGATCGTCATCGGCCTTTCGGTGCTGCTGCTGACCATGGTGTTCCGCTCCGTCCTGATCCCGCTCAAGGCCGCCGTCCTCAACCTCCTCAGCGTCGGCGCCGCGCTCGGCGCGGTCTCCCTCGTCTTCCAGCACGGCTGGTTCGGCGCCGAGGCAGGCCCCATCGAGGCATTCATCCCCACGATGATCTTCGCGATCGTCTTCGGGCTCTCCATGGACTACGAGATCTTCCTCGTCTCCCGCATGCGAGAGGAATGGCTGCGCACCCAGGACGCGGGCCGAGCCGTCCGCGAAGGCCTCGCCCACACCGGCGCCGTCGTCACCGCCGCCGGCGCCGTCATGATCGTCGTCTTCGGCGGCTTCATGCTCAGCCCCGACCGCATGCTCCGCCAATTCGGCTTCGGCCTCGCCGTCGCCATCTTCATCGACGCGGTAATCATCCGCTGCCTGGTCCTGCCGGCCGCCATGCGACTCCTGGGTGCACGGGCCTGGTGGCTGCCGGGGGCCCTGGCGAAGGCACTGCCGGAGGTACGGGTGGAGAGGGCGGAGAGCCACTCGTAGGGGGCAAACGGCCAGGGGCGATGGGCCGTACGGCTCGGAGGGGAGTCGTACGGCCCGGGGGCTCGGTCAAGGGGGTCGGCTCGGGGGCAGCTCGGCTCGGAGGGGGCAGCCCGAAGTGAGCCCGGCCGGAAGGCAACTCGACCAGGAGGCGGCTCGGCCCGAAGAGGGCGGTCCGGAAGAGGCTCGGCCCGGGAGGCAGCTCGGCCCGAAAGGTGGGGCGGCTCGGAAAGGGAGTCCGCTCCGGAAAGGGGTCGACTCGCAGGCGGGTCGGCTGGGAGTGGGGCGGCCCGGGAAGGAGTCGGCTCGCAGGCGGGTTGGCCCGGTTGGGGCGCGGACGACGATGGGGGTGCAGGCCGATTCAGCCCGCGCCCCCATCTGACTGCCCGGCAGCAGCAGCACTCCCCCTCCTCCGCCGCCACCCCAACAACAGGCACACCGTCTCACTGAGCCACATCTCCCCACCCCGCCGATAGAGCTGCAGGCGGAGCCCACCGGAAAGGGAGTCGGCACCGAGGCGGGTCAGCGCGGAAGAGGGCACGGACGACGATGGGGGGCGCGGACCGATTCGGCGCTCCCCCCATCGGCCTGCCCGGCAGCAGCACTACCCCTCCGCCGCCACCCCCCGCAGCAAGCACACCGTCTCCGTGAGCCGCATCTCCCCGCCCCGCCGGTAGGGCTGCAGGCGGCGGCGGTTGAGGACGTGTTCCTCGCTGTGTTCGAAGCGGTGGAAGCTGGCCGCGTCGGTCCAGTCGGTGACGACGTAGTAGACGTCGGTCTCGTCGGCGGAGCGGGCCAGGGACTGTGCGAGGTTGCCCGGCTGGCCGGCGATCCCCCGCCCCACCTCCTCCCACACCTTCTCGAACTCGGCGCCGAGCCCTGGGACGGTCTCCATGCGCAGCATCACGCGAAAGGGAAGCGAATCCGGCATCTGAGCGGCCTTTCGAAGCGGAGACGAAGGAAAGGCGGCCAGTCTCCGCACCCCACCTCGACACCCACTCGCACCCCCTTCGAGCCGCCCTCCGCCCCACCCCTTCGAGCCATCCTCCACCCCCTCTGGACGCCCCGGCGGGAACCTCTCCTCCCCCAGCCGTCCCCCTCGGGCCCCTTGGAGGAGTCGTGACCGCGCAGGCTGAGCCACCTGTTCTTCCCCGGTCGAAGGGGTCCGTCGGGCGTGGTGTGTTCGGGTGGCCCCGGTGGTTCGGCACGTTGTTCGGGACGGATGTGTGGGAGAGGTTCAGTTTTTATGGGATGACGGCGATTCTTGTGCTGTATGCGACGGAGCCCACCGCGGACGGCGGCCTCGGGCTGTCCGACGCGGACGCCGCTCTCCTCTTCGGCCTGTACATGGCGTCCGTGTTCCTGTGCTCGGTGCCGGGCGGCTGGCTGGGCGACCGGCTGTTCGGGGCGTCCCGGGCGGTGCTGTACGGCGGTGTCCTGATCGGCACGGGCCATGTCTGTCTGGCTGTTCCCGGCAACCTCCTCTTCTATCCCGGCCTCTTCCTGATCGCCGCCGGCACGGGCCTCCTGAAGCCCAACATGGCCAACCTGCTGAGCGCGTTCTACGCCCCGGCGGACCGGGCGGGCCGTGACGCAGGGTTCGCGGTGTTCTACATGAGCGTCCAGGTCAGCGCGCTCACGGCACCCGTGGTCGTGGGGGCGGTCGGCGAGACGGTCGACTGGCACCTCGGGTTCGGCCTGGCCGCCGTCGGCATGGCCCTCGGTCTCCTCCAGTACGCGCGCGGCACCCGCCACTTCGGCGACACGGGCCGCGCCCCGTCCCGTGCGGCGACCCCGGCCCAGCGCGCACGTGTCGTCCGCGTCGGCCTGCTGGCGACAGCCTCCGCGGCGGTCGTCTACGGCACGGACGCGGCGCTGGGCGCCTTCAGGATCGTCCACGTCATGGCCCTGATCGGCCTGCTGACGATCGTCGTCCCGGCGGCCTTCTTCCGGCGTCTCCTGCGCGACCCGCTCCTGACCCCGGAGGAACGCACCCGTGTGAGGACCTACATCTGGCTCTTCCTGGCCTCGGCCCTCTTCTGGGCGATGTTCCTCCAGGGCGGCTCGGTCTTCTCCCTCTTCGCGAAGAACAGCACGGACCGCACGGTGCTGGGCTCCACGATCCCGACGAGCTGGTTCCAGTCGGCCACCCCCTTGTTCGTCCTGCTGACGGCCCCTTTGTTCGCCCTGCTCTGGCGCCGGGCCGGCGACCGCGTCAACACGGCGGTGAAGTTCGGCATCGGCATGATCAGCACGGCCCTGGCCTACACGGTCATGTCCCTGGCGGCCTGGCAGGCAACCGCCTCGGACACGGGCAGGGTCTCCCCTTGGTGGCTGGTGGCGGCCTTCCTCCTCCTGGCGGCGGGCGAGGTCTCCTTCGCCCCGGTCGGCATGAGCGCCACGACAGCCATCGCCCCGGCCACCTTCGTCAGCCAGATGGTCGGCCTCTTCTGGCTGGCGGGCGCCCTGGGCGGTGGCCTGGGCGGCAACGCCCTGAAGGTGTCCGGCGACGAGTCCCCCTCCCCCGCCTACTTCCTCACCCTCGGCCTGATCACCCTGACCGCCGGGACGGCCCTCATCCTGGCCCGCCGCCCCCTCGCCCGCCGCCTGGGCGTGTGAGGGGGCCGCCGGCGTCAGCGCAGCCGGTACGCCCTGATCACCGTGTACTCGGCGGTGCTGCCGTCCGTGTCGGTCAGTTTCGCCCGGAGGGACGCGTACCCCTCGCCCCGGGGACTGAGCAGGTCGGCGTGCCAGCGGGCCGGGTCGGTGGTGCCGCGCACTCCGACGGAGGACCACGTGGTGCCGTCGTCGTAGGACACCTCGACGGTCAGGGCCCGTACCGAGGGGGCCGGGGAGCCGGGTTGGCGTTGGAGGGTGACCGGAAGGCGCAGGTGGCGGCCCGCGGGGGCCGAGTTGTCGAGGCGGAGGGCGGGGGTGAAGTGGATCGCGGTGACCGGGAGCGGGGTCCAGGCGGCCGACGGGGTGCGGGCCGAGCGGAAAGTCCAGGCCGCGCGGATCGAGGTCGAGGTGAGGTAGCCCTGGCCCGCGCGGTCGATCCAGGTCTCCAGGCGGTAGGGCTGGTCGGTGGCGGGGACCGAGCCTTGGGCGTCGTAGTAGGGGTAGGGAACGTCGGCCAGGAGCCGTTCGCCCCGGTAGAGGCGGGTGCTGCCCTTGTCGGCGAGGGAGAAGCCGGTGTGGCCGGGGGACTGGTCGGCGAAGGGCGGGACGTGGAACATCATGGTGTCGCCGCGCCGCCGCACACTCCCGAAGGCCCGCGCCCGCTGGTCGGCGAAGCTCGGCCCGAGCGGCCCGTTCCCCCACCGGAGTTCGGCCGTCCGCCCGGCCCGGAGGGCGACCGGCGCGGCCCACTGCTGGAAGTCGTTCTGCCCGAGCGCGTTGAACCGGTTGAGGACGAACGTCCAGTCGACGTCACGGGCCGAGTAGTACACCGTCCGCTTCCCGGCGGACCTGAACCTGATGGTGGGACTCGGCGCGCTCCCGCCCTCGGGCGGCAACGCGTACGCCCACAGCGCGCCGAGCGGTGTGTCCGCGCGGTCGCTGTACAGGACGTGCGTCACCTTCGCCAGATCGGAGGACCGGGCCCGCCCGTGGAACCCGCCGGGCAGCCGTCCGCGCACCACCCACGCCAGTTCGTAGTCGTACGGCGAGTCGGTGAACGTCCCGTCCGCCGCCCGCTTCGCCCAGGAGCTGCGGACGGTCGTACTGATCGCCCCGGCCCCGGCGGGCAGCGGCCCGCTCCCCACCTCGGCGGTCCGGATCCGCTCGAAGGACCCGGCGGTCACCAGCGAGGAGACGGTCCCGCCGGACGGCGTCGTCCGCACCAGCCCGACCGCGGCCAGCGCGCTGCTCGCCCCGCGCCTCGGCGGGTCGACGGCGACGGGCCGCCCCTCACGGGCGTCGAGGACGACGGTCTCGTCCCCGGTGACGTTCAGCAGCGGCCGCGCGACGAACGTGTGGTCGAACGTCCCGTCCGCCGCCTCGGTCACGATGTGGACGTCGAGGTGGTGACGGCCGGGCCGGACCCGGGCCGTACCGGTGCCGTCGGGGGCGAACAGGTACTCCCCTTCGTCACGGTCGACGTCGAGGACGGTCACGAGACTGCCGGCGGCGGGCCGCCCCTCCCGGTCGAGAACCTTGACGGTCAGCGCGTGCGTCTCGTGCTCCTTGGCGAGCGTGAAGACGCTGCGCAGCTCTGTGGTGCCGGAGGTGGCGGTGACCGCGCCGGAGAGCCGGCCGGTGGGGCTGTCGACGCGGGGGTCGGCGGTGAGGACGGCTTCGGCGGTGCCGCCCGCGGGGACGGTGAGGTGGGTGGGGGTGACGGTGAAGACGCCGGGCGCGGACGCCGTCGTCGCCAGGTCCAGCGTCACCTCGTCGGGCCCGTCGTTGCGATACGTCAGCGTGCGGGTGACCGTCCGGTCGTCGTCGTGGGGCCAGGGCACCGTTCCCAGGGAGAGGCTCGGCGGGGGG
>DATCQX010000841.1:0-9338 GCA_036569285.1 Streptomyces sp.
CTCCTGCCCTGGCTGACGCGGACCGACCCGGCGCTGACCGTCCTCAAGGCCCGCGCCGTCGACCGCGACCCCACCCCCCAGGTCCTCGCCGACATCCGCGCACAGCTCGGCCTCGCCGACGGCCCCCTGCACCTCCTCGGACAGTGGCTGACCGGACTCCCGCGCGGTGACGCCGGCCGCTCCTGGATCTCCGGAGAGGAAGTCACCCCCGCGATCCTCCAGGCCCTCGGCGCGTCCCTCCTGCTGGTGACGGCCGCGCTCGTCGTCGCCCTGGCCACGACCGCCCTGATCTGCGCGCCCACCCTGCGCAGGGGCGCCCGCCGCACCCTCGCCGGACGCGCCCCGGCCCGCTCCGGGTCCGCGATGCTCGCCGCGCTGCCGGAGTTCCTCACCGCGTCCGTGCTCGCCACCGTCGTCGGGGTCCAGCTCGGCTGGCTGCCCGCGCTCGGCTGGTACGGGATCAAGTGGACGGTGCTGCCGGCGCTCGCGCTGGGCCTGCCCGCCGGGGCGGTGCTCGGGAGGCTTCTCGACGACCCGCTGCCCGCCGCGTTCGCCGAACCCTGGGCGAAGGCGGCCACCGCGCGGGGTGTGACCGGCCGCAGGATCGCCCGGCACGCGGTGCGGCGCGCACTGCCCGGACTCCTGCCCAACCTCGGCCTGTTCGCGGTGGGCCTGACCGGCGGATCGGTCGTCGTGGAGCAGATCTTCGACATACCCGGCCTCGGCCGCACCACCCTCCAGGCGGCCCTCGCCCAGGACCTCCCCGTCCTCCAGGCGGGCACCCTCGCCCTGGTCCTGTTCGCCGCGCTCGTCACCGCCGCCGCCAAGATCGCCGCCCGCCTGCTCCTCGGCCCCGCCCTGCGCGACGGCGCCCTCCCCGCCCTGCACCGCCCCGACCCGCCCGCCCGCAGGCTCGCCCCCCTCGTCCACGGCGGACTCCTCGCCGCGGTCGTCGCCGCCGGACTGCCCCGCGACCCCCTCGCCGTCGACACCACCCACCGCCTCCAAGGCCCGTCCGCCGCGCACCCGTTCGGCACCGACGCCCTCGGCCGGGACCTCCTCGCGCGCGTCGCGCACGGCGCCCTCGACACCCTGCTGCTCGCCGGCGGGATCAGCCTCGCCGCGTACGTGACCGGCGTGCTGCTGGGGCTCGCGCCGAGGATGTCGGGGCCGCTGGTGGACACCGTCAACGCCGTCCCGCCCGTCCTCGCCGCGCTCCTCGTCGCCGCCCTGTGGGGGAGCGGCGCGAGCACGCCCGCGCTCGCGGTGACCGCCGTCGCCTGGGCGCCCCTCGCCGCGCACACCTCCGCGCTGCTCGCCCAGGAGAAGGCGGCCGTCCACCTCGCGGCGACCCGCGCGCTCGGCGCCGGGCGCGTCCACCTGCTGCGGCGCGCGCTGCTGCCCGCCGTCCTGCCGCCCGTCGCCCGGCACGCCGCCCTGCGCCTGCCCGGCACCGCGCTCGCCCTGGCCACCCTCGGCTTCCTCGGGCTCGGCGCCCAACCCCCCTCCCCGGAATGGGGGTTGCTGCTCGCCGAGAACCAGCCCTACGCCGAACGCGCCCCCTGGGCCGTCCTCGCTCCCGCCGCCGCCCTCGCCCTCCTCGGCGCCCTCGCGGTCACCGCCGGAGGGCTGCGCGGGCGACGCGGCGAGCGGCAGGAAGAGGCGCCGAAGACGCCTGAACTCCCCGAACCCGTAAGAGAGTTGGTGACGGTCCGATGACCGCGACGACGACGGCCCTGCCGCAGGCCGGCACCGGGAAAGCCCCGCTCTCCCCGCTGCTCCGCCTGCTGATCCTCACTCAACTCGCCTTCAACATCGGCTTCTTCGCGGTCCTGCCGTTCCTCGCCGAACACCTCGGCACCGGGATCGGACTCGCGGGCTGGCTGGTCGGGTTCGTGCTGGGGCTGAGGACGTTCAGCCAGCAAGGGCTGTTCGTGGTCGGCGGCGCGCTCACCGACCGGTACGGGGTGCGGCCCGTCGTCCTCGCCGGGTGCGTGCTGCGGATCGCCGGGTTCGCGTGGCTCGGATACGCCGGGCACGTCGCGTCCGTCATCGGGGCGGTGCTGCTCATCGGGTTCGCCGCCGCGCTGTTCTCCCCGGCCGTCGAGAGCGAGGTGGCGCGGCAGGCCGTCGTCTGGGAGGAGGGCGGGAACGGGCCGCGTACGCGGGTGCTCGCGCTGTTCACCGTCGCCGGACAGGCCGGTGCGTTCGTCGGGCCGCTCCTCGGGGCGCTGCTGCTGTCGGTGGACTTCAGGGCCGTGTGCCTCGCCGGGGCCGGGATCTTCGTCCTCGTCCTCGCCGGACACGCCTGGCTGCTGCCGCAGCACATTCCCGGACGGCAGCGGACGCGGGTCAAGGGCGGCGTCCTGCCGCTGCTGCGCAACCGCCGCTTCCTCGCCCTGTGCTGCGCCTACGGCGCCTACCTGCTCGCCTACAACCAGCTCTACCTCGCGCTGCCCGCCGAGGTGGAGCGGGCGGCCGGGTCGCAGACGCCGCTGTCGTGGCTGTTCGCGCTGTCGTCCGCGCTGGTCGTCGCCGCCCAGCTGCCCGTGACGCGGTGGGTGGGGGAGCGGCTCAGCCTGCGGGCGTCCATGGCGGGCGGGCTCGCGCTCATCGCCGCCGGGTTCGCGGTCGTCGCCGCCGCGCTGCCCGCCGGGGCGACGGGGACGGCCGGGCTGATGCCGGCCGCCGGGTTCGTCGTCCTGCTCACCCTCGGGCAGATGCTCGTCGCGCCCGCCGCCCGCGCCTGGGTGCCCGACCTCGCGGCCGAGGGTCGGCTCGGGCTGTACACCGGGGCGCTGTCGTCCGTGTCCGGGCTGATCGTGCTGGTCGGGAGCTCGGCGACGGGGACGCTGCTCGACACCGGGCTGCCGACGGCGGTGCCGTGGCTGGTGCTGGCCGCGGTGCCGGTGGCGGCGATCGCGGTGCTGCCGCGTGAAGGTGCCGACGCGGGGCCGGTGGCCGGGCGGGGGCCGGTGAACTCCGCGGCGCGTGCCGACACCCGGACGAACTCCGCGGCACGTGCCGACACTGCGGCCGACACCGGTTCCGCCTCGGCCTCGGCTGAGGGATCTGCCGACACCCCGGTGATTCCCAAGAACGGTCAAGGCGGGTGAAGCCGCGCGGGCGGGCGTGGCAAGATCCCGGAGCATGAGCGCGTCGCCGGGGGTCCGTGGGCTGCGTGCCGCCGTGTTCGCGGCGGTGTGCGTGCTGCTGGCTGTCGGCGCGCACGTGGCGGCTGTGGGGGAGGGGCCTTCGGCCGGGGCGCAGGGTGTCGGGTTCGGGGCCGTATTCCTCGCCGGGTGGGTGTTCGGCGGGCGGGAGCGGGGGCTCGTCGCGATCGGCGGGGGGACGCTGGCCGTCCAGGGCGGGCTGCATGCCGGGTTCGGGGCGGTGGCGCGGGGCGAGGGCGGGATGCCGGGCATGAGGATGCCGGTGCGGTCCGGCGCCGGGCACGGCACCGTCGTCCACCACACCGCCGTTCACCAAGGTGCCCTGCACCACAGCACCCCCCACACCCTCGCCGCGCATGTCCTGGCCGCGTTGGTCACCTCCTGGTGGCTGCGGCGGGGGGAAGCCGCGGTGTGGGGCCTGTTGCGGTGGGCCGGGGTGCTCGTGCCGGGGCTGGTGGCCTGGTGGCGGGGGCCCGTCAGGGTTGCCCGTAGTACTGGGGTGGTACGGCGTCGGTGGGAGTGCGCCGGGCCCTGCCGGGTGTTGCTGCGGCACGTGATGCGGCGCAGGGGCCCGCCCGGGGTGGCGCTGCGCCTCGTCCGCAAGGAAACGACCACCCCCAGTACGGAGAACATCACCCCATGCACCGCACACGCACCGCGGCCCTCGCCGTCCTGCTCGCCGCAGGCGGGGTCCTCGCGGCGGCGGGCGCCGCGTCCGCGCACGTCACCGTCCATCCCGAGAGCTACCCCCAGGGAGCCACGGACGGGCTGCTCACGTTCCGTGTCCCCGACGAGGACGACAAGGCGAGTACCTCGCGGGTACAGGTCTTCCTGCCGACCGACCATCCGCTCCTCGGCGTGCTCGTCACGCCGCACGACGGGTGGACGCCCAAGGTCACCAGCACGAAGCTGAAGACGCCGGTCAAGACGGACGACGGGACGATCACCGACGCCGTCTCCGAGATCACCTGGACCGGCGGGAAGATCGGCCCCGGCCGGTTCGAGGACTTCGACGTCGCTTTCGGACAGCTTCCCGAGGACGCCGCGAAACTCGCCTTCAAGACCCTCCAGACGTACGACTCCGGGAAGGTCGTCCGGTGGATCGAGACGGCCGGGCAGGGGGACGACGATCCCGAGAACCCCGCGCCGGTCCTGACCCTGACGCCCGCGAAGGCCGTGACGCCGCAGAAGGACGTGACACCGGCGAAGGACGCGCCCGTCGCGAAGGCCGCCGGCCACGACTCCGCCGCCCGTGGCATGGGCATCGCCGGAATCGCGCTGGGCGCGGTCGCGCTCGGCGTCGGCGGGTTCGCGGTGGGACGGGCGCGCGCGGCACGTTCGTAACAGCGGAAAACAGGCCCGCACGGCACACGCTGCGCGGCACGATCCGCGCAGTACACATGAAACGGCCCGGACTCCCCCCGCGGGATCCGGGCCGTTCCTCGCGCCGTGAGCGCCTCAGCGTGCCGCGAGCACCGGCCTGTCCTTGGCCGGGAGAGCCGCCACGACCGGCTCCGGGATCACGACGACGGGCACGGACACCGGCGCCGGAACCAGCTCGGGCCGCACGACGGCCGAGTCGGCGACGACGACGGCACTGGCACCGGCTCCCGCCTCCACCAGCGCCCCGACAGCCCCGTCCGACGTCTCACCGCCCGTCTCGCCACCCTGCTCACCGGCCGAAACCCCCGCCCGTGTCCGGAACAGCCACACGACGTCCCGCCCGAACGACCACACCAGCGCCACCAGCGACGTCCCCGCGATGGCGAGATTCGCCGCGTACGGCAGCAGCTGCGACCCCGCGAGCAGCAGGCAGATCCCCTGCGTCGCGGCGACCGTCTTGCGGGCCATGCTGTGCGGCAGCGCGGAGTTCAGCCACGGCCACACGTACGCGGCGGCGACGAACACGTACCGCATGGCACCCATCAGCAGCACCCACGGCCCGAGCTGCGTGGAGACGTACACGCTGAGGACGAGGATCAGGAACGCGTCGACCTCCATGTCGAAGCGCGCGCCCAGCGCCGTCGAGGTGTTCGTGCGGCGGGCGACCTTGCCGTCCACGCCGTCCAGGATCAGCGCGACCGCCGTCAGGCCGACCAGCAGCGTGACCGGCGGGGCGGACTCGAAGGAGTCGGCGACCAGGGCCGTCACCCCGCCGACGAGGACCGCGCGGCCGAGGGTGACGCGGTTGGCGGGGCCGAACGTGCGGATTCCCGAGCGGTGGCAGGCGCCGGACAGCAGGGCCCAGGTGCCGAGGGCGAAGACGAGGCCGGTCGCCCAGCCCGCCGTGCCCATGCCGATCACCGAGCCCAGAAGGGCCAGCAGCAGGAGCTGAGCGCCCGCTCCCAGAGCGGTCTCCTGCTGGACCAGCCTTGCCTCGTACGTGTTGTTCAGGGCCACCGCACATCCTCCGGCCGAGTGACAGAGTCGATCATCGCCGCGTACTGTGCGCGGCCTGTGCCACATCTCGGTACGTGAACCGGATGCCGATCGTTCAGGAGGTTTTCCATGAAGAGCGCCGCACGCGCGTTCTGGGTCCGTCGTCCGGGCGAGGGAGAGCTGCGCGAGACGGTGGTGCCCGAGCCCGGCGAGGGGGAGGTGCTGGTGCGGACGCTGTGGTCCGGGATCAGCCGGGGCACCGAGACGCTGGTCTTCGGCGGGAAGGTCCCGGAGAACCAGCACACGGCGATGCGCGCGCCGTTCCAGGAGGGCGACTTCCCGGCGCCCGTGAAGTACGGGTACCTCAATGTGGGCGAGGTCGAGGCGGGGCCGGCGGAACTCGTCGGCAAGACCGTGTTCTGCCTGTATCCGCACCAGACCGAATATGTGGTCCCGGTCTCACGTGTGATCGTCGTACCGCCTCATGTCCCCGCCGAACGCGCCGTCCTCGCCGGCACCGTCGAAACCGCCGTCAACGCCCTCTGGGACGCCGCCCCCATGATCGGTGACCGGGTCGCGGTCGTCGGCGGCGGGATGGTCGGCAGCTCCGTCGCCGCCCTCCTCGCCCGCTTCCCCGGCGTGAAGGCGCAACTCGTCGACGCCGACCCCACCCGGGCGGAGACGGCCGCGAAACTCGGCATCGACTTCGCGCTCCCGCAGGACGCGGCCGGCGACCTCGACCTCGTGATCCACGCCAGCGCCACCGAGGCCGGCCTCACGACGGCCCTCGGACTCCTGCGCCCCGAGGGCACCGTCGTCGAACTCAGCTGGTACGGCGACCGCCGTATCGCCCTCCCGCTCGGCGAGGCGTTCCACTCCCGCCGCCTGACCATCCGCAGCAGCCAGGTCGGCACCGTCTCCCCCGCGCGCGCGAGCCGCTCCTACGCCGACCGCCTCGCCCTCGCCCTCGACCTGCTGGCCGACCCGGCGCTGGACGCGCTGATCACCGGAGAGTGCGCGTTCGAGGAACTGCCCGACGTCATGCCGAAGCTGGTGTCGGGGGAGATCCCGGCGCTGTGCCACCGGGTGCGCTACCCGCGTCGCTGACGCGCACGCGCGCCTGACCTGAGAAAAGAGTCAGAGGCCGCTGAACAAGGGGAAGCGGCCAGCCGTACTACACGGCACGCCCCGGCGGTAGAAGGCCGGGGATCAGACGTGCCGCACCTGGAGGGTCGTCCGTTGTTCAGTGTCACCGTCCGCGATCACATCATGATCGCCCACAGCTTCCGCGGCGAGGTCTTCGGACCCGCGCAGCGCCTGCACGGAGCGACGTTCCTCGTGGACGCCACATTCCGCCGCGAGCAGCTGGACGACGACAACATCGTCGTCGACATGGGACTCGCGAGCCAGGAACTGGGCGCCGTGGTCGCGGAACTGAACTACCGCAATCTGGACAACGAGCCGGATTTCGCGGGGGTGAACACATCCACCGAGTACCTCGCGAAGGTCGTCGCCGACCGGCTCGCCGAGCGGATCCACAAGGGCGCGCTCGGCGAGGGGGCCCGGGGCATCGCCGCCCTCTCGGTCACCCTGCACGAGTCGCACGTCGCCTGGGCGAGTTACGAGCGTGCCCTGTGACCGACACGACCATCGAGCGGACGGCCGTCCGGCTCGACAAGACGGCGCTCACGTACGTGCCGAAGCAGCCCGCCGTCCGCAAGAACGGGGACCTGATCCCGATGTCCCTGCGCACCGTCCACTTCGTCCTGCCCGGCGGCGTCGACGACCCGAGCCGGCCCAGCGGCGGCAACGCCTACGACCGGCGGGTCTGCCTGGACCTGCCCGGCTTCGGCTGGCAGGTGCGCAAGCACCTCGCGGACGGCGCCTGGCCCCGGCCCGCGGCGGACGACCGTGAGGCGCTCGCCCGCACCCTGCGCGACCTGCCCGACGGGGCGGTCGTCCTGCTCGACGGGATCGTCGCCTGCGGGGTGCCCGAGATCGTCGTCCCCGAGGCGGAGCGGCTGCGGCTCGCCGTCCTCGTGCACCTGCCCCTCGGCGACGAGACGGGCCTCGCGCCCGAGGTCGCCGCCGAACTCGACGCCCTGGAGCGGACCGTGCTGCGCGCGGTGCCCGCCGTCATCGCCACCAGCGACTGGGCTGTGCGCCGTCTCGTCTCCCACCACGGCCTCGCCCCCGAGAAGGTGCACGTCGCCGCGCCCGGCGCCGACATCGCGCCCGTCGCCTCCGGCACCGACGGCGTCTCGCACCTCGTGTGCGTCGCCGCCGTCACCCCCCGCAAGGGCCAGCACCGGCTCGTCGAGGCCCTCGCCTCCGTCACCGAACTGCCCTGGACCTGTGACCTCGTCGGCGGAGTCGACCAGGACGTCGAGTACGTCGCCCACCTGCGCGAACTCATCGCCCGCCACGGCCTCCAGGACCGGCTGCGGCTCACCGGGCCGCGCTCCGGCGCCGCCCTCGACGCCAGCTACGCGTGCGCCGACCTGATGGTCCTCACGTCCTACGCCGAGACGTACGGCATGGCCGTCACCGAAGCCCTCGCGCGCGGCATCCCGGTCCTCGCCACCGACGTCGGCGGCGTCCCCGAGGCCGTCGGCCGCGCCCCCGACGGCGGCGTCCCCGGCATCCTCGTGCCTCCGGAGAACCCGGCCGCCCTCGCGGCCGAACTGCGCGGCTGGTTCGGCGAGGCGGACGTCCGCCGCCGCCTCAAGTCCGCCGCGCGCGGCCGGCGCGCCGCCCTGAACGGCTGGGCGTCCACCGCGAAGAGCCTCGCCGGCGTCCTCAGCCGGCTCCCCCGAGAATCCTGGAGGGCCGCATGAGCGGCACGGACGTCATCCCCGGCGCCGGCCCCGTCACCGAACGCGCCACCGTACGGCTGCGTGAGGCAGGCCCCGACGACCCGCCCCGCTACGCCCCCGAATGGCTCCAGCTGCGCGAGCCCGCCGACGCGAACGCCCGCGCGCTCGACCTCCTCGACCCGCTGCGGATACGCCTCGCGAACCTGCCGCGCGGCAAGGCCGGGATCGTCGTGCACGACCTCGGCTGCGGCACCGGCTCCATGGGCCGCTGGCTCGCGCCCCGCCTCGACGGCGCCCAGCACTGGGTCCTGCACGACCGCGACCCCTACCTGCTGCACTTCGCCGCCGTCGCCTCCCCGAAGGCCGCCGCCGACGGGAGCCGGGTGACCGTCGAGACGCGGCGCGGCGACGTCGCACGCCTGACGCCGGACGCCCTGAACGGGGCCTCCCTCGTCACCGCGTCCGCTCTCCTCGACGTCCTGACCCGCGAGGAGATCGACGCGCTCGTCGACGCGTGCGTGGGCGCCGGGTGCCCGGCGCTGCTCACCCTGTCCGTCGCCGGACGGGTCGAGCTGTCCGCCGAGGACCCGCTGGACGCGGAGATCCAGGACGCCTTCAACGACCACCAGCGGCGCGACGGGCTCCTCGGGCCCGACGCGGTGGACGTCGCCGCCGAGGCCTTCGAGGCACGCGGCGCCACCGTGAAACTGCACGCCAGCGCCTGGCGGCTGGGCGAGGCCGAGGCCGCGCTGACCGCGCAGTGGCTGCGGGGGTGGGTGGGGGCCGCCGTGGAGGAACGCCCCGAACTCGCCTCGCGCGCGAAGACCTACCTGGAGGCACGGCTCGCCGCCGCTGCCGCCGGAGAGCTTCGCGTCGCCGTTCACCACACGGATCTGCTGGCGCTCGCCCGGCCGGTGGGGAGCGTCTGATGACCGAGGGTCCGGGGGGTGTCGGGGCGGGTGGGGCGGGG
>DATCQX010000842.1:0-6273 GCA_036569285.1 Streptomyces sp.
CTTGCTCCCACCCACACCCCACCCCCCGACCTCCCCTGGAGCGCGTTGAACCGCCGATCTCTCCCCTGGTCCCGGCCCCGTGCGCGCTCCCGCGAGGAGGACGCGTCGGAGTTGTTCGCGGCGTTGTACCCCCGGCTCGCGGGCTGGTGCCGAAGGCTCGTGGACGACGACGAGACCGCGCACGAGATCGCGTCGGAGGCGTTCACGCGGCTGTGGTCGCGGTGGACGAAGGTGGAGGAGCCGCAGGGCTTCCTGTATGTCACCGCGGCGAACCTGGTCCGGGACCACTGGCGGAAGACGGAACGGGAACGCAGGGCGATGCGCAGGGCGCGGACGGAGGAGGCCCTGCGCCCGCCGCCGGAGCAGGGCGACCCCTCGGTGATGCTGCTCGTGCAGTCCCTGCCCGAACGCCTGCGCGTCCCGATCCTCCTGCACTACTACGCTGACATGCCGATCCGGCAGGTGTCCGCCCTGACCGGACGCAAGGAGGGAACCGTCAAGGCCGACCTCCACGCGGCCCGCGAACTGCTCCGCGCCCACCTGAGGAGAAGCCTTGACCACACGCTTTGACGCCGACGGCACCCCCGGCGACGACCAACAGGACCCGCTGGTCGAGCTGTTGCGCCCACCGGCGTCCCATCTCCAGCCCCCACCCGGTCACTTCACCTCCCTGCGCCGCAAGTCCCGCGCCCGCAAGGCACGTACGGTCCTGGCGACGGCGGCGACCTGCGCGGCGGCCCTGCTGATCGCGCTCCCCCTCACGTCGACCTCCTCACCCCCGCCCCAGAAGTCCCCGCCGCTGGCACCCCCCGCGAGGACCACCCCCGCCCCGACGGCGCCCCCGTCCCCGAGGGCCTCCGTCTCCCCCGTCCCGAGCCCGTCGACCGCGGACACGCGGGACACGACCCCTTCGACGGCCCCGATCCCCTCCCCGAGGGTCTCGGACCGCGTCACACGCCGGCCGTCGGACACCTCGCCCCGGGCGGCGAACCCGACACCGGAACCCTCGGCGGCCAAGGCGGAGAGGCCGGCCGGTACGGATTCCCGCACCGGCGCCACCGTCTCCCCCCGAGAGCGAGGACCGGGCTCCTGACCTGTCAGGGGAGGTTGAAGGGCTCGGCGGCGGCGAAGCCGGTCAACTTCTCAGGGTTGCGTACGTAGTAGAGGCTCCTGATGAGATCCCCCTCGAAGCTGAACGCGATGACACCGTCCAACTCGCCGTCCACGTGCATGATCAGCGCCGGGGACCCGTTGACGAAGGTCGGCTCCGTCCTGATGCCGTGCTTCGACGAGGTGCCGAGGACGAACCGGACGACCTTGTCGGCGCCCGACACCGGTACCCGCGCCGCCTGTTTGATGCCGCCACCGTCCGTGAGGAGGACGACGTCCGGGGCGAGGACGTCCAACAGCCCTTGCGGATCACCGGAGTCGAGCGCCGCGCGGAACGCCTCCAGGGCGTCCTGGGTCTGCCGGGCCGAGACCGTCTGACGAGGCCGCCGGGCGTCGACGTGCCGCCGTGCGCGGTGCGCGATCTGCCGTACGGCGGCAGGGGACTTGTCGACGGCCGCCGCGATCTCCTCGTACGGCACGTCGAAGACCTCGCGCAGGACGAACACGGCCCGTTCCGTCGGGGCGAGGGTCTCCAGGACGAGCATCAGCGCCATCGACATGCTCTCCGCCAGCTCCGCGTCCTGGGCCGCGTCGGGGGCGGTGAGCAGGGGTTCGGGGAGCCACGGGCCGACGTACGACTCGCGGCTGCGGGAGAGGGAGCGCAGCCGGTTGAGGGACTGGCGGGTGGTGATCCGGACGAGGTACGCGCGGACGTCGCGCACCTCGTCCAGGTCGACCTTCACCCACCTCAACCACGTTTCCTGCAAGACGTCTTCGGCGTCGGCGGCGGAGCCGAGCATCTCGTAGGCGACGGTGAAGAGGAGGTTGCGGTGGGCGACGAAGGCGTCGGTGGCCGGGTCGGTCATCGTCTCTCTTTCAGAGGGCGTTCACGGGCTGGTTCTTGGGCGCGTTCTCGGCGAGCCTCTGCGCGCGCTTCGGGTCCTTGGCCCACCACGTCCGCGCACCGGGTTTCTTTGCCTCGTACGACAGTTGCCACACCGTGCTCCAGCACACCAGTTCCTTGATGCCGCTGCCCATACGGCCTGCGATGTGGAAGTTCTTCGCCGTGTCGTCCTTGTGCGAGAACTGGAAGATGCCCGTGTGCCGGCCCAGGCTGACGCACTGGCCCGCGAACCCGACGTCCACCGGGGCGGGTTGGTCGCCCGCGATCCGGCTCAGCACCGTCTGGGCCGCCTGCGGGCCGAGTTGGACCGCCGACTGGCAGCCCATCCGGTACGGCACTCCCGAGGGCGAGGCCGAGTCTCCGGCGGCGATGATCCGGGGGTCGTCGACGCTGGTCAGGGTCTCGTCGGTGAGGAGGCGGCCGAGGGCGTCGGTGCTGAGGCCGCTGCGGGCGGCGAGGTCGGGGACGCCGAACCCCGCCGTCCAGATGGTGAGTTGGCCCTTGATCTCGCGTCCGTCGGCGAGGCGTACGGAGTTCTCCGTCACCTCCGTCGCCTGCGCGCCCTCCACGACGGTGACGCCGAGAGCGGCCAGCCGCCGCGCCACCACCTTCCGGCCCTTGGCGGGCATGTAGGGGTTCAGGGCGCCGCCGCAGATCAGCGTCACCTTCCGTCCCTGTTCGGCGAGTTCGGCCGCCGTCTCGACACCGGAGGCTCCGCCGCCGACGACGGTGACGGTGGCGCCGGGGTCCGCGTCGAGGGCCGCGCGCAGGGTTCGCGCGTTCTCCAGGGTGGCGAGGGGGTGGGCGAACTCCCTTGCGCCGGGGACCGGTTGGCTCGCGCTCGCGCTGCCGACCGCGTACACGAGGTAGTCGTAGCTGACGGTGCCGTTCGTCGTCTTCAGCGTCCTGGCCGGGGCGTCGATCTCGGTCACCGTGTCGACGACCAGCCGCACCCGCTCGTTCAGCACCTTCCGGTACTCCACCACCGCGGCATGCGTACCGCTCACCAACTGGTGCAGCCTGATCCGCTCCACGAACTCCGGCCGCGGGTTGATCAGCGTCACCACGACGTCCGCACGCTGCGTCAGCCTGTTCGCCGCCATCACACCGGCGTATCCGCCACCCACCACGACCACTTCGGTGTTCCCGCTCATTGCCACTCCTCCGTCAGGGATTCGGCCTTAAGACACCGCCCGTCCAAAAGTTGTGACACCTGTGACCCACATCACTCCCCCAACTCTTCGGCCAACCGCTCCAGGGACCCCCGAATCATGTCCCCGTACGCATCCGGCGCGAGTGCGTCCAAGTACCCCTGGGCCTCGGCGACATGACTCCGCGCCCGCGCCTTGTCTCCGGTCTTCTGGTAACTGGCGGCGAGGTTGAGATGCAGCGACGGATAGAACCCCCGCACGGCGAGCGCCGAGTCATGCGCTTTGACCCGCTGATCGGTCACCTCCCCGGCCGCCTCCAACGCCCTGAGATCCCAGCCGAGTTCATCCTCCGCCCGCACCTGGAGATCGGCCATGTGATGCGCGATCACACACCGATGGAACGGATCCTCCGCCTCCTCCCACAACTCCCCCAGCTTTTCTGCGTCCTTGGCCCGCACGGCCCTCTGAACACGCTCCAGCATCCGGCCCTCCCCTTGATCCGTCAGTGGTGCGGGGAAGGGTAGGGGCAGGCACTGACAATGGGGGGCGCCCCTCAGCCGGCCTGACTCTCGTCGGCCCCTCGCCCAGGTGGGTGTGGGTGCCGTTCAAGTGCTCCAGGACTGGGCGGTGTTGGGCGTAGAGTCCGGCGGGGCCCGAGTAGAGGAAGACGCCGGCCGGGTGCCGATCACCGTGTTCTGGGTCGTGATCGCGCCGCCGAGGTGGGAAATACCCTTTGTGGCGGCCCAGTTCGACAGGTTCCGGGCCCGTTCGGGGGTGTCGGTGCTCAACCTGACGACCGTGCGGCCGTGGAGCACTTGGGAGACCGTGTCCTGTCGGAAGAATGTGTCGACGGCGTCGTAGTTCACCAAGCTGACGACAGCGGCGACGGCCTCTTCGGCGGAAGGCTCCGCGTGCGGTCAACCCCCTTCACGACCCGGCGTTCGGTTCCAGACGGTCGTCCGGAGACCGGCGTCGAGGAACACCGGCCAGTGCGCGGCCCATCGGTCCGAGGCCGAGGACGGTGACAGAATGGGCCGCGATATCAGACATGAGTTCGATCCCTTCGTGGCGAAGACAGATGTGCGGTGAACTTGGGGAAGGTACTCACGAGTCGAACGGGACGGAGAAGGCATGACGCGCAGCCGCGCCCAGGACACGAACGTCTGCGGGGTGACCGACGGCAAGTGGAAGACGAGCCTGCTGTGGCTCCTGGACTCCGGCCCCTCACACCTCGGCGAACTCCGCCGTCAACTCCCTGGCCTCAGCGAGAAGGCGCTGCGCGAGATGGAGACCGGACGACCCTCCTCCTGACGGACGTCCCTCTTCCGACCGCCCGCTCCACCGCCCACACACAGGACACCCCATGGGAACGAAACAAGAACTCCAGCACCTCCCCGAAGGTGCCGACCTCCGCCGAGCCGACTCCCTCGCCCGCGAGATCTTCTCCGACGTCGCCAACAAATGGGCGCTCCTGATCATCGAGACCCTCGGCGAACGCACCCTGCGTTTCAGCGAGTTGCGCGACCAGGTCGACGGCATCAGCCACAAGATGCTCACCCAGAACCTCCGCATGCTGGAACGCAACGGCCTCGTCGACCGGACCGTCCACCCCACCATCCCGCCCCGCGTGGAATACACCCTCACCGAACCGGGCCGGGCCCTCCGGGCGACGGTCGACCTGCTGTGCGACTGGACGCAGCGGTACCTGGGGGACATCGAGAAGGCACGGGAACTCTTCGAGGAGACCCCCGCCTGACATGGGTGCTCCCCTCAGGGGTCACGGTCGGGCGATAGGTCGCCCGGGAGCGCCGTCCACCGCGATTTCACCCTTGCCGACGGGCGCGCGACCCTCGACGCAGGCCTCGCCCGCCCCGAGATCTCCGGCCCCGTCGGCTACTCGGGCTGGCTGGCCCTCGGTCTCCACCTCACCGCCACCGACCCCCGCGATCGCGCCCTGTCCCTGTACGACGCTTTCGGCAGCCACGAGAAGACTCTCCACGCCAACTTGGGCGGCCACACCGGCACCCCGTGGTTCGAAGTCGAGGACGGAGAGCGGTTCTTCGGACGCCATCTGAAGAACCGACAGCGACGAGGGCCCGCCCCCACCTCTGCCCGGGTGCCTCCACGTACCGATACGTCAGCACGCACACCGGCAACAACACGGCGAGGAAGCCGACTTCGAGCAGAGGACTGTCGTCCCGCCGTCGCCCGACCGTGCTGTCGATCACCGCGAGCAGCACCGGATGCACGAGATAGACGGAGTAACTGACCGTCCCCAGCCCCACGAACACCCCCGGCACACGTAGGCGTCGAGCCGCCAGCCCGGCGCCGAACGTGCCGACTGCCAGCAGAAACGCAGCGATCCACGCCCGCCGGGTGGCATGCCCGCCGTCCCCGTACGCATACGCGCTCCCCACCGCGCACCCGACGACCAGCACGGCGACGACACCCGCATACCCCCAACCGGTGTGCCCGTGCTCGGCCCGGTGGACGGCCGTCCCGAGGAACATCACCGCGAGGATGACGAGCCCCTCCCACAACGGGACGGTGCCGTTGAGGGCGACCAGACCGAGCCCGAGGACCCCGCCCAGCACTCCACCGAACACGCGAAGTCCCCGACTCCCGCCGCTCGCACAGCAGATCGCGACCACCATCGCGACCGAAGCGAACCCGATCAACGGCCCGGTACCGACCGCGCCGGACAACGCCGAGGCAGGCAGCGAGACGCCCGCCGCCACACTCGACACGGCGACCCCGGCCAGAACGACCGCGAACACCCCTGACCGCAGGTGGAGTCGGACCGTGAAGAGCCCGACGACCAGCAGGTAGAAGGCCATCTCGTACGAGAGCGTCCACAGGACGAGCAGCAGATTGGGCGTCCCCAACAGCTCCTGGAGCAGGGTCACATGGGCGACGACACTCAGCGCCCCGAAGTCACGCGGCCGCAGGACCGCCAGGACGGCGACGACGACCGCCCACAGCGGATACACGCGAAACAGCCGCCCGATCCAGAACGCCCGTACACAGCCCCGGCGTTCCAGCGACGCGGGGATGACGTACCCGCTGACCAGAAAGAACACCAGGATCCCGTAACGGCTCGTACTGAAC
>DATCQX010000843.1:0-2966 GCA_036569285.1 Streptomyces sp.
AGTACTACTCGTTCCTGCGGCTCGGGAGGGAGGGGTATCGGGCGGTTCAGCAGTCCACGCGGGATGTCGCGCGAGGGCTTGCCGAGCGGATCGAGTCGCTCGGGGATTTCCGGTTGCTCACGCGGGGGGACGAGTTGCCGGTGTTCGCGTTCACCACGGCGGAGGGGGTGAGCGCGTATGACGTCTTCGATGTGTCACGACGGCTTCGGGAGAGGGGATGGCTGGTGCCGGCGTATACGTTTCCGGCCAATCGGGAGGACTTGTCGGTGCTGAGGGTTGTCTGCCGGAACGGGTTCTCCAAGGACTTGGCTGACCTGTTCTTCGAGGATCTGAGCAGGCTCCTGCCGGAGCTACGCAGGCAGCCGCATCCGCTGACGCGGGATAAGGAGGCTGCGACTGGGTTTCATCACTAAGGGGGTGCCGCTTCGGGTTGTGTGGTGGGTGCGGCTTCGTTGTGGCTGGTCGCGCCCGCGCGGCGGAGCCGCAAATCGATACAGCCCCGCGCCCCTAAAAGATCGAAACTTCACCTACTCATGCCGCTGAACCTCCTCACCGCCAGCGGAAAGAACACCCCCAGCAACCCAACCGGCCACGCCACCGCCGTCCACATATGGGCCCCCTCCGCACCCGACGCCCCGAACAGGTCCCTGACCGCCGTCGCCGTCTGGGACATCGGGTTCCAGTCGACGGCCGTGCCGAGCCAACCCGGCATGGCCTCTGGGGTGGCCAGGGCGTTGGAGAAGAAGCCGATGGGCCAGATGAGGATTTGGACGGTCTGGATCAGCTCGGGCTTGCCGGCCACGAGGGCGAGATAGATGCCGATCCAGAGCATGGCGAAGCGGAAGAGGAGCAGGAGGGAGAGGGCGGCGAGGAGGGCGGGCGGGGAGGTGTCGGGGCGCCAGCCGAGAGTGAGGCCGGTGCCCAGGAGGACCGCGAGGGCGAGCGTCGAGGCGAGCATGTCGGCGGAGGCGCGGCCGACCAGGACGGCGCCGTCGGCCATCGGGAGGGAGCGGAACCGGTCGATGACGCCCTTGTCGAGGTCTCGGGTGACCGCGATCATCGTGTTCTCCAGGCCGAACGCCATGGTCAGGGCGAGCATGCCGGGCAGGAGGTAGTCCAGGTAGTCGCCGCTCACCCCGCGTCCGCCGCCCATGAGGTAGCCGAACATCAGGAGCAGCATCACGGGGAAGAGCAGCCCGGAGGCGAGGCGCCCGGGTTGCCTTGCCCAGTGGGCGAGTTCGCGGCGGGTCATCGTCCAGGAGTCGGTCAGGGCGTGCGTGCTCATGCGGCGACCTCCGTGCCCGTCCGCGCCCCCGTGATGTGCAGGAACACCTCGTCCAGCGTCGGCCTGCGCAACGCGACGTCCTCCGCCGCGATCCCGGCGTCCTCCAGCACGCGCACGACCCCGGCGAGCGCGCCCATGCGGTCGGTCACCGGTGCGCTGAGCAGTCGGCGGTCCGCGTCGACGGTGATGTCCGGGAGGGGCAACAGGGCGACGGCGTCCCCGAGTTGGCCGGCGTCACGCAGGACGATGTCGATGCGGTCGCCTCCTGTGGCCGTCTTCAGCTCGTCGGCGGTGCCCTCGGCGACGACCCGGCCGGAGTCGACGACCGAGATGCGGTGGGCGAGTTGGTCGGCCTCCTCCAGGTACTGGGTGGTCAGCAGCACGGTCGTTCCGCCGTCGACGAGGGAGCGGACGGACGTCCAGACCTCGGCGCGGCCCCGCGGGTCGAGGCCGGTGGTGGGTTCGTCGAGGTAGAGGACCTCGGGGTCGGTGATGAGGGCGGCGGCGAGGTCGAGGCGGCGGCGCATGCCTCCGCTGTACGCGTGGACGGGTTTGCGGCCGGTGTCGGTGAGGTCGAAGCGGGCGAGGAGTTCGGCGGCGCGGTCGCGGGCGCGGCGAGCGCCGAGGTGGTGCAGGCGGGCGAACATCTCCAGGTTCTGCCGGCCGTCCAACTCCTCGTCCAGCGCGGCATGTTGACCGAGGAGGCCGATGCGGCGGCGGACTTCGCGGGGGTGGCGTACGACGTCGTGGCCCGCGACCTCGACGCGGCCGGAGTCGGGGCGCAGGAGGGTGGCGAGGACGCGGACGAGGGTGGTCTTGCCGGCGCCGTTGGGGCCGAGGATCGCGTGGACGCGGCCTCTGACGACGGTGAGGTCGAGGCCGTCGAGGGCGGGTTTGTCGCCGTAGGTCTTGCGGGCTCGGGTGACGGTGATGGCTGGGTCGGCCATGGACGCTCCTCCCGTTAGTCAAACTTGACTAGATGGCGAGGTCGAAGGTAACTCCCGAGAGGCGATTGGTCAAACTTGATTACTCAGCCCGAGGGGGCGCTCAGCGATCGTCCCCCGGATGCCTCTCCCCCGTCGCATACGGATTCACCTCCCCCTCCGCCAGCACCCCCACGAACGGCTCCCCCTCCCCCGCGAACGAGTACGCGCCCCCCTCGATCCGGTCGATCAGCCCCCGCGTCCACGCGGCCTCGCCGTCCGCCGTGTGGATCCAGAAGTGCATGATCTCGCCGATGTGGCCGAGCTGTTCGGGGCCGTCCTCGGGGATGTAGTGGTCCGTGACGGCCGTCCGCCAGCGGTCGATGCGGCGGATGCGTTCCTCCAGGAGGGCGACGACCTCGGCCCTCGGCAGGTCGACCATTCCGCCGAGGGCCGCGGACTTGACGTCCGTCTTCTGGTCGTACGAGGTGAGCGCGTCGCGCAGGAGGCGGAGGTACTCCTCCGTGCCGGCGGGCGTGATCTCGTACTCGGTGCGCGGGGGGCCGCCGGCGGTGGAGGGGGCGATCTCGTGCTCGTGCAGGAAGCCCTGTTTCGCCAGCTGTTTCAGGGCGTGGTAGATCGAGCCGGGCTTCGCGTTGGACCACTCGTGCGCGCCCCAGTACTCCAGGTCGCTGCGGACCTGGTAGCCGTGGGCCCGGCCGTGCTGACGCACCGCGTTCAGCACGAGGAGGCGGATC
>DATCQX010000844.1:0-10631 GCA_036569285.1 Streptomyces sp.
GTACCCGGTGCAGGCCAACGGCGTCTTCGCGCGCCTGCCGCACGACGTGAGCGTCCGCCTCCAGGAGAAGTTCCGGTTCTACTTCTGGGACGAGGCGGCCGGGGTCGTGCGCTGGATGTGCTCCTTCGACACGTCCGAGGAGGACGTGGACGCGTTCCTGGGGGCGCTGAAGGAGGAGATGGCGCGGTGAGAGCTCTTGGTGCATAGATATGCGCTCACCTGAAAAATAATTGACGCCAGGTGGGGGTGTTCCTATGCTCAGCAGGCATGGAGCTGATCCAAGACACCCCCGACCTGTCCGCGTACCTCGCGGCCGACGAGGTCGTCGACCACCACCATCCCGTCGTACGGCAGACCGCCGCCCGGCTCGCCGCGGACGTACCCGACTCGTATGCCTATGCGCGGGCCGCCTTCGAGTACGTCCGTGACGAGATTCCCCACTCCCAGGACGTCCAGGACCCCCGCGTCACCTGGCGCGCCTCCGATGTCCTGGAGCAGCGCACCGGCATCTGCTACGCCAAGGCCCACGCCCTCGCCGCCCTCCTGCGCGCCGAGGACATCCCCACGGCCCTGTGCTATCAGCTCCTGCGCGCCGACGACGGCCCCGGACACGTCGTCCACGGCCTCGTCGCCGTCCGCTTCAAGGGCGCCTGGCACCGGCAGGATCCGCGCGGGAACAAAGCCGGGGTGGACGCGCGGTTCTCGCTGACGGGGGAGCGGCTGGCGTGGGTGCCGGACGCCCGGGAGGGTGAGTTGGATTATCAAACCCTCTATGCGGAGCCCCACCCGGCCGTCCTGGAAGCCCTACTCGCTGCTCCCGACCGCGTAACCCTGTGGCGGCTCCTCCCCGCCGCGCTGTGACCGACGGCCCCGACGGACCGCCGCCCGCCACCTGAGCCCCACCACGGCGGCACACAGCACCGCGAACCCGGCGCATCCGTAGGCCCATGCGGCGAACCCGTTCAACGCCGTGACCAGAGCGCACGCCAGCGCGCCGACGAGCAGGACGACGAGCGAGAAGGTCTCCCATCCGAACGTCCCGCTCTCCCGCGCGACCCGCTCGTCGAACTCCTCGCCCACCTGCGCCTCGTACCGGTGCAGCGCCTCCGTCAGGCTCCGCACCTCCTCGGCGTACGGCATCTCCAGCCGACGGAAATCGGGTTCGCCCCGGCGGCGCCGGGGAAGAGGGAGCCGGAAGCGGCGCCGCATTGCCATCCGGACCTCCGCTCTCAGGCCAGTGCCAGGGTCGCGCCCAGTATGTCGGCCAGACACTGGAGCAGGCGGACATGAGCGACCGTCAGATCGTCGGCACCGGGGGCGTCGACAGTAAGTACTCCGAACTCCCGGTCGCCCGCGACGACCGGGACGGCGATGACCGACCGGTAGTCGGTGCTCGGCGGTTCCAGCTTGCTGGCGCGTCCGGTGGCCGTCCCCGCGTGGAAGGCCTTGCGCGGCTGGAGGATGCCGTGCAGGAAGTGGCCGCCGTTGTCGCCGTCCATGACGGGACGGGGAGGCGTCGGCCGGCCCGCCCAGTCCTGGGGGCCCACGGTGAACCGGTGGTTCGTGCCGGCCTGGAACCGGTAGAACGCGCTGCGGGCCGTGGGAAGGCCCGCGGAGTCGATGGGGGCCGTCAGCGTCACCGCACCCGTCAGGACGGACTGGAGGACCGTCTTGAGGTCGTCGCGCCGCGCGTCGGCCAACGCGGTCGGCGCGGCGGCGCCGGTGGCGGCGTACGCGTCCGCGTGCTCCTTCGCGAGATGCCCGAGGGGCGTGGCCATCTGCGCGAGGACGTTGTTGTAGAGCAGGCGCAGCTGCGCCGCCGTCCGCACCGCCTCGTTGCGCGCCTTGTTCTTCTCGCGCTCGTTGAGGACCGTCTCGCTCGCGGTGACCAGGACGACCAGCACGGCCAGGATCATGCCCAGCCACAGCGCGAGCCCTTGGTAATCGGAACTGTCGTCACCGGCGACGACGGACGCGGTGAAGACGGCCGCCGCGAGAAGGCTCGACATGCTCAGCAGAGAGACCTTCAGCCAGTACTTGCCCAGCCAGTTCATCCCGCCCCTGGATACGCAGTGAGGCGGCGCCCTTCGCCACCCGGAGTCAAGGGACGTCCGGGTGGCGGTGCCGGTTCCGGCCGGGGTCAGCCGATTCCGGCGGCCTTCAGCTGCTCGGGCGTCGGCGCCGTGCCGCCCAGGTGGGCCGGCATCCACCAGGTGTCGCCCGCGTTCTTCGGACGAACGGGGTAGGCGCGCTGAGCGGCCTCCAGGAGCTCCTGGACGCGCTCGCGGAGCTGGCGGGTGACGGCGCCCGCGTACTTGTCCTTGGACGCCTCCAGGGCCTCGCCGACCCGGATCGTGATCGGGATGTGGCTGCGCTTGAAGTTGCGGGGGTGCCCCTTCGTCCACAGGCGCTGCGTGCCCCAGACGGCCATCGGGATCAGCGGGACGCCCGCCTCCTGCGCGAGCCGCGCGGCGCCCGACTTGAAGCTCTTCAGGGTGAACGACTGCGAGATGGTGGCCTCGGGGAAGACGCCGACGATCTCGCCGGCGCGCAGGGAGGCCAGCGCGTGCTGGTAGGCGGCCTCACCCTGCTTGCGGTCGACCGGGATGTGCTTCATGTTGCGCATCAGAGGGCCGGAGACCTTGTGCCGGAACACGGACTCCTTCGCCATGAACCGCACCAGGCGCTTCTGGGGGAGCGCCGCCAGGCCGTCGAAGATGAAGTCCAGGTAGCTGATGTGGTTGCTCACCAGCACAGCGCCGCCCGACCGCGGGATGTTCTCCGAACCCCGAAGGTCGATCTTGAGGTCCCAGGCCTTGAACAGGGTCTTCGCGAGACCGATTGCGGGACGGTAGACAAGCTCTGCCATGGGTGAGGCGGACCCTTCCTTCACTCGGCCTGGGAAGGGGACTCCCGGCGGGCAAGTTACGCAGCCGTAGGTTTACGGCATGTCGCAGATCGTGCCCCAAGAACGTGCGGCGGGCCAGTCCTGGTACCGGGAGGGGGCGGAGATTCTCGTCACGTCCGCACCTTGATCGACCTCGGGCTTTGATCTTTTCTTTACTTCGAACGAGTCCCGCCGTTCACTCCGCGCGGACGGTGACACGCCGCGCGAGGAGGTACAACTCGCAGCCCAGGCAGTAACCGAACGCCGCGTTGAGGAACGCCGCCGCCAGCGCGAGCCCCGTCGCCGCCAGCCCCAGCCACTGCGCGCCCAGGCCGAATCCGGCCAGCCCGACACCCGCGAACAGCAGCCCGACGGCCTGCGCGAACCTCGGCGGCTGTGGCGCCTCGAACTCGGACGGCGGGCCGAGCCGGGGCCGTACGAAGGTCCTGAAGACCCACCCGTAGGGCGAGCGGGCCACCCCGCCCGCCGCGCCCAGCGCGAACGCCAGCGTCTGCCAGGCGAGGAGCCAGCCGCTCCCGGTGATCAGGACGACCGCCAGAACGACGGTCGTGACGGCCGCGCCGAAACGGGGCCCACGTGCATCGATGTCCATGAACCCAGCATTCCGCACCGGAAATCCCCTGGGGAGGCGGGAATGTTTGCAGTCTCGTGAACGCTTGAACCCCAGATGACCGGACTCATGGTGTGCGTTGCGGTGCTCGCGCTGGCGGGCGCCTACGGAGTGCTGCACAAGCGGCGCGGCGGGAGGGTACGCGTGCGTGGACGCGACGACGGCAGACGGCTCGACGCCGGACGGCTCGGCGGCGAACTCGGCGAGCGGGCCACCCTCGTCCAGTTCTCCAGCGCTTTCTGCGCGCCCTGCCGGGCCACCCGCAGGACGCTCGGAGAAGTGGCCGAAATGGTGCCCGGCGTCTCCCACATCGAGATAGACGCGGAGCAGCACCTCGACCTCGTCCGCGAACTCGACATCCTCAAGACGCCGACCGTGCTGGTCCTCGACGCCGAGGGGAACGTCGTCCGGCGCGCGAGCGGCCAGCCGCGCAAGGCGGACGTCATCGCCGCGCTGGGGGAGGCGGTGTGATGTGAGACCGCGGTGTGATGTGACGCGGCGGCAGCTCCCCGATCCCCGGACGCCCTTGACTGGACATGCCACCTATCGTCAGCCTGACGTCATGCCTGAGGAACTCCTTCTCTTCGGACGGGCACACGTCGACCTGGCCCGGAGCACCGCGAGCGCGCGCTGTCCGGGCCGCTGAGCACCCCCGGACCCGCTCGTCACCCCTCTCCGAAGGACAGCCCGATGACGGCCTCGCCCGACCTCGCCGCCGCTCAGCTCGCCTCCCCCGACCTCCTGCGCTCCGTCTTCCGGCGCCACGCCGCCGGTGTGGCCGTGATCACCGCCGCCGGGGAGAGCGGCCCCGTCGGATTCACCGCCACCTCCCTCACCTCCGTCTCCGCCGAGCCCGCCCTGCTCTCCTTCGGCATCAGCACCGGCGCCTCCAGCTGGCCCGCGATATCCCGGGCGGAACACGTCGGGGTGCACATACTCGGCGAGCACCAGGCGGACCTCGCCGCCACCTTCGCCCGCAGCGGCGCCGACCGCTTCGGCGCGCCCACCTCCTGGTACGAGGGCCCCGAAGGGGTGCCCGTGCTGGACGACGTCCTCGCCTGGCTCGTCTGCCGCGTGCACACGCGCGTGCCCGCCGGCGACCACCGCATCGTGCTCGCCGAGGTCGTCCACGGCGACCCCACGCGCGCGGGACGGCCCCTGCTGTACCACCAGGGGCGGTTCAACGCGCTGCGTGACTGAGATCGCTCTCCCGCCCCTCTGCGGGACCGTCGAGTTCCGGTTACGCTGCGTTGCGAAGGTCACAGTTCAAAGCGCTTGCTTAGCGGGCATGAACTGGTTGTACTGGTGAGTAATATTCTGGACGGAGGCGGGCCGCCCCCGATCCGGGAACGGCCTCTTCAGGCGCCTATGCTGCCTGGAAGTAGGCAGCCGAGAACTGACGAAGCAGTAGGAGAGCCGGCGTGAGCTTGAGGATCGTTGTCACCGTGAAGTACGTGCCCGACGCCACCGGCGACCGGCACTTCGCCGATGACCTGACCGTCGACCGTGACGACGTGGACGGTCTGCTCTCCGAACTCGACGAGTACGCCGTCGAACAGGCCCTCCAGATCTCCGAGAACTCGGACGACGACGTCGAGGTCACCGTCCTCACCGTCGGCCCCGAGGACGCCAAGGACGCCCTGCGCAAGGCCCTCTCCATGGGCGCCGACAAGGCGATCCACGTCGAGGACGACGACCTGCACGGCACCGACGCCATCGGCACCTCCCTCGTGCTGGCCAAGGCCATCGAGAAGGCCGGCTTCGACCTCGTCGTCTCCGGCATGGCCTCCACCGACGGCGGCGGCGGTGTCGTCCCCGCACTGCTCGCCGAGCGCCTCGGCGTCCCGCAGGTCACCCTGCTCTCCCAGGTCGAGGTCGAAGACGGCGTCGTCAAGGGCCGCCGCGACGGCGACGCCGCCTCGGAGCAGCTGGAGGCCTCCCTCCCGGCCGTCGTCTCCGTCACCGACCAGTCGGGCGAGGCGCGTTACCCGTCCTTCAAGGGCATCATGGCCGCCAAGAAGAAGCCGGTCGAGTCCTGGGACCTGTCCGACCTCGACATCGAGGCCGAGGAGGTCGGCCTGGACGGCGCCTGGACCAAGGTCGACGAGGCGACCGAGCGCCCGGCCCGCACCGCCGGCACGATCGTCAAGGACGAGGGCGAGGGCGGCAAGCAGCTCGCTGAGTTCCTCGCGGGCCAGAAGTTCATCTAAGGCCCCTTGCTGACCGCCCTTCAACTTCGTTTCGCAGGAGATCAATCCCATGGCTGAAGTCCTCGTCTACGTCGACCACGTGGACGGTGCCGTCCGCAAGCCCACCCTCGAGCTGCTGACGCTCGCCCGCCGCATCGGCGAGCCCGTCGCCGTCGCCCTGGGCAACGGCGCCGCCGACACCGCCGCCGTCCTCGCCGAGCACGGCGCGGTGAAGGTCCTCACGCACGACGCGTCCGAGTACGCCGACTACCTCGTCGTCCCGAAGGTCGAGGCCCTCCAGGCCGCCTACGCCGCCGTCTCCCCGGCCGCCGTCCTGGTCTCCTCCTCCGCCGAGGGCAAGGAGATCGCCGCCCGTCTCGCGCTGCGCATCGAGGCCGGTCTGATCACCGACGCGACCGACCTGGAAGCCGGTGACGAGGGCCCGGTGGCCACGCAGTCCGTGTTCGCCGCGTCCTTCACCACCAAGTCCCGCGTCGTCAAGGGCACCGCGGTCATCACCGTCAAGCCCAACTCCGCCGCCGTCGAGGCCGCTCCCGCCGCCGGTGCGGTCGAGGCGCTCGCCGTGTCGTTCTCCGACGCCGCCACCGGCACGAAGATCACCGGCCGCACGCCGCGCGAGTCGACCGGGCGCCCGGAGCTGACCGAGGCCGCGATCGTCGTCTCCGGCGGCCGTGGCGTCAACGGCGCCGAGAACTTCCCGATCATCGAGGCCCTCGCGGACTCCCTCGGCGCTGCGGTCGGCGCCTCCCGTGCCGCCGTCGACGCCGGCTGGTACCCGCACACCAACCAGGTCGGGCAGACCGGCAAGTCCGTCTCCCCGCAGCTGTACATCGCCAACGGCATCTCCGGCGCGATCCAGCACCGCGCGGGCATGCAGACGTCCAAGACGATCGTCGCGGTCAACAAGGACCCCGAGGCCCCGATCTTCGACCTCGTCGACTACGGCGTCGTCGGCGACCTCTTCGACGTCGTGCCGCAGCTCACCGAGGAGATCAACAGCCGTAAGGGCTGATCTTCGGGTGGTTGTGCGAGGCCCTGCTTCCGGTGTTGCCGGGGGTGGGGCCTCTGTGCTGTTGCGGGTGAGGCCGGGTTATGCCAGGTCCACGTCCGCGCACACCGGCAGGTGGTCGCTCGGGTACTGGCCCGCGCGCGTGTACGTGTCCACCCAGGCCCGTCGGGCGCGTACGCCCGGGGTGGCCATCACCCAGTCGATGCGGCGGCCGTCCGGCAGCAGGCCCCGGTAGTTGTGGAACGTGCCGAACAGCGGCCCGCGCGTGAGGGCGCCGTCCCAGGTGTCGACGAGGCCCGCGTCCAGCAGCGTGTCGTACACCTCGTTGGCGTGGGCCGCGGCGTTGAAGTCGCCGATCAGCAGGGCGGGGAGGCTGAGCGCGGCCATCCGGCCGGCGATCAGGGACGCCGCACGCGCGCGTGCGTACTGGCTGCGGTGGTCCAGGTGCGTGTTGAGGACGTAGAACTCCCGGCCCGGACCCAGCAGGTCCCGGAACCGCACCCAGGTGCACATCCGGACGAACGCCGCTCCCCAGGAGTTCGACGTGAGGTCCTCCGGCGTGTCGGAGAGGGCGTACGTGCCGTGCGAGACGGCGCGCAGGCGCGCGGTGTCGTAGTAGACGGCCAGCGACTCGTCCGCCGTCCGCCCTTCCAGCCCCGTGCCGATCCACGCGTACCGGGGGCCGAGGTCGGCTGCGATGTCCAGGATCTGCCCGTGCACGCCCTCCTGGGTGCCCACGACGGACGGCGCCGCCCGCAGGAGCAGTTCCCGGGTCACGGGGCGGCGATCGGCCCAGCTGTTGGGCTCCTGGGCGCTGGCGAAACGGAGGTTGAAGGTCATGACCCTCAGCGGGGCAACGGGCTGCACAGGACGCCGTCTCGGGGGCGCCTGCGGCGACCCGGCGCGGTCGAAGCGGGCCTGCGAGGCCCCCACCGCGCCGAGCAGCGGGACGGCCACGGCCGCCGCCACCACGGTCCGCAGCCCCGTGCGCCGCGTCACTCCGGTGGTGCCCGTCATGTGCGCCCCCTCCCCCTCGGGGATCAGGATGAAGGGGCGGACCGTCGTGCGAAAGAGGGCCCGGGTGAAGAAGAGGATCAGTGGGGGTGAACCGATGAGGGGGGTCGGAACGATGAAGGGGTGCGGGGTGGTACGGGCCGCTTCGTGGACGGGGTGTTGACCGGCGGGGAGATCCGTTGTTGGCTTCCGTCGCTGGAGCGTTGATTCCGTAGAGCGGAAAACAGGAGGGTGCGGGATGGGGCAAGGGCAGCAGGAGCCGGTCGTGACGAGCCTGGAGCGTGCCGTCGGCGAGGAGATCGGCGCCCGCCTCGCCCCGGTCGACGCGGAACTGGCCCGCCGCTACCCGGGCGACCCCGGCACCCGTCAGCCCGTCCACACCGTCTACGTCCCCGGTGACGCCTTCGCCGCCGACACCATCCGCGCGTGGGGCGACGCCGCGCTCACCGCCCTCGACGAACACGCCCCGGACGCCGCCTCCTTCGCCGCCGTCCTCGGCCTCGCCGCCGACCTCGCCGAGGACGTCCACACACGCGTGCGCGCCAAGCTGGAACGCGAACCGGTGGAAGACCTGCGGATCGACTTCGAGGACGGCTACGGCCCCCGCCCCGACGCCGAGGAGGACCGGCACGCCGCGCGGGCGGCCCGCCTGGTCGCCGCCGCACACCGGGACGGCACCGCCGCGCCGTACACCGGGATCCGCATGAAGTGCATGGAGGCCGCCGTCCGCGACCGGGGCATCCGCACCCTCGACATCTTCCTCAGCGGCCTCATGGAGGCGGGCGGACTGCCCGAGGGGCTCACCCTCACCCTCCCCAAGGTGACCTACCCCGAGCAGGTCACCGCCATGGTCCGGCTCCTGGAGGCGTTCGAGAAGGCGCGCGGCCTCGAAGCCGGGCGGATCGGCTTCGAGATCCAGATCGAGACCAGCCAGGCCGTCCTCGCCGCCGACGGCACCGCCACCGTCGCCCGCATGATCGACGCCGCCGAGGGCCGCGCCACCGGCCTGCACTACGGCACGTTCGACTACAGCGCCTCCCTCGGCGTATCCGCCGCCCACCAGGCCAGCGACCACCCCGTCGCCGACCACGCCAAGGCCGTCATGCAGGTCGCCGCCGCGGGCACCGGCGTCCGCGTCTGCGACGGCTCCACCAACGTCCTGCCGGTCGGCCCCACCGAGAAGGTCCACGACGCGTGGCGCCTCCACTACGGGCTGACCCGGCGCGCCCTCGCCCGCGCCTACTACCAGGGCTGGGACATGCACCCCGGGCACCTCCCCACCCGCTACGCCGCGGTCTTCGCTTTCTACCGCGAGGGGTTCGCCCAGGCCGCCGCCCGCCTCTCCCGCTACGCCAGCCGCACCACCGGGGACGTCATGGACGAACCGGCCACCGCGAAGGCGCTCAGCGGGTATCTGCTGCGCGGGCTGGACTGCGGGGCGCTGGACGCGGGGGAGGTGGCGGAGGCGAGCGGGCTCACGCGGGGGGAACTGGAGGGGTTCGCGGGGCGGCGGAAGGTGGGGTGAGGAGGCGTCCTTGATGGAGATGTGCTCGGCGCCGGTGGCCCGGAAGAGCCCTGGATGCCGGCCGCCTCGGTGGCACCGGCCGGCCTGCCGAGGGGCGGCCGGTGCCATGGGCCGGGTGTCAGCCGGTGGGGTCGGGGGCGGTGGTGTCGTACGGGCGGGTGATGATCTCCATCGCGTGTCCGGACGGATCCATGAAGTACAGGCCGCGACCGCCGTAGTAGTGGTTGATCCGGCCCGGGCGCCGCGCGTGCGGATCGTCGAAGTACTCGATCCCCTCCGCCTCGATCCGGGCGAACGCCGCGTCGAACTCCTCGTCGGAGATGAGGAAGGCGTAGTGCTGCATGGTGATGGACTCCGCCGGCACGGTCAGGAAGTCCAGCGTCACGCCGTTCGCGGTGTTGACGGGCAGGAACGGGCCGAACTGCGGGCCGACCTCCAGTCCGAGAATGTGCGCGAGGAAGTGGGCCGACTTCTCCTGGTCCACGGAGTGCACGATGGTGTGGTTCAGTTCAACTGGCATGAGTGAAATGCCTCCCCAAGGCAGTCTCACGGGCGCATCCCTACCGCACCGAGACGGTGACCGGCACGCGGCGCCGTATTTCGACCCTAACCCAGCGGCTCTCCCGGCTCGATCTAGGTCGAAGCGTTTCGGCCGCGCCGTCTCGGTGCGGTCAAATACTCCAGCCCGGACACCGTGACCAGCTTCTCCTCCCTCAGCAGCCGGGTCCCCCGCTCGCACAACTCCGCGTCCGCCCGCGCCCGAGCACAGAACTCCTCCGGCGTCCCCCCGAACAGCCGCCTCAACTCCGCCGACCCCTTGAGGAGTTCGCCGATCAGCGTCCGCTGGTCCGCGTGGCGGCGCGGGGTGCCCGTACCGTCGTGCAGGACGCCGTGGCGGTTGACGTATGCGTAAGTCCCCCGCACCACATGGCCGTTCTCCAAATCAACCCTGAACTCCGGCTCGGGCAGCAGCACTCGGGCGTAGTTCCCCTCGGCAGACCGCGCCCCCTCGCTGGCATCCACGACCCTCAACTGCTCGTCGTCCAGCCAGATGACGAACAACTCCCTGCTGACACCGGGCGCGTTGACGGGCGACGAGGAGACGTACCCCATCCGGCTCACATGCGCCGAGACACCCACATCGAGGCCGGTGACCTCGACCTTCGTCATCGGGACAGGCGACTCGATCCCGAACTCGTCCATCTTGTGCCGGAGCTGAGCCGGACAGGCATTCGAACCGACGGCCAGGACCGGGGTGCGATCGGGGTGGGTCAGGCGGTCCAGGGGGAGGAGGCGGTCACCTTGGAGGAGGGACGAGGCGGTGGGCCAGGGGCCGGGGTAGGTGAGGGGGTGGT
>DATCQX010000845.1:0-9753 GCA_036569285.1 Streptomyces sp.
TCCCCCGCGGATCGCGCCCGCGCCGCACAGGAAGACGTTCTCCTGCGGGGTCTCGACGCCCCAACGGCCCTCGCCCGCCTCGGAGTAGGGCCAGGACAGGGCGCGGTGGAAGATGTTGCCGCCGGGCAGGCGCAGGTCGGCTTCCAGGTCGAGGGGGGTCTTGGCCTCGATGCAGGGGCGGCCGTCGGCGTCGGTGGCGAGGCAGTCGGCGAGCGGTTCCGCGAGGTGGGCGTCGAGTTGGGCGAGGGTGCGCTTCAATAGGGCTTCCCTTGTCGCCTCGTTGTCGCCCTTGAAAAGGCGGGCGGGGGTGTGGAGGCCGAAGAGGGTGAGGGTGTGATGGCCCGTCAGGTCGGGGCCGAGGATCGTCGGGTCGGTCAGGGAGTGGCAGTAGATCTCCGAGGGCGGGGCGGTGGGAAGGTGGCCTGCGGCCGACTCGGCGTAGGCGGTGGCCAGTTGGGTGTACCCCTCGGCGATGTGGAAGGTTCCGGCGAACGCCTCGCGCGGGTCGACGGACGTGTCCTTGAGCCTCGGGAGGCGCTTCAGGAGCATGTTGACCTTGAGCTGGGCGCCTTCGGCGGGCTCCGGCGGGGTGGCGCCGGTCAGTTCGGCGAGGGCCTGCGGGGAGGCGTTCACGAGGACGTGCCGGGCTGTGGCGACGCCCTCGCCGTCGGCCGTGCGGTAGGCGACCTCCGCCGTGCGGCCGTCGGTGTCGATGCGGGTGACCTCGTGGCCGGTGGCGAGGACGGCGCCTGCCTCGCGGGCGGCTGTCGCGAGGGCGTCGGTGAGGGCGCCCATGCCGCCGACGGGGACGTCCCAGGCGCCGGTGCCGCCGCCGATGACGTGGTACAGGAAACA
Source organism: Streptomyces sp. (assembly GCA_036569285.1). GTDB lineage: Bacteria > Actinomycetota > Actinomycetes > Streptomycetales > Streptomycetaceae > Streptomyces. Next base: position 856 of record DATCQX010000845.1, read on the forward strand.
GCGGTTCTGGGCGAGGGTGGGGTCGTGGGCGTCCGCGAACGTGCCGATCAGGGCGTCGGTGAGGACGACTCCGCGCACGAGGTCGTCGTCGAACCGCTCCTCGATCGCCACCCCGACCGGCTCCTCGAACAACACCCGCCACGCCTCCTCGTCCCCCACCCTGCGCCGCAGCTCCTCACGCGTCGGCAGGGGTTCGGTGAGCGTCGGGAACACCCGCCGGGCGACCTGCCCCGTCATGCCGTAGAACCGCTGCCACGCCTCGAACTCCCGGTCGGATCCGGTGAGTTGCGCGAAGGCCTCGCGGGTGCGGCGCTCTCCGCCGCCGACGAGGAGCCCGGTGGGTCTCCCGTGCCGCTCGACGGGCGTGTACGAGGAGATGTCCCGCGCCTGGACGCGGAACTTCAACCCGAGATCCCGGACGATCTTCTCGGGCAGCAGACTCACCAGATACGAGTACCTCGACAACCGCGCGTCCACCCCGGCGAACGGCCGCGTCGACACCGCCGCCCCACCCGTCCGGTCCAGCCGCTCCAGCACGAGCACCGCCCGCCCCGCCCGGGCCAGATAGGCGGCGGCGACAAGCCCGTTGTGACCAGCGCCGACGATGACGGCGTCGTACGCGTGTGATGCAGTGTGTGCAGACATGGTTCTTGGTAACACGAGCGGGGGCGGCGGGGCGTGAGCACGCGGGGCGGCTGTGGCGCAGGCGCGTCAGGAGTGAGCGGGAGCTGCCGGAGTGGATGGTGTGGCCGGCCGGTTCCTCGGGCATGTCACCTTCGGCCGGTGTCTTCTGGATGTACGACACCGTGTACGCCCTGGAGTGGCTGCCGGCCGGCCAAGCCGAGGCCGCGCAGCGGGAGTTCGGCTGGGACTCGGTTTAGCGCCCCTGTACGATCACCAATCCGGGGGGCATCACGAACGGTGCTCAGCAAGGTCGTCCTCAAAGATGCGGAGAGAGCTTGTCCACCGCTTTCGTGACCATGACCATCGTGGGTGCGGTTTTCAACGGTGCCGCCGCCGTCACGTATCTGATCGGGCATGAGTACCCCAAGTCCCAGGCGGACATGAAGGGGATCCCGCGCAAGTACGTCCCGGTACTCGGGTCGTTGCTGGCGGCGGGCACCGTCGGACTGCTGGCGGGGCTCGCGGTGCCGGTGTTCGGCACGCTGGCCGCCGTCGGGCTGATCCTGTACTTCATCGGGGCGATCATCGCCCACGTACGGGTGGGTTCCCGGAACATCGTGGGCGGGATCGTGTTCCTGGCGACGGCGGTGGCGATCCTGTGGTTGGGGCTACTCGACCACGGCCCCTGGTAGACCGTCCGCGAGACGGCGGGAGAGTTCGACGCGGCGTGTCTTGAGGGTGGCGGTGCGCGGGAGTTCGGCCAGCGGGATCTGGACGGGCTGCGCGAGCAGCGGGTACCGGGCGGTGGCGGCACGCCAGCGGTCGAGGTCGAGCGGCTCGTCGCCGTGGGTGCAGACGACCGGCACCGCCTCCTCGTCGGGCCCCTGCACGACCACCACCTCGGCGAGTTCCGCGAGTTCGTCGAGGAGGAGGTCCTCGATCTCCAGGTTGCTGCCGACACCGGGGATCGCGTCGAACTCCCGGTCCAGCATGTGCAGGCAGCCGAACCGGCTGCGGTAGCCGACGTCACCGGTGCGCCACCAGCCGTCGCGCAGGTTCTCGTCGTACCGCTCCTGCTCGCCGTGGTACGTCTTCGCGATCCCGTCCCAGCTCACCTCGATGAACCCGGGGTTGTCCTGCGAGGGCCGCCTGCCGTCCCGGCTCACCAGCCGCACCTTGGCGCTGCCCGGCAGCGGATAGCCGACGCAGCGGCCGTCCATGCGGTGCGCGAACCGGCGGAAGTAGGGGCGGCCCGCGGCGGGACCCACCTCGCTCTGGCCGTAGATCTGGAAGAACTGCGCCCGCTGCGTGGAGGCGTGCAGCAACCGGCGTACCGTGCGCGGGTGGATGGCGTCGAAGGTGCTGCTGAAGTACTTGACGGACGCGAAGGGCCTGCGGTCGTCGTCGGCCAACTGCTCCCACGCGAGGAACGTGTTGGGCAACGCCTCGATCAGCCAGGGGCGTTGCTCGGCGAAGAAGGTGGCGACGGCGTCGGGGGTGCCGTCGTTCACGAGGAGCGGCGGCATGCCCTGGAGGAGGCACAGGGACATCGCCGCGAACGTCCGGGAGTGGCCGAACGGGGTGTGGATGGCGACGGTGCCGCGCCTGCGCATCAGGCCGAGCAGGAAGATCTGCGGGCGCAGCCGGGAGCGCATCGTGCGCGGCGTGTGGACGACCAGTTTCGGCAGGCCCGTCGTGCCGGAGGTGTGGGTGATCATCGCCGGGTCGTCCAGGCCGCGCAGCACCGGCCGGACCGCGACCGAGCCGTCCAGGGAGGCGAGCGGAACCGCGCCGGGGCCCGCGTCGCCGACGCCGAGGACGCCCCGGGTCAGCGCGTCCAGGTCCACGCCGTCCCCGGTGAGGGCGCCGAGTTTAGGGCCGTCGGTGATCAGGTGGGGGCGGTCGAGGCGGGCCATGAGGGCGGAGAGGGCCTCGGAGTCGAGGTGGTGGGAGAGCATCACCGGGACCGCGCCGAGGCGTTCGACGGCCGTGGCGAGGAGCCAGAGGTCGAAGTTGGGGGCCTTGCAGATCACGACGTGCCCGCCGCGCCGGACCCCGGCGGCGGCGAGACGGTTGGCCATGTCCGCGACGTGGGAGGCGAGTTGAGCGACCGTCAGATGCCGTCCCGCGTCGGGCAGTACGTCGAGGTCGTGGTCGAGGACGACCGGCATCGCGCCGCGCACGCGGGCCGCCGCCTGCGGGACGACGCCGAGGTAGAGGCCCTTGCGGTGGAGCGCGGCACGGTCCGGCTTGGGGCTCAGCTTGTACAGGAGTGTGCTCATGACATGGTCCCTGAGAATGTGAGGCGGTCCGGGAGGACCGGGTGTGGCCGAGAGAGGGCAGGTCGCCCTTCGGGGGTCGTCAGCGGTCGCGGTAGGCGACCATGTCGGCGAGTTCTTCGAGGCGCAGACGCCAGCGGTCCGGCAGACCGGCGTCCGCGAGGGCCGTGCGGGCGTCGGTGACGAGGGCGTCGATGCGCTCCTCGACGTCCGCGCGCACCCCGCAGGCGTGCAGGGCGGCGTGCAGGGCCGCCGGGTTCCAGTCGGCGTTCCGGCTCTCCGCCACCAGCCGCGCCACCTCCGGCTCCTTGGCGGCGGCCAGCGCGACGAGCAGGGTCATCTTGTGTTCGTCGAGGTCCAGACCGGCCGGTTTTCCGGTGACCTCCGCGTCACCGAACACGTCCAGCAGGTCGTCCCTCAGCTGGAACGCCTCGCCCGCCGCGACCCCGTACGCCTCGAACACGCCGTACAGTTCGGGCCGTCCGGCGAGGGCCGCGCCGAGCGCGAGCGGGCGGTGGATGGTGTAGCGGCCGGACTTGCAGACGGCGACCCAGCGGGCCAGCGTCTCGTCCGGGACCGCCTCGGCGGCCAGGGCGACGTCGAGCTGCTGCCCGATGATCATCTCCGTGACGAGTTCGTGCCACACCTGTGCCGCGGGGCCGGTCAGCGCCCCCGCGAGGCGGTTCGCGTAGCTCAGCGCGAGGTCCCCGGCGAGGAGGGCGACGCCCTCGCCGTACCGGCGCGACTCACCGGCCCAGCCGCGCCGCGCGTGCAGGTCCGTGTACGCGGCGTGTGCGGTCGGAGTGCCGCGCCGGGTGGGCGAGTTGTCGATGATGTCGTCGTGGATCAGCGCGAACGCGTGCAGCAGCTCCAGCGCCGCCGCCGCGTCGACGACGGCGTCCTCGTCGCCGTCCGCACCCGCCGCGAGATAGCCGGTCACGCAGAACAGGGGCCGCAGCCGCTTGCCGCCCGCGTTCACCAGCTCCGCGACGGCCTCGACCGGGACGGCGACCCGGGGGTCGACGGAACTCCAGTGCGCCGCCTCGGCGTTGAGGAGTCCGGCGATGCGCTGGTCGACGCGGTCGAGGAGTTTGGCGCAGGACTCCTCCACCTGGTGTGCCCCACCTGACTCACCCACCTCCACCTCCACCGGCAACTTGAACACCACGTTCTCCACAGCCGTCACCTCCGTCTCGACCTCCCCGAACCCCAACTCCGCGAGCCGCCCCAACGCCTGATCCACCAGCACCTCCGGCACGCTCGCCCCCGCGGTGAGCCCGACCGTCCGCACGCCCCTCACCCAGTCGGCGTCCAACAGCGCGGGGTCGGGCAGGAGCCGGGCCGGAGTACCGGCGGCCTCCGAAACCTCCACCAGCCGAAGGGAGTTGCTGGAGTTCGCCGAGCCGACGACGAGGACGAGGTCGCTGCGCCCGGCGATCGCCTTGACCGCGTTCTGCCGGTTCTGCGTGGCGTAGCAGATGTCGGAGGCGGCCGGCCCCGTGAGCCCGGGGAAGCGTTCCTGGAGGACGGCGACGATCTCGGCGGTGTCGTCCACGGACAGCGTCGTCTGCGTGAGGTAGGCGGCGGTCGTCCCCGGTGCGAGGTCGAGCCGTCCGGCCTCCGCGACGTCCGCCACGACGACCGTCCGCTCCGGCACCTCCCCGTACGTCCCCTCGATCTCCTCGTGGTCGGCGTGCCCGATGAGGATCAGCGTGTCCTTGGTCCGGGCGAAACGCACGGCCTCCTGGTGGACCTTGGCCACGAGCGGGCACGTCGCGTCGACGACCGTCAGGTCACGCCCGCGGGCGCCCGCGCGGACCTGCGGGGAGACGCCGTGGGCGGAGAAGACGCAGACGGCGCCGGCGGGCACCTCCTCCTCGGAGTCGACGAACCGGGCGCCCTTGTCCTCCAGTTCACGCACGACGTGCTCGTTGTGGACGATCTGCTTGCGGACGTACACGGGTGCGCCGTGGATCTCCAGCGCGCGTTCCACGGTCTCGATGGCCCGGTGCACTCCGGCACAGGCCCCCCGTGGTGCGGCGAGAAGAACTCGGGGCGGGGCGGACTGCATGTTTCCCCCTCGGTGTTCGGAACCGGATTCTGGAATCCGTCGCGCCCCGCATCCTGGTCGCCGTCCCTTGCCGGGGAATACGCGGTGAGTTGGCCTCGGCTTGGCGGCAAGCGGGCGCCAATCGCGGGCCCAGTGGCCACCAAGCCGGCGCTGGCATTGTCGCTGGGGGATCTTCCCCGAAGAGCGACAGAGAGCGACTTCCTATGAGCGGTCTGATCGTCCCGCCCGGTCACGGCAGGAGACTCGTGACGAAAGCGCAGGACGTGACATTCAAAGTCACGGCGGCGGACGGCTCTTCCTCGTCGATATTCGAGGTGGTCGTACCGCCGGGATTCGATGTCGGCGCACACACCCACACCCGTTCCCAGGAGTTCTTCTACGTCCTGGACGGCGAGTTGGAGCTGTTCGCGTTCGACCCCGCCGAGCGGACGGCGGACACCTGGCACGACTGGAAGTCCCCCGACGGCGAGACCCCGGCGCGGGCGGTCACGGGCAGTTGCATGTTCGTGCCGCCGGGCACCCCGCACGCCTTCCGCAACGCCTCGGACGCCCCGGCCCGGATGCTCTTCCTGAGTTCGCCGTCGCCGGACCACGAGCGGTACTTCGAGGAGATCGTCGAGATCTTCGCCGCCGGTCCGTCGGTGGACCCCGAGGCGGTCGAGCGGATGCGCCGGCGCTACGACGTCCAGCAGCTCACGCCGCTCCGCTACACCCCGCCCGCAGAAAGGACCCCGCGCCATGACCACCCATGACAACGTCCCCCTCGTCCACGCGAGCCTCGGCGCGCGTGAACTCTCCGCCGTCGCCGAGGTGTTCGCCTCCGGCTGGCCCGCCGGTCAGGGGCCGCGCGGCAAGGCGTTCGAGGCGCAGCTGAAGGAGCTGTACGGCGTCGGGGACGCGGTCGCACTGAGCAACTGCGGCGCGGCGCTGCACCTGGCGATGCTGGCGCTCGGCGTCGAGCCGGGCGACGAGGTGATCGTCGCCGACTACACGTTCCCCGCCCCGGCGCACGCGGTGCGCTACGTCGGCGCGACGCCCGTCTTCGCGGACGTGCGGCCCGACACGGGCACGGTCGACCCGCAGGCGGTGGCCGCGCTGATCGGGCCGCGCACGGTGGGTGTGATCGCCGTGGACACGGTCGGACTGCCCGCCGACTACGACGAGTTGATGGCCCTGGCCGACCGGCACGGACTGTTCGTCGTCGAGGACGCCGCCTGCGCGGTCGGCGCGAGTTACCGGGGGCGGCCCGCGGGCGCGCTGGCGCCGGTGGCGTGCCTCTCCTTCCACGGCCGCAAGGGCGCGAGCAGTGGCGAGGGCGGGGCGCTGCTCGCCGCCGATCCGGTGATCGGGGCGGACGCGCGGCTGCGGTCGTCGTTCGGGATCGGGAGCATCTACGACCAGGCGCAGGTGGTCGGGCTGCCGATACCGACGTTCACGGACATCGGCTACAACTACAAGCTCTCCGACATCGCCGCAGCGATCCTCCAGGTGCAGGTGGAGCGGGTCGGCGAACTCCTCGCCCGGCGCAGCGAGGTGGCAGCCAGGTACGGCGAACTCCTCGCGGACGAGGAGCTTCTGACGACACCTCACGTGCCGGACGACCGCACCCACGCCTGGCAGTCCTACCTCGTCACCCTCTCCCCCCGCGTCGACCGCTCCGGTCTCGCCGCCGCCCTGCGCGCCCAGGGCATCGGCTGCGGCCACGGCACCTGGGCGAGCCACCTCCAGCCGGTCTACGCCACCGCGCAGAGTTGCCCGGTCTCCGCCGACCTCTTCCACCGCAACCTGGCGATCCCCATGCACGCCGAACTGAGCGACGACCAGGTCGAACGCGTCGTGGACGTGCTGCGGGCGGAGCTGAAGAACACCGTCCGCGCGAACTGACACACCCCTTGCGAGGAGAGTCCGTGCTTGTCGTCTGTCTTGTCGGAGCGGGGCCGCGCGGGCTGTCGGTCCTGGAGCGGCTCTGTGCGAACGAACGGAAGTCACCGGCGCACGGGGCGGTGACCGTGCACGTCGTGGAGCCGTACACGCCGGGCGCGGGGAAGGTGTGGCGCACCGGCCAGTCGCGCCGCCTGCTGATGAACACGGTGGCCTCGCAGGTGACCATGTTCACCGACCACACCGTGACGATGGACGGCCCCGTCGAGGAGGGCCCCAGCCTGCACGCGTGGGCTGCGGACCTCGCAGGGCGGCCGGACGCCGCTCCCGAGCTGCTGGCCGAGGCGGGGCGGCTCGGGCCCGACGACTATCCGACGCGCGCGTTCTACGGGGCGTACCTGGACGACGTCTTCCGCACGGTCCGCGCCTGCGCGCCGGCGCACCTCACGGTCGTCGAACACCGCACCTCCGCGGTCGCGTTGGACGACGGCCCGGACGGCACGCAGTCCCTGCTGCTGGCGGACGGCACCCGGCTGACCGGCCTGGACGCCGTGGTCCTCGCGCAGGGGCATCTCCCGGCTCACCCCACTCGCCGTGAACGCGACCTCGCGGGCACCGGCCTCACCTATTTCGCCCCCGCCAACCCGGCCGACCTCGACCTGTCCGTGATCGCGCCCGGTGAGACGGTGTTCGTGCGGGGGCTCGGGCTGAACTTCTTCGACGTGGTGGCGCTGTTGACGGAGGAGCGGGGCGGCAGCTTCGCCGAGGAGGGCGGGCGACTGCGGTACCTCCCCTCCGGCCGGGAGCCCCGCATCGTCGCCGGGTCCCGGCGCGGGGTCCCGTACCACGCGCGCGGCGAGAACCAGAAGGGCGCGTACGGCCGTCACGAGCCGCGTCTGCTGACCCTGTCCGCCGTCGCCCGGCTGCACCGGCGGGCCGAGGACGGGCAGCGGCTGTCGTTCCGCGCCGACCTGTGGCCGCTGATCGCCAAGGAGGTCGAGAGCGTCTACTACAGCACGCTCCTGGCCGCGCGCGGCGTCGAACAGGAGCCGTTCACCACGGAGTTCCTCGCCATCACCGACCCCACGGCCGAGGCCCGGCTGCTGGACGCCGTCGGGATCGCTCCGCACGAGCGGTGGGACTGGGAGCGGGTGGCCCGGCCGTGGCAGGGGCATCCGCTGGACGGCCAGGACGCGTACCGGGCGTGGCTCCTGGGCCACCTCGCGCACGACGTCCGGGAGGCGAGGGCGGGCAATGTGCGCGGCCCCCTCAAGGCGGCTCTGGACGTGCTGCGCGATCTGCGCAACGAGATCCGGGCCGCCGTCGACCACGGCCGGCTGGAGGGCGGTTCCTACCTGGACGACCTTCAGGGCTGGTACACCCCGCTGAACGCGTTCCTCTCGATCGGGCCGCCCGTCTCCCGGGTGGCGGAGCTGATCGCGCTGATCGAGGCCGGGGTGGTGGAGGTCCTCGGGCCCGGTGTGCGGGTGTCGGCCGGTGAGGGTGCCTGGTTCGACGTCGTCTCCGGTGTCGTACCGGGGCCGCCCGTGCGGGCGACAGCACTGGTCGAGGCACGGCTCCCGGAGCCGGATCTCACCCGCACGGCCGACCCCTTGCTGCGCGGCCTGCTGGAGTCCGGGCGGGCGGCACGCTTCCGGATCGCCGGGACCTGCGGGACGGAGGTCGCCACACGGGGCCTCGCGGTCACCGAGCGCCCCTACCGGCTCCTCGACGCCTCCGGGCGAGCCCATCCACGCCGCTTCGCCCTCGGCGTCCCGACCGAGGGGGTCCACTGGGTCACCGCCGCCGGTATCCGACCCGGCGTGGACTCCGTGATCCTCGGCGACGCGGACGCGGTGGCGCGCGCGGTGCTGGCGTCGACGCCGGTGGCGCCGCCGGAATCGGCGCGGGGGACGTCGTCCACGGCTGCGGGTGTCTCGGGAGCACCGTCGTCCACGGCTGCGGGTGCCCTGGCAGCATCGCCGTCCACAGGTGTCGACTCCCCCGCTGCAACGTCGTCCACGTCTGTCCGCTCCCCGGCGG
>DATCQX010000846.1:0-10123 GCA_036569285.1 Streptomyces sp.
GAGATCGCGATCCTGTCGGCCGCGCAGACCGCGACGAACCAGAACGCGTGGATCGAGTTCATGAAGGAGGAACTCAAGGACCCGAAGTACAAGGACATCAAGCTCGTCAAGACCGTGTACGGCAACGACGACGCGCAGCAGTCCTTCCAGCAGACCCAGGGCCTCCTCCAGGAGTACCCGGACCTGAAGGGGATCATCTCCCCGACCACCGTCGGCATCAAGGCCGCCGCCCAGTACCTCTCCGGCTCCAAGTACAAGGGCAAGGTGAAGCTGACGGGCCTCGGCACCCCCAACGACATGCGCAAGTACGTCAAGAACGGCACGGTCGAGGCGTTCGAGCTGTGGGACCCGGCGAAGCTGGGCGACCTCGCGGCGCGCACCGCCGTCGCGCTCGCCTCCGGGCAGATCACCGGTAAGGAGGGCGAGACGTTCAAGGCGGGGGCCACGAGCTACACGATCGGCGCGAACGGCGTGATCACGCTGGGGAAGCCGACGGTGTTCGACGCGAAGAACATCGACCGGTTCAACTTCTGACACAGCATCAATTTCTCAAGGATCAGGGGGCGTTGATGCAACGTGTCTGCTTTCTGCTGAAGGTCCGTGCCGACCGGCTCGACGAGTACCGCGAGCGCCACGCCCACGTGTGGCCCGAGATGCTGGAGGCGCTCAGCGCCACCGGCTGGCGCAACTACTCGCTGTTCCTGCGTGAAGACGGCCTCCTCGTCGGCTACCTGGAGACCGACGACTTCGCCGCCGCGCAGGCCGGCATGGAGGCCACCGGCGTCAACGCCCGCTGGCAGGCCGAGATGGCGCCGTTCTTCGAGTCGCTGGACGGCGCCCGCCCGGACGAGGCCATGAAACCACTCACCGAGGTCTTCCACCTCGCCTAGCTGGAGCCGCTGATGAAGAGACGTGCCGTCCTCACGACCGCCATACTTGCCGCCGTGAGCACGCCGGGCATCGCACGGGCGGCCGACCCCGGCCCCTCCGTCACCCTCAAGAGCCGTACCCAACTCGACGCGCAGGCCGTCTACTTCGTCTCCTACGACGGCCTGGTCAACAACAACTCCTTCCAGAAGAACGGCCTGTTGACCTACAAGGGCCACCAGTACGCCGTCTGGTACACGGCCACCCGGGACGCGGTCGTCGCCCGCCGCGCGCTGGGCGCCGCCACCTGGTCCACGGTCACGCTCGCCCACCGGCTCAAGGCCGACGACTCCCACAACGTCATCTCCATGGGCGTCTCGAAGACGGACGGCCGCCTCCACCTCAACATGGACTCGCATAGCGACGGCTTCTTCTACGTGAAGTCGATCGCCGGCCTCATGGACAACCCGGCGTCCACCGCGTGGAGTCCGGCCGCCTTCGGCCCCGTCCAGACCACGCTCGACGGCCTTTCCCTCACCAGCCAGTTCACCTACCCGCAGTTCATCGCCACGCCGGAAGGCAGGTTGCAGCTGAGCTACCGGGTCGCCGTCTCCGGCAACGGTCGCAACGCCCTTGCGGAGTACGACGGTTCGGTGTGGACGGCGCTCGGGGAGTGGACCAGTTCGACGGGGACGTACACCAGCGAGCACGGCTCCTCGACGGCCCGCAACATGTACCTCCACGGCATCGACTACGACCGGAACGGCCGCCTGCACTCCCTGTTCACCTGGCGGGAGCAGAACGGCGCGGTGATGTGCTCGCCGGGCGGCATCACCAACCACGACACCGGCTACGTCTACTCCGACGACCGGGGCCGCACCTGGCGCAACGACGCCGGGACGGTCGTCGGCACCACCGGCGGGACGGACAAGGTCGCCGTCACGGACGCCGGACTCGTCGTCGACGCCCTCAATCCGGACCACTCCCTGATGAACCAGGAGAGCCAGACCACCGACTCCGCCGGGCTGCCGCACGCGATCATCTCGTACGTCCCCGGCCGCTTCGGGCAGTGCACGACGAACTACGTGAACGACCGCACCGCGAACGGGCGCGCCTTCCACCTGCGCAAGAACGGCTCCGGCGGCTGGCAGAAGACCGAGATACCGGTCCCGCTCAACTCCAGCCAGCGCACCAAGCTGGTCCTGGACCGCTACGACAACGCCTACGCCGTCCTCCCGTCCGGCAGGATCGCCGCCGCCTCCAAGGCGTCCGGCCACACCGACTGGACGCTCCTGTACGACGGCTCCGCACTGAACGCGTTCGGTGAGGTCGTGATCGACGAGACGCGGATCGCCGCCGACGGCGTCCTGTCCTTCATGTACCAGGAGAAATCCAGGGGGACGACGCCGTCGGCGCTGTACGTCGTCGACTTCACGCTGCCCGCCTGATCCACCAGGGGCGCGGCAGGGACCGGGGCGATAATGTGACGTCCTGCCTGCCGCACCCCGTTCACCTGGAGGTATCCGTCCGATGGCGCAGTCGGTGGGTATCAAGGACGTCGCCCGAGCCGCCGGGGTCTCCGTCGGCACGGTCTCCAACGTCATCAACCGCCCGGACACGGTCGCGACCGAGACGCGGGCGCGGGTGCTGTCCGCGATCGACCGGCTCGGGTACGTCCGCAGCGAGTCGGCGCGGCAATTGCGGGCCGGGCGCAGCCGGATCATGGGGCTGCTCGTCCTCGACATGGGCAACCCCTTCTTCGTGGACGTCGCCCGGGGCGCCGAGCGGGCCGCGCGCGGCGCCGGGCTCGGGGTGATGGTGTGCAACAGCGCCGAGAGCGTCACCGAGGAGGCCGAGTACCTGTCCCTCTTCGCCGAACAGCGGGTACGGGGCGTGCTGTTCACGCCGGCCGACGCGACCGGGCGGAACATCGAGTCGTTCCGGCGGCACGGCATCCCGTTCGTGCTGGTCGACCGGGTCTCCGACGGGACGACCGAGTGCTCCGTCTCCGTGGACGACGTCGCCGGGGGCGCGCTCGCCGTGCGGCATCTCCTCGACGCCGGGCACCGGTCCATCGCGTACGTCAGCGGGCCGCCCGGCTTCAACCAGGTCCGCGACCGCCGCACCGGCGCCCTCCAGGCGCTCGACGAGGCGGGGCTCGGGCCCGAGCGGCTGCGGGAACTCCCGACGGAACGGCTCGACGTCGCCGCCGGGCGCGACGCGGGAGCCCGGCTGCTGGGGCTCGCCGACCGGCCCACGGCCGTCTTCTGCGCGAACGACCTCCTCGCCCTCGGCGTCCTCCAGGCCATGTACGCGGCCGGCGTCAACGTCCCCGACGACCTCGCGATCGTCGGCTACGACGACATCGAGTTCGCGGCAGCGGCGGCGGTGCCGCTCACGTCGGTGCGCCAACCCGCCGTCACGATGGGCGCGTTGGCGGCCGAACTGCTCCTTGAGGAGACGGACGAGGAGACGCCTGAGCGGGCGCACGAGCACCGCAGGGTGGTGCTCCAGCCGGAGCTGGTGGTGCGGAGGTCGAGTCTGTCGGCACGGTGAGTGATCATGAGGGGACCGTCCCCTCGTCCCGGGAGCCCCCTTGACCCTCGCCAGCTACCGTCAGCCCGGCCTCGTCCTCACCGACCACCGGTTCACCGTCCCCCTCGACCACGCCGACCCCGCCGGGGAGACGATCTCGCTGTACGCCCGTGAGGTCGTCGCCGGGGAGAAGACCGGGCGGGAGCTGCCCTGGCTGGTGTATCTCCAGGGCGGGCCGGGGTTCGGGGCGGAGCGGAGTGTGGGGCGGCCGGGGTGGCTGGGGCGGGCGCTGCGGGAGTACCGGGTGCTGCTGCTGGACCAGCGGGGGACGGGGCACTCGACGCCGGCGACCCGGCAGACGCTTCCGCTGCGGGGCGGGCCGGCTGAGCAGGCCGAGTACCTCACGCGCTTCCGCGCCGACTCCATCGTCCGCGACTGCGAACTGATCCGCCGCGAGCTGACGGGCGGGGCTCCCTGGACGGTGGTCGGGCAGAGTTACGGCGGTTTCTGCACCGTCACGTACCTGTCGCTGGCCCCCGAGGGCCTCGCGGCGGCCTGCATCACGGGCGGGCTGCCGTCGCTGGACGCCCATGCGGACGACGTCTACCGCGCCGCCTATCCGCGCATGGAGCGCAAGGCCGTCGCGCACTACGCCCGCTACCCGCAGGACGTCGAGCGGGCCCGACGGATCGCCGAGCACCTCGCGGAGCGTCCCCTGACCCTCCCGAACGGCGGGCTCCTCACGGTCGACGGCTTCCGCAGCCTCGGCATCCTCCTCGGCGGCGGCGAGGGGAGCCACCGTCTGCACCACCTCCTGGAGGACGCGTTCGTCCCGACAGTGGAGGGCGAGGCGCTGTCCGACGAGTTCCGGGAGAACCTCCAGAGCCACCTCTCGTTCGCGAAGAACCCCCTCTACGCGCTCGTCCACGAGTCGATCTACGGCCAGGACGACCGCCCCACGGCCTGGTCGGCGGACCGCGTCCGCGCCGAGTTCCCCCAGTTCGACGGCGTCGGCGACCCCTTCCTGTTCACCGGCGAGACCATCCACCCCTGGATGTTCGACCACGACCCCGCCCTGCGCCCCCTCAAGGAGACGGCCGAGGCCCTGGCCGCCCGCACCGGCTGGACCCCGCTGTACGACAAGGCCCGCCTCGCGGCGAACGAGGTTCCGGTCGCGGCGGCCGTGTACCACGACGACCTGTACGTCCACACTCCGCACTCTCTGGAGACCGCGAGGGCCGTCAAGGGGCTGCGGACCTGGGTGACGGACGAGTTCGAGCACGACGGAATCCGGGCTGGGGGGCCGCGTGTGCTGGATCGGTTGCTGGCGCTCACTCGGGACGAGGCGTGATCGGGAGCGTCGGCGGGTGAGCGGGTGGGGCGGTCCGGTGATCGGTTCGCGATGTAGTTGTGCAGGTCAGTAGGGTGGCGGGATGGAAAAGACCAGGCCCGCGCCGGCCGACCTGCGCGGCGACTGCGGCAACTGCTTCGGACTGTGCTGCGTGGCGCTGCCCTTCGCGCGCTCGGCGGACTTCGCCTTCGACAAGCCCGCCGGCACCCCCTGCCGCAACCTCCTGGCGGACCACACCTGCGGCATCCACACCGAGCTGCGGCAGCGGGGCTTCACCGGCTGCACGGTGTACGACTGCCTCGGCGCCGGCCAGAAGGTCTCCCAGGTCGTCTTCGAGGGCCGCGACGGTGGCCGCCGGATGCACGAAGTCTTCCCGGTGGTGCGGCAGTTGCACGAACTGCTGACGTACCTCACCCAGGCCCTCGCCCTGCCCGCCGCCCGCCCGGTGCACCCCGAACTCCGCGAGGCCCTCGACCGCACGGACGCGCTCACCCGGGGCACGCCGGACGAACTGACCGCACTGGACGTCGGCGCCCACCGCCAGTCGGTGGCCAAACTCCTCTTCAAGGCCAGCGAGTTGACGCGCGCCAAGGTGCCGGGACGGAAACGGCAGCACCGGGGCGCGGACCTGATGGGCGCCCGCCTCAAGGGCGCCGACCTGCGCGGGGCCGACCTGAGGGGCGCCTATCTGATCGCCGCCGACCTCACCGGCGCGGATCTGCGGGACGCGGACCTGATCGGGGCGGACCTGCGGGACGCCGACCTCGGCGGGGCCGACCTGACCGGGGCGCTCTTCGTGACCCAGCCGCAGGTGGACGCGGCTCGGGGGAGCGCGGGGACACGGCTGCCGGAGTCAGTCCGCAGGCCGGTGCACTGGGCAACCGGGGGCTGAGGCGGGGGAGTCGGGGGCGGCGTCGTCCGGGGCGGGCGTCGCGGGGTGCTCAACGTCCTTCATGGGGGCGGCCGTTCGCCGGTCCAACCCCAGCCGCAACCCCTCCGGCATCAGAGTCAGCCGTTCCGTGACGCGCAGCTCGTACCCCGGGTCGGCCCTCAACTCGTAGCGGCGCAGCAGGAGTCCGAGGACGAGGGTCGCCTCGTGCAGGGCGAACTGGCGGCCGATGCAGGCCCGCGCGCCTGTCCCCCAGGGCTTGAAGACGTGCGCGGGACGGGCGCGGACGGCCGCCGCGTCGAAGCGGTCGGGGTCGAACCGCTCCGCGTCCGGGCCCCACGCCTCGGGGTCGCGGTGCAGCAACGGCGTCAGGACGAGCGCCCAGGCGCCCTTGCGCATCGGATGCTCCCCGGCGAGGACGGTGTCCTCCCGAGCCTCCCGCGAGAACCCGGGCGCCGTCGGCCACAGCCGCAGCGTCTCGTCCAACACCCTGCGCACGTATCGGAGTCGGGCGACCTGCTCGTACCCGGGCACCTTCGCGTCACCCCACACCCGGTCCACCTCCGCACGGGCGCGCGCGGCGATCTCGGGGTGCAGGGAGAGGTAGTGCAGTGCGAAGGAGAGCGCCCCGGACGTCGTCTCGTGCCCGGCGACCAGAAAGGTGATCACCTGGCGGCGCACGTTCTCGGCGGACAGCCGCTCGCCGGTCTCCGGGTGGGCCGTCTCCAGCATCCGGTCGAGGAGGTCGCCGTCCCCGCCGCCGCTCGCTTTCCGGACGCGGACGAGGTCGTCGACCGTGTCGTTCAGATACGCCATGTCGGTCTCGTTGCGCCGGGCGGCGGCGCGGTTGAGGGCGGGGAAGGGGAGGCCGTTGAGGCGCTGGGCATAGCTGAGGGTCCCGACCATCGCCTCGACGAAGGGGTGCGGGCGGCTGCGTTCGAAGGAGCCGAAGTCGTGTCCGAAGCCGGTGCGGGAGATCGTCTCCAGCGTCAGCTTCGTCATGTCCCCGGGGACGTCCACCAGGGCGCCCGCCGACGCCGCCCGGTCCCAGCGGTCGGTGAGGCGGGCCGCGACGTCCAGCATCATCGGGTGGTACGCGGCCATCGCGTCCCGGCTGAACCCGGGCGCCAGCACGTCATGCGCGAGCTGCCAGTTGGGCTCGTCGTTGTGCGCCGTGAACAGGCCGTCCCCGGCGATCGGCCGGAGGCCCGCGATGCCGAGACCGACGTGCTTGGCGAACCGGGACTCGTCCGCGAGGTCGGCGGCGTAGCGGGCGCCGCCCACGAACACGAACTCCCTGCCGAACGCCTTGCGGCGGAAGAGCGGCCCGGTCGCGGCGCCGAACCGCACGCTGTCCTGGACCGGGGTCTTGCGGTTCACGCCCCGGATGTCGCCGAGGAGCGGGAGCCGGCCCTTCGGGTGGGGTATGCGGTGCAGTTCGGGCCAGCCCCGACGGGCGTCGCGGAAGTTCCTGGGCAGGGCGGTGCGGGTGCCTGTCGCCGAATCCGTCATGACGCGATCTCCCTTTGATCCTGCGGCACTTCGAGCCTGTTGTACGCGGATTCAATAGCGCGTTTCAGTCTGATCGGCCTATTGAACCGGCGTCAAGTAAAGTGCGGGCATGACCGTCGAACAGGGCGAGCGCGTCCGGCGCCGGCTCAGCACGCAGGAGCGCCGCGAGCAGCTTCTGTCGGTCGGCGCGCGGCTGTTCTCCGAGAGCCCGTACGACGAGGTCCGCATCGAGCGGGTCGCCGAGATCGCCGAGGTGTCGCGGGGGCTGCTGTATCACTACTTCCCGACGAAACGGGATTTCTTCGCGGCGGTCGTCGAGCGCGAGAGCGAGCGGATGCTCGTTCTGACGGCGGCGGTGCCGGGGGTGCCGGTGCGTGAGCAACTCGCCGCCGGGCTCGACGTCTTCCTCGGGTACGTCGAGGAGTTCGCCCACGGCTTCCGTGCCTTCCACCGCGCCGACGCGGCCGGTGACCAGGCCGTACGCCGTGTCTACCGGCGGGCGCTCGCCGCGCAGGAGCGGCAGATCCTCGCCGCGCTCGCCGCCGACCCCGAGTTCGGGCCGCGCTTCGGGGAGCGCCCCGAGGTGCGGCTCGCGGTGCGCGGGTGGCTGGCGTTCATGACGGCCGTGTCGCTGGAGTGGCTGCGGGGGAGCGAGTTGTCGCGGGATCAGGTGCGGGAGCTGTGTGCGCGGGCGTTGTTGGGGGTTCTGGGGTGAGCTGAGGTTCTTGACGGTGCGGGGTGGGCTTGTGGCTCGGATGCGCCGGGACGGTTGGCGTGCGCCCCGATCTTCGATAGGTTAGGTGAGGCTTACCTAAGGAGGTCTTCGGATGGGTGACAGCCACAACTGGACGGCCGTACCGTCCGCGGCGGAGCGCGCCCGGTCGATCCTCGCCACCGCCTGGTCCTGCGGGGTCACCGCGGACGGTGGACGCGAGGAGTTCGTCGGCGCCCACACCGTCACCGACGACGGCCGTGTACTGCTGTGCGTCCCCGACGACAGTGCCCTCGTCACGGCCGCGATCTGCGCGCCGCGCGGCGAGCCCTCCGCCGTGCTGGAGTTCGCCGACGTCGCACCTGTCGCAGTCCGGGCCCGGATCAGGTCCCGCCTCTGGCTCGCCGGCTGGTTCACCCCCGAGGACGGCGGGGGCGGCGTCCTCGGCTTTCACGCCACCCGCATCGTGCTGAAGCAGCCGGCCGGAGCGGTCGTCGTGGACCGCGACGAGTTCGCCTCCGCCGCACCCGATCCGCTGGCCGACGCCGAGGCGCAGCTCCTCACCCACCTCTCCGACTCCCACCCCGACGCGGTCGAACGCCTCACCCGGCTCGTCGGCCGCGACAGCCTCCACGGTGCCGTCCGTGTGCGCCCCCTCGCCGTCGACCGGCACGGGCTGACGCTGCGGATCGAGCGGGCGCGGACGCAGGGGGATGTGCGGTTGGCGTTCCACAGCCCTGCCGATGATGTGTCTCAACTGTCCGAGCGGATGCACGCGTTGCTGACGCAGGCGAGTGGGGTCGCGTGTGGGAGGGCTTTGCAGAGGCAGCGGGAAGAGGGGTGAGAGGGCGGTGTCGTCCTGAGGCACGGGTGCGCGTCGGCGTTCAGAGGGGCAGTGCGCAGACCGCCATCGGTGAGGTGAACGGTTCGCCGGCCGGGCGGAGGGTGCCGTTCGACGGGTTCACGTGGAAGACGGTCACCGTGCCCGAGTGCTGGTTCGAGGCGAACAGGAGACGGCCGTCGGGGGAGAGCGAGATGTGGCGGGGGAAGTCGCCGTCCACCGCGACCGTGCCGAGCAGCCGCAGGCGTGCGCCGTCCGCCTCCACGCCGTACCTGGCCAGCGTGTCGTCACCCCGGTTGGCGAGGAACGCGTACGCGCCGTCCGGCGTCACCACCAGCTGCGCCGGGTAGTTGGGGCTCTTGCGTGAGCCCGTCGGCTGCGGGGCCCCGATCGTCAGCCGGCCCGACGACGCGTCGTACGCGCACACCGTGACCGTGTCGTCCACCTCGTTCGCCAGGTACGCGTAACGGCCACCGGGGTGGAAGACCAGATGCCGGGGGCCCGCGCCCTTGCGGGCGTGTACCTGGGAGACCTCGGTGAGGGTGCCCGCGCTGTCGTCCAGGCGGTAGCTGTAGACCGTGTCCGTGCCCAGGTCCACCGCCAGTACGTGACGTCCGTCCGGCGCGGTCACCATCTGGTGCGCGTGCGGGCCCTGCTGGGCGGGGGACGGGGCGGGGGAGTCGTGCGTGAGGGACTGGGTGCGTTCGCCGAGTGCGCCGT
Source organism: Streptomyces sp. (assembly GCA_036569285.1). Taxonomy (GTDB): domain Bacteria; phylum Actinomycetota; class Actinomycetes; order Streptomycetales; family Streptomycetaceae; genus Streptomyces. Next base: position 9,428 of record DATCQX010000846.1, read on the forward strand.
CGGCGCGGATGGGGTGCACCGCGACGCTTCCCGAACCGTAGTCCGCGCTCAGCAGCCAGCGGCCGGACGGGTGCACCGAGACGTGACACGGGTACTGGCCGCCTGTCGGCCGGCTCCCCAGCATCTCCCCGTCCGCGATCCGCACCGCGCTCACCGCGCCCCGCTCCCTCTCGTTCACCGTGTACAGGGTCCGGCCGTCCGGGTGCACAGCGAGAAAAGAGGGGTCGGGGACGCCGGTCACCACTCCGGTCGGCGTGATCTTCCCGGTGATCGGGTCGTACGTGGCGGCCTGGATTCCTTTGCCGCCGCCGTCGCGGGAGGTGTAGGTGCCTATGTAGAGGGGGCGGGGGCCGGTGGAAGGGGTGCTGCTGGAGGTCGGGCCGGGAGCCGAACCGGAAACACCCTCCGCCCCTCGCCCACCGCCGACGCCACCCTCCCGCGTCTCCCCGGAACACCCCACGGCACCGGCCCCCACCACAGCCCCGACGACCCCGCCGAACCTCCGCCTGCTCCACCCGCCACTCATCCCCACACCTCACGTCCTCGCCACGACTGCCATCCGCCACCATGACCTGAGAGGGGTGGGGGATGCAAAACGGGAGGGGAGGGGCGGGCTGGAGGAGGTGGGTGAGAGGGGGGAGGCGAGGGGCTGGGCGTACTTTGGGAGGGTCCGCCGATGGCGTGAGGCACGCTGCG
>DATCQX010000847.1:0-3929 GCA_036569285.1 Streptomyces sp.
CCCCGCGAGGATCTCCCGGGTCACCTCGGCGGTCCGCTCGCCCGGGATCAGCAGGTTCAGCCAGGGGTGCGCGTACGCCCAGATCCCGGACTTCTTCAGCTCCTCGGCGACCGGTCCGACCCGGTTCAGGAAGTCGAAGTACGTCGGCGTGGTCCGCTGGACGCCCGCCGGGTCGTACGACAGCCCCGCGAGCAGCGCCGCCTCCGGGACGTCCGCGTCGTAGGCGACCGCCTCCAGGACGTACTGCGTGAGGGCGCCGTTCTTGTCGGCGGTGACCTGGCCCTCGACGTAGTCGAAGCGGCGCTCCTCGATCAGGGTGCGCTGGTCGGCGAGGTAGGTGTCGAGGTCGGTGTAGGGCAGGAGGTAGTGGCGGACGGTCGGCGCGGTGGGCGCCGGGACCAGGCGCAGGGTCGCGGAGACGATGACGGCGCACTGGCCGAGGCCCGCGAGGACGGCGTGGAAGAGGTCGGCGTGCCGGGCCGGAGAGCAGTGGACCAGCTCGCCCGCGCCGGTGACGACGTCGAGCGCGAGGACGTTGTCGACCTGGGCGCCGTGGCGGTGGGCCTGGCCGCCGAGGCCGCCGACCGAGAGGGTGCCGCCGACGGAGAGTTCGAGGTAGTCGGTGAACGCGGGCGGGGTGAGGCCGTGTTCGAGGGTCGCGCGGACGACGTCGGTCCAGGTGGCCCCGGCTCCGACGGTGACCGTGCCGTGCTCGGGGGTGCCTATGCGGTTCAGCGGGGTCGTCTCGATGATGACGCCGCCCGGCACCTGGGCCTGGCCGAAGGTGCCGTGGCCCTGGCCGCGCGGGGCGACGTGGAGGGAGTGGGTGTTGCAGAAGCGGATCATCTTGACGACGTCGTCGACCGAGCCGGGGCGCAGGACGGCGGCCGGGGTGCGGTGGACGATGTGGCCGTAGTCGTCGGCCGCCGCGGCGAGGGACGCGGGGTCGGTGAGCAGGGTGCCGTCCAGGGGCGGGACTTGCGGGAGGGTGCCGTCGGGGGTGGTGGCCCAGGCGCGGGTGGCAGGGTCGAACGCGACCACGGCGGCGCCGGCCGCCAGTCCCTGGAGGAGGGTGCGCCGGGAGGGTGTGGGGGTCATGTGCCTCGCCTCGTCCTTGACGATCAAATACTTGCAGTTTCACACACCTTGGGCAATGGCAGCGTCAAGTCCCGGGCGAGGGCTGGAGAACACCGGGACGGCCGTCCGCACCAGCTTCTGAGCCGGTGTCATCGACGCCTGCGCCAGGACGATCGCGTCGGCGCCGGTCACCGCGTCGGCCGCGTCGGCGACCGCACGCGCGTACCCCTCGCCGTCACCGGCTTCGAAGAGTTCCCAGGCGCCGTCGACCAGCACCGTCCGCACGCTCACGGGACGGCCGTCCGCCTCCTCCCGGAGCAGGTCGGCGGTCGGGCCGAGGGTGCTCGCGACCGTCGCGAGGACGACGATCCGCTCCCCGGCGGCGACCGCCTCGGCGGCCATCGGCCGGTCCACGCGGACGACGGGGACGGCGAGCCCCGCGCCCTGGGCCTCCGCGACGGCGCCGATCGTCGAGCACGTGCACAGCACGGCGTCCGCGCCCTCGGCCGCGGCCCGCTCCAGCGCCTCCCGCACGGCGGACGCCACCGACAGCGGGCCGTGTTCCCGGGCGCGGGCCAGGAGGGTCTCGTCCACGTGGTGGCGCAGGGTCAGGCCGGGGTGGTGGGTGTCGCGGAGGGCGTCGAAGACGGGGATGTGGGCCGGGGAGGTGTGCAGGAGGGCGAGGCGCACGTGGTTTCCTTCACGGGCCGCTCGGATCGAGGGCTCCTCGGATCGGGGTTCCTCAGAACCCTTCGGGGTGTTCCTTGAGCCAGTGCTTGGCCGCGCGCAGGAGTTCGGGGCTCGCGGGCGGGGCGTCGTCGGGGTGGCGGACGGCCCAGGAGGCGACGTACGGGCAGAGGGGGGCGACCTGCTTGGCCTCCCGCGCCGCGATGCCGTACAGCTCCCGGGCCAGGGAGCCCGCGATGCCCTGGCCCTCGTGGGCCGGTTCGACGATCGTGTGCACCGGGACGAGGGCGGGCTCCGGGGTGTCCAGGGTGAAGTAGGCGATGTGGCCGACGAGTTCGCCGTCGGCGTCCAGCGCCTCCAGACGGCCCGCGGCGCGGTCGTCGTGGATCCGGATGTCGCTCATGGGCACGCTCCTGGGGTGAGGGATACGGGCCCGAGCGTAATGGACGATGATCTTACGAGCGGCCGGACGGGAGCCTCGGGCCCCCTCAGCCTCCGAAAGTGAGCGTTCCCGACGCCGTCCGGGTCCCGTTCTGGACCACCCAGAACCCCCAGCCCTCCCCGTCCCTCTCGCACTCCACGCCCGCCGCGGGCGCCCACTCCGTGAAGCCGGTCGCGGTCAGCCGCGCGGCGAGCAGCCGGCCCGGCACCCCGCCCGCCGCGAGACACGCGGCCTGCCGGGCGGCCTCCAGCAGGACCATGCCGGGGACGTGGTCGCTGGGGTGGTCGAAGAAGAGCGGGTGGTGCGGGTCGGCGGGTGAGACGCGGACGGCGCCGTCGTCGCCGTACCCGACCAGCACCCCGCCCTCGGCGGCCACGCCGACCTCGGCGGGCGTGGGACGGGTCCCGGCAAGGGTGCGGGGCGGGCGCTGGGCGCGGGCGGTGCGCAGGGCGTCGTACTGCTGGGGGGTCAGGGTGCGCAGTCTGCCGTCCGCGCGGCCGAAGGGGACGCCCCCGCAGGAGAAGGTGACCGTCATCGCGAGGGACAACGGGCCCGGCCGGGAGGGGACTTGGCGGACGTCCGAGAGGTGCGTCTCGCACAGGACGTCGCTCGCGCCGAACGCCGCGCGGGGTTCGGCGGCCGGGTCGAGGGCGAAGGAGACGGTCCTGATGATCAGGCGGGTCTCCGGGGGGCTGCCCAGGAAGACGCGGGGGATCAGCAGGCCGATCTGGCGGATCGTCTCCGCGGCGAACACCGGGTCGTGGCGGCCCTCGGGGTCGCGGGCGAACGTGGAGTGCCGCAGCGGCCACTGGGCCGCGACGAGGAAACGGCTGTCCGAGACCCGAAGCGCGTCCGTGAGCAGGACCTCCGCGACCGAGCGGCGGTGGACCAGGTGGCGGGGGACCGTGCGGTCCCAGGAGGGGGCCGACTGCTCCACGGGGGCGGCGGAAGAAATGAAAAGAGTCTCAGACATAAAATCATGAAAACAATGCTCGGCCGTGTCAGGGCTGACATATACCTCCGCCACCTATAGATCACCTGAAAGGCCGATGAGGTTTCACGGGAAGCGGAGAACGAAGGATGCAGGAACGTGCCGAGACGACCAGGAAGGCGGTGCTCGTCGCCGCCGCGGCGCTCTTCGAGGAGCACGGGTACGCGGGGACGAGCATTTCCGACGTGGCGAAGGCCAGCGGGTACACCAGCGGGGCGCTCTATTTCCATTTCGGCAGCAAGGAGGAGTTGGCGCGCAGTCTCGTCGAGGCGCACTTCGCGCACTGGCCGCCCGTCGTCGCCAGATGTCTGGAGCGGGACGGCAGTGCGCTGGAGCGGCTCGTGCTGCTCAGTCTCCACGTCGCACGCGAGTTCCGGGACCATCTGCTCGTGCGGGCCGGGAACCGGCTGTGGAACGAACGGCAGGCGATCTCCGCGGAGATGCCGGTGCCGTTCGTGGGCTGGATCGACACGGCGGGGGGTGTCCTGGAGGAGGCCCGCCGCGCGGGCGAGCTGAACCCCGCGATCGACGTTCCCCGCGCCGCCCGCACCGTCATCGCCGCGTTCTTCGGCACGCACACGGTCTCCGACGCGCTGTGCCACCGGGAGGACGTGGAGGAGGCCGTCCTCGACATGTGGCGCCTCCTCCTCCCCGCGCTTCAGGCGGTGCCTGATGTGGAGGGGTGCCTGACGCGGGCCCAGGAGTTGGAGGGGGTGGGGGTCAGGGGGTAGG
>DATCQX010000848.1:0-12745 GCA_036569285.1 Streptomyces sp.
GGGGCGTGAAGTCGGCAGGTCATGCGCGCGGTAGCCTTCACGCGCACCCTTCTTACCGGTCCGCATCTGGAGGAGCCCCGGCGATGGCGGAACACACCAGTTCGAGCATCACGATCGAGGCGGCACCGGCCGACGTCATGGCGGTCATCGCCGACTTCGCCCGCTACCCGGACTGGACGGGCGAGGTGAAAGAGGCCGAGGTGCTCCAGACCGACACCGCCGGCCGCGCCGAGCAGGTCCGTCTCGTCATGGACGCCGGGGCGATCAAGGACGACCAGGTCCTCGGATACACCTGGACCGGCGAGAACGAGGTCTCCTGGACGCTGGTGAAGTCCCAGATGCTGCGGTCCCTCGACGGGTCGTACACGCTGAAGGCGGTGGGCGCCGGGGCGACCGAGGTGACGTATCGGCTCACCGTCGACGTCAAGATCCCGATGCTGGGGATGATCAAGCGGAAGGCCGAGAAGGTCATCATCGATCGGGCGTTGGCGGGGTTGAAGAAGAGGGTGGAGAGCGGGGAGTAGTTCGGGTTGGGTGCGCTGTCGGAAAGATAAAAAGACCGGCGCAGCCGTCTTTTTAGGGGCGCGGGGAACTGCGCGACCAGCCCCCACACAGCCGCACCCGAAACTCAACCCACTAGCGTGGATCCCCATGCGCACCCTCCTCCTCACCGGACCCGGTGGCGCCGGTCGTACCACCCTCGCCGCCGCCACCGCCCTGTCCGCCTCCCTCTCCGGCACCCGGACCCTCGTCCTCGGCGCCGACAGAGGTGACAGCCTGGGAGCCGCGCTCGGTGTCCCCACCGGGGACACCCCCGTCGCCGTCAACGACCACCTCACCGCCTGGCGCCCCGACCCCTCCGCCGGTTTCCGGGACGACTTCCTCCGCTTCCAGGAGAAGGCCACCGGCGCGCTGGACCTCCTCGGTGCCTCGCGGCTCGAAGCCGAGGAGATGACCTCTCTTCCCGGCGCTGAGGAACTCAACCTCCTGCGGGCGTTGCGGGATGCCGTGCTGTCCGAGCGGTTCGAACTGGTCGTCGTCGATCTGCCGCCGACGCCGCAGGCACTCGCTCTCCTCGCCCTCCCTGAAGAACTGCGCCGGTACATCCGTCGGCTCCTCCCCGCCGAACGGCAGGCCGCCCGCGCCCTCCGCCCGGTCCTCGGCCGGCTCGCCGGTGTGCCGATGCCCGCGGAATGGCTGTACGAGACGGCGGGCAAGTGGGACCTGGAACTCGCCGCGGTGGAGGCCGTGCTGGCCGACCCAGGGACCGGCGTGCGGGTCGTCGCGGAACCGGGGCCCGCCGGGGACGACGCTGTACGGGACGTCCGGCTCGGGCTCGCCCTCAGGCAGTTGCCGTTGGAAGAACTCGTCGCGAACCGGGTGCTGCCGGACGAGGGGGGATGGCTGGCCGGGGTCGTCGCGCAGCAGCGGAAGGCGCTGGACGAGTGGGACGCCGAGACGGTCGTCCATCTCGGGAGGGACCCCCGAGGGGGCGACGATCTGCGGGACCTCGCCGTACCTCCCGTCAACCTTCCGGCACCCCCTGTCGAGTGGCCTGTCACCGAGGGGGACGGCACGTTCGTGTGGACGCTGCCGCTGCCGGGGGCCGTGCGGGAGGAGCTGGACCTGATCCGGCGGGGGGACGAACTCGTCGTCAGCGTCGGCCGGTTCCGCCGTATCGTCGGCCTGCCTTCCGCCCTGCGGCGCTGCACGGTCGAGGGCGCCTCGCTGCGGGACGGCGAGCTGAGGGTGCGGTTCGCGCCGGATCCGGAGTTGTGGCCCCGGGAGCGGTGAAGGACGTACCGCCGTTCGGGTACCGTCGTGAGGAGAGCCGTAGGGAGACGCCATGAGCAGCGACAGCGAGGGCCGCGAGCCGGTCGAGGAGACGCCGCGGGCCACGGACGACGACGCCTGGGCCACCGCCTGCGAGGAGGACCTCGCCGCGGAGAAGGCCCGCCGCCGCGCCAAGTACGGACCGCCCCCGGCCTCGGCTGGCGAGGAACTGCGCAAACTCTTCGACGCCGTCTCCGAGAGGCTAGGCGGCCTCCAGTCCCCGCTGCTCGGCGCCGTCGCGGGCCCCGCCGCGCAGCAGGTCGTCCGCCAGATGGTCCAGCAGGCCAAGGCCGTCGTCGAACCGGTCGTCGAACGCAACCCCGACGTCTTCGACCACCTCTCCGCCGCCGGAGGTGAGCTGCTCGCCGCCTACCGCTCGGCCGTGCAGCGGCAGGAGGCACGCTGGACGAAAGCCGACGGACCTTCGGAAAAGGACGACGGAACCGGCCCCGGCCAGCGCATCGACGTGGACTGACCGGTGGCCCCCTCCGGTACGGTGGCCCATAGCGGGGCTCGACCGAACTGAGGGATTCATGGGACTCACCATCGGCGTCGACATCGGCGGCACGAAGATCGCGGCCGGCGTGGTCGACGAGGAAGGCACCATCCTTTCCACCCACAAAGTGCCGACCCCGGGCACGCCCGAAGGCATCGTGGACGCCATCGCCTCCGCCGTCGAGGGGGCGCGCGCCGGGCACGAGATCGTGGGTGTCGGTATCGGCGCCGCCGGTTACGTCAACCGCCAGCGCTCCGAGGTCTACTTCGCGCCGAACATCCACTGGCGCAACGAGCCGCTGAAGGAGAAGGTCGAGCAGCGCACCGGCCTTCCCGTCGTCGTCGAGAACGACGCGAACGCCGCGGCCTGGGGCGAGTACAAGTTCGGCGCCGGCAAGGGCCACCGCAACGTCATCTGCATCACCCTCGGCACCGGCCTCGGCGGCGGCATCATCATCGGCAACAAGCTGCGCCGCGGCCACTTCGGCGTCGCCGCCGAGTTCGGCCACATCCGCATGGTCCCCGACGGCCTCCTGTGCGGCTGCGGCTCCCAGGGCTGCTGGGAACAGTACGCCTCCGGCCGCGCCCTGGTCCGCTACGCGAAACAGCGCGCGAACGCGGCCCCCGAGAACGCGGAGATCCTCCTCGGCCTCGGCGACGGCAGCTCCGACGGCATCGAGGGCAAGCACATCTCGATGGCGGCGAGGCAGGGCGACCTGGTGGCGGTGGACTCGTACAGGGAACTGGCCCGCTGGGTGGGCGCGGGCCTGGCCGACCTGGCGTCCCTGTTCGACCCGTCGGCGTTCATCGTCGGCGGCGGCCTCTCGGACGAGGGCGAACTGGTCCTGGACCCGATCCGCAAGTCCTACAAGCGCTGGCTGGTAGGCGGCGAGTGGCGCCCGGTGGCGGACGTGCTGGCGGCGAAGCTGGGCAATGACGCGGGCTTGGTGGGGGCGGCGGACCTGGCGAGGGAGCCGGACCCGGTCATGTGACGATCAGCTTGCAGGCCTGACTTTGTATTCGGGGGCACGGGCAACCCCCTAGGGGCGCGGGGAACTGCGCGACCAGCCACATCGAACCGGCAGTCGCGCACCACCTCAGCGCCCCTTTGCGTAGGCGTACATTGACGCCCATGCCCCTGCCCCCCACCATCCGCGTACTCACCTACAACATCCGCTCCTTGAGGGACGACCCCCAAGCCCTCGCCCGCGTCATCAAGGCAGCCACCCCCGACCTGGTCCTCCTCCAGGAAGCCCCCCGCTTCTTCCGCTGGCGCAAGAAACTCGCCCGCCTGGCCCGCGCGGCGGACCTCGTCATCCTCACCGGAGGCGGCACAGCGGCCGGCCCGGCGATCCTCTGCTCCCTCCGCACGACGGTGGAACGCACAGAGGACGTCCTCCTCCCCCTCACCACCGGCAACCACAGACGCGGCTTCGCGACGGCAGTCGTCCGCATCGGCGGCGCCCGCCTCGGCGTCCTCAGCACCCACCTCTCCCTGGACGAGGAGGAGCGCTACGACCAGACGGCCACCCTCCTCGACAGACTCGCCGGCATGGGCGTGGACCACGCGATCGCGGGCGGCGACATCAACGAACCCCCCACGGGCCGCTCCTTCAAACGCCTCGCGGAAACCCTCCAGGACACCTGGTCCACAGCCCCCTGGGGCACGGAACACACCTTCCCGGCGTTCGACCCGTCCCGCAGGGTCGACGCCATCTTCGCGACGAAGGGCATCGAAGTCCTCACCTCCGGCGTCCCCAAGGACTTCCCCGGCATCACCGAGAACGACCTGAGGGCGGCCACGGACCACCTCCCGGTCCTGGCCACCCTCAGAATCCCCGCGAACTAGACCCGCGCGCTAGACGACGGCCCCCCGCCCAGGATCGTCGTCCCCCTCCTCGTCCGTCCGCATCCGCATCACCAGCGTCGCGAACCCCCCGAGGAACCCGCCGATCCCGATCGTCGCGAGCCACCACGTCATGTCCCATCCGAGGAGCACGGCGAGCAGCAACAGCACCGGCCCCCCGACGACTCCGAGCCACGCGAACTTCGCGGTCGTGTCGGCCTCGGGCAGCGGCGGCGGCTCGGGGGGCACGAAGTGCCCTTCGTCGTCCTCCCCGAGGTCGTCGTCGGCGGCCTCGGCGGGCGAGTAGTCGCGGGGGCCGACGCCGGGCGCGAACGTGACGGAACCGCCGAGCGGCTTGTCGGAAGCCGGTTTCTCCTGCGGAGCTTCCGGCGCGTCGTCATTGGTCTGCGCTTCGAGCAGCGCGAGATCCTCCACCGACTTGAACGGCTTGGCGCCCGGCGGGTCCTTGGGCTCGTCGCCGTACCCGGCGACGATGGCGGCCCAGGCGGCCTCCTCGTCGAACGGGACGTGTTGCTCCTCCGGCTCCGCGTTGTCCTCGCGGTCGGAGTCGTGCTCAGCCACCTGCCGTGGTCCCTTCCTCGGCGACACCCCTGCCTGCTGCGAGCCGGTCGATGAACGCGATGCTCTCCTCGACGACACGGTCCGCGTCGTGGTCCAACGTCGCGACGTGGTAGCTCTGTTCCAACACGATCTCGCGTACGTCCAACGACGAGATCCGGCTCAGGATCCGCGCGGAGTCCGCCGACGGGACCACATGGTCCTGCGCGGACCGCAGGAGCAGCACCGGCTGGGTCACCCGGGGCAGCTCGCCGTCCAGCCGGCGCAGCGACTCCCGCAGGGAGTGGGCGCAGTGCAGCGGGACACGGTCGTACCCGACCTCCTCCACGCCCTCCTTCGCGATGTCGCTGGCGATGCCCGGCGTCGTCCGGACCAGGTGGCGCAGGACCGGAAGGGCGTGCGCGGCGAGGCCGTGCACCTTGTTCGCCGGGTTGACGACGATCACGCCGGCGACCTGCGCGCCGTGCTTCGCGGCGAGGCGCAGGGCGAGGGCGCCGCCCATGGAGAGACCGGCGACGAAGACCGTCGAGCACCGCTCGCGCAGGGTGCGCAGCTCGCGGTCCAGCTCGGCGTACCAGTCGGGCCAGCCGGTGAGCGCCATGTCCTGCCAGCGCGTGCCGTGGCCCGGCAGGAGCGGCAGCGAGACCGTCAGGCCGTGGGCCGCCAGCCGCTCGGCCCAGGGGCGCAGCGACTGGGGGGAACCGGTGAAGCCGTGGCAGAGCAGGACGCCGACCTCTCCGCCCTCGTGGCGGAACGGCTCTGCTCCAGGGAGGACCGGCACGTCGGTCTCCTGTTCTTCTGCGTGGGACGTGTGGTTCACCGTACGCGACCGCACTGACACCGACCAGGCCCGTCGGCCGGTTCCGGCGTCCTCCGGGTTAAGGTCTGTTCGACACAAACAGGAGGCACTCGGTTGTTGTACGGCGCGATGAAGGTCGCTATCGGGGGACCGCTGAAGGTCACCTTCAGACCGTGGGTGGAGGGTCTGGAGAACATCCCCGCCGAGGGTCCCGCGATCCTGGCGAGCAACCACCTCTCCTTCTCGGACTCGTTCTTCCTGCCCGCTGTCCTCGACCGCAAGGTGACGTTCATCGCCAAGGCCGAGTACTTCACGACCCCCGGGGTGAAGGGCCGGCTCACCGCCGCGTTCTTCAAGGGGGTCGGCCAGCTCCCCGTGGACCGCTCCGGCGCGCGCGGCGCCGGTGAGGCCGCGATCAAGAGCGGTATCGAGGTGCTGGAGCGCGGCGAGCTGTTCGGGATCTACCCGGAGGGCACCCGCTCGCCCGACGGCCGCCTCTACCGGGGCAAGCCCGGAGGTCTCGCCCGCGTCGCCCTCGCGACCGGCGCTCCCGTCATCCCCGTCGCGATGATCGACACGGAGAAGATCCAGCCGCCCGGCCAGGTCGTCCCCAAGCTGATGCGGCCCGGCATCCGTATCGGCAAGCCCCTCGACTTCAGCCGCTACGACGGCATGGACCAGGACCGCTTCGTCCTGCGCGCCCTCACCGACGAAGTCATGTACGAGATCATGAAGCTCTCCGGCCAGGAGTACGTCGACATCTACGCCACGGCCGCCAAGCGCCAGCTCGCCGAGGCCGCGAAGGCCAAGAAGGGCAAGGCCGAATAAGGTCGGGTAGGACTTTTCGGGGGGTGGGGCATGCCCAAACGTGAACGCGTCATGCGCATGTCGGTCGAGCAGCCGCTGTGGCGTGCGCTGACCGGCTATCGCGTGCTGACGATGCTCTACGCCGTCGGCCTGTTCGTCAGCAACTACGACGACTACGACCGCCCCGAGATCGCGTACGTCTACTACCCCCTCCTGTGCATATGGACGCTCGCCACCCTCCCCAGGGTCGCGAGCGCCGCGAACTGCACGAAACGCTTCCTCACCGCCGACCTCACGATCGCCGTCGCCGGCATCCTCCTCACCCCGCTCGCCGTCACCGACGCGACCATCGACGGCGGCGGCCCCACGCTCCCCTCGATATGGACGGCCGGTTCCGTCCTGGCGTTCGCCATCAAGGGCGGGTGGCGCTGGGCGGCCTTCGCCTCGACGCCCGTCGCGGTCGCCAACCTCATCGAGCGCGGCACCCCGGCCCACGACACCGTCCACAACGTGATCCTCGTCTGGGTCGCCTCCATCGCCATCGGGTACGTCGTCGAGGTCGCCCGCGCCTCCGAGCGCACCCTCGCCCGCGCCCTGGAGATCGAGGCCGCGACCCGCGAACGCGAGCGCCTCGCCCGGGACATCCACGACAGCGTCCTCCAGGTCCTCGCCATGGTCCAGCGCCGGGGCGCCGTCATCGGCGGGGAGGCCGCCGAGCTGGGCCGCATGGCCGGCGAGCAGGAAGTGGCCCTCAGAACCCTCGTCTCCGGCGGCCTCACCCAGGTCTCCCGGGTCTCGGAGGACCTCGCGGACGGCGCCGTCGTCCGGCTCGTCGAGGAGGCTGACGACGACTCAGCCGACGGTCCCGTCGACCTGCGCCCCCTCCTCGCCCCCTACGCCGCCGCCCGCGTCAGCCTCGCCGAACCCGGCGCCCCGGTCGTCCTGCCCCCGGCCGCAGCCCGCGAACTGGCCGCGGCCGTCGGCGCCGCCCTGGACAACGTCCGCAGGCACGCCGGTGAGAACGCGCAGGCGTGGATCCTCGTCGAGGACGAGCCGGACGAGGTGATCGTCACCGTCCGGGACGACGGCCCCGGCATCCCCGAAGGGCGGCTCGCGCAGGCCGAGGGGGAGGGGCGGCTCGGGGTCGCCCAGTCCATCCGGGGCCGGCTGCGCGACCTCGGCGGACGCGCCGACCTGATCTCGACGCCCGGACAGGGCACCGAAGTGGAGCTGACCGTGCCGAAGAAGGGCAGCCGATGAGCATCAAGGTCATGGTGGTCGACGACCATCCCATGTGGCGCGACGCGGTCGCCCGGGACCTCGCCGAGCACGGCTTCGACGTCGTCGCCACCGCCGGGGACGGCGAACAGGCGGTCCGGCGCGCGAAGGCCGCCGTCCCCGACGTCCTCGTCCTCGACCTCAACCTTCCGGCCAAGCCCGGCGTCCAGGTGTGCAAGGAGGTCGTCGCCGCGAACCCCGCCCTGCGGGTGCTCGTGCTGTCGGCGAGCGGGGAGCACGCGGATGTGCTGGAGGCCGTGAAGTCGGGGGCGACGGGATACCTGCTGAAGTCGGCGTCCACGGAAGAGCTGCTGGACGCGGTGCGGCGGACGGCCGTCGGGGACCCGGTGTTCACGCCGGGGCTCGCCGGGCTCGTCCTCGGGGAGTACCGCCGTCTCGCCTCCGACCCGGCGCCGTCCTCCGGCGGCGGCGACCAGCCCGACGCGCCCCGGCTCACCGACCGGGAGACCGAGGTGCTGCGGCTCGTCGCGAAGGGGCTCAGCTACAAGCAGATAGCCGAACGCCTCGTCATCTCCCACCGCACGGTCCAGAACCACGTCCAGAACACCCTCGGCAAGCTCCAGCTCCACAACAGGGTCGAACTCGTCCGCTACGCCATCGAGCGAGGGCTCGACGACGAGTGAACCGCGCGCAAGACTGACACTCCGTCAGGGTCGTGCGACGAAGGGACTCGTCCATGCGTGTCGGAGTACTGACCGGAGGCGGCGACTGCCCCGGCCTCAATGCCGTCATCCGCGCCGTCGTCCGCAAGGGCGTCCAGGAGTACGGCCACGAATTCACCGGGTTCCGCGACGGCTGGCGAGGGCCGATGGAGGGCCGCTCGATCCCCCTCGACATCCCCGCCGTCCGCGGCATCCTCCCCCGGGGCGGCACCATCCTCGGCTCCTCCCGCACCAACCCCTACCGGGAGGAGGAGGGCGTCGACCGCATCAAGGTGACGCTGGACCGCCAGGGCGTCGACGCCCTGATCGTCATCGGCGGCGAGGACACCCTCGGCGTCGCCGCGCGCCTCTCCCAGGAGGAGGGCATCCCCTGCGTCGGCGTCCCGAAGACGATCGACAACGACCTCTCCGCGACCGACTACACCTTCGGCTTCGACACAGCCGTCGGCATAGCCACCGAAGCCATCGACCGCCTCCACACCACCGCCGAGTCCCACATGCGGGTCCTGGTCGTCGAGGTGATGGGCCGGCACGCCGGCTGGATCGCCCTGCACTCGGGGCTCGCGGGCGGCGCGAACGTCATCCTCATCCCCGAGCAGCGCTTCGACGTCGACCAGGTGTGCGCCTGGGTGACGTCCCGCTTCCGCGCCTCCTACGCGCCGATCGTGGTCGTCGCTGAGGGCGCCATGCCGAAGGACGGCGACCTGGTGCTGAAGGACGAGTCCCTGGACTCCTTCGGGCACGTCCGCCTGTCAGGTGTGGGGGAGTGGCTGGCGAAACAGATCGAGAAACGCACGGGGAACGAGGCCCGGACGACGGTCCTGGGCCACGTCCAGAGGGGCGGCACCCCGAGCGCCTTCGACCGCTGGCTGGCCACGAGGTTCGGGCTCCACGCGATCGACGCTGTGGAGGAGGGCGACCACGGGGTGATGGTCGCCCTCAAGGGGACGGACATCGTCCGGGTACCACTGTCGGCGGCGACGGAGAAGCTGAAGACGGTCGACCCGAAGCTGTACGCGGAAGTGGGGGTCTTCTTCGGTTAGCCGACCGGCCTCAACGCCCCCATCAACTCCCGGACGATCCCCACCCCGTCGAGCGTCAGGACCGACTCGGGGTGGAACTGCACCCCGGCGAACCCGGGCCCGCGCAGCGCATGCACCTCCCCGTTCCCGGCCCGGCTCACCTCGACCCCGTCCACATCGCCCCCGCGCGCCACGAAGCTGTTGTAGAACCCCACGGTCTCCCGCCGCCCGAACAGATCGATCTCCGTCTGAGCCCCCTGATACGGCACCTCCTTCCGCACGATCTCCATGCCCAGCTCCGCGGCGATCAGCTCGTGCCCGAGACACACGCCCAGCACCCCGTGCCGATGCCCACGCAGCAGTTCGGCCGTCAGCCCCCGCAGGAACCGCATCTTGGGGTCGCCGAGGTCGGAGGGATCACCGGGGCCGGGCCCGAGGACGACGGGCCCGGTGTGCGCGAGCACGGCCTCGCGGAGCCCGGGTTCGTCGTAGCGCCGGACGCTCACGTCGACCCCGCCCGTGCGGAGCACGTGCGCGAGCATCGCGGTGAAGGTGTCCTCCCCGTCGACGACCAGGGCGTGTCCGGTCAGGTCCGGCGTCCGCTCCTGCATCCGCAGCCAGAACGGCGCCAAAGACGCCCGGCGCCCGTCCAGCGCGGCCTGCACGCGAGGGTCGTCGGCCAATCGCGGCAGCCCCTTCCCGGAACGCGGCCGAGGCGGCCGTACCCCCAGCGCCGCCAGCACCCCCGCCGCCTTCGCGTGCGTCTCCGCGACCTCGCTCGCCGGGTCGGACCCCCGGACGAGGGTCGCGCCGACGGAGACGCGCAGACGACCGTCGTCCGCGATGTCGGCGGTGCGGATCAGGATCGGGGAGTCGAGGGTCTGCGCGCCCCCGGCGTCCCGCCCGAGCAGGGCCAGCGCGCCCGCGTAGTAGCCGCGCCCCCCGGACTCGTGCCGCTCGATGACCCGGCAGGCGTTCTGGACGGGCGAGCCGGTGACGGTCGCCGCGAACATGGTCTCTTTGAGGACCTCGCGGACGTCCAGGGAGGACTTCCCCCGCAACTCGTACTCGGTGTGCGCGAGATGGGCCATCTCCTTCAGCCGGGGCCCGATCACCACCCCGCCCATGTCCCCGACCGTGCACATCATCTTGAGCTCCTCGTCGACGACCATCGACAGCTCCTCGATCTCCTTGCCGTCCGCGAGGAACCCGAGGAGATGCTCGGGCGTCGGCCCCTCGGCGGGGTAGCGGTACGTCCCGCTGATCGGGTTCATGACGACGGTCCCGCCGGACATCCGGACATGCACCTCCGGCGACGCGCCGACGAGCGTCCGCTCCCCGGTGTGCACGACGAACGTCCAGTACGCGCCCCGCTCCCCTTCGAGGAGCCGCCGGAACAGGGCGAGGGCGTCGGCGCGGGAGAAGCCGTCGATGCGGCCTTCGTAGGTCCGCCGGATCACGAAGTTCGCGCCCTCGCCGCTGCCGATCTCGTCCCGCAGGACACGGCCGACGATCTCGCCGTACTCCTCGTCGCCGACGTCGAAGCGGCCGTCGTCCACGCGGACGTCGTGGGAGGGGAGGCGGGCGAGCGCCTCGTCCAGCGTGAGGACGTGGGTCTCCTCGGGGTGGATGACGGTCAGCGGAGTGCCGTCGTCGCGGACGTCGAAACCGCGCTCGCGGATCTGGCGGAACGGGATCAGGGCGAGGCCGTGGTCGGGGAGGTCGGCGAGGCGGTCGTACTCCCGCGCCGGTCCGATGATCAGCTCGACGGTGTCGCCGTCGTGGCCCGGCGTACGGCGGCGCAGGAGCGCGAAGGGGCGGGAGTCGGTCAGAAGGTCCATGGAACGGTCGTCTCTCTTGTGGACGGAGAGACGGACCCCTGGGAAACACGAAGGCCGCCTCTCGGGGCGGCCTGTGGGATGTACGCGCAGATCAGCGGGCCGCCGGGGGAGCGGTCCACCACCAGTTCAGGTTGAAGTGCGCGAACATGTGGCGCACCTTACCGCACCGAGAGGCACGATTCGTCTCTCCGGTGTCTCATCTTTCGAGCCGAGGGAAAATCGGTCTACATGACCCCGTAGGGTGACCCTGTGACCGTCAACGCTGATTCCCAAGCCGTCGCCGCGCTGGCGACCTGGCGTGACCTGCCCGCGGCGCAGCAGCCCGAGTACCCCGACGCCGAGGCGCTGCGCAAGGTGATCGCGGAACTCGAGTCGTATCCGCCGCTCGTCTTCGCGGGCGAGTGCGACCAGCTGCGCAGCCGGATGGCCGCCGTCGCCAAGGGGGAGGCGTTCCTGCTCCAGGGCGGTGACTGCGCCGAGGCGTTCGACGCGGTCGGTGCCGAGCAGATCCGCGCCAAGCTGAAGACGCTGCTCCAGATGGGCGCCGTGCTGACGTACGCCGCGTCGGTGCCGGTCGTGAAGGTCGGCCGCATCGCCGGCCAGTACTCCAAGCCGCGCTCCAAGCCCACCGAGACCCGCGACGGCGTGACCCTGCCGACGTACCGGGGCGACTCGGTCAACGGCTTCGACTTCACCGAAGAGGCCCGGATCCCGGACCCCGAGCGGCTGAAGCGGATGTACAACGCCTCCGCGTCCACGCTGAACCTGGTGCGCGCCTTCACCACCGGTGGCTACGCCGACCTGCGCCAGGTGCACGCCTGGAACCAGGACTTCGTGAAGTCCTCGCCGTCCGGCCAGCGCTACGAGCAGCTCGCGCGCGAGATCGACAACGCCCTGAACTTCATGCGGGCCTGCGGGACCGACCCGGCCGAGTTCCAGACGGTGGAGTTCTACTCGTCCCACGAGGCGCTGCTCATGGACTACGAGTCGGCGCTGACCCGCGTCGACTCCCGCACGGGCAAGCTGTACGACGTCTCCGCGCACATGCTGTGGATCGGTGAGCGCACGCGCCAGCTGGACCACGCGCACATCGAGTTCGCGTCGAAGATCCGCAACCCCGTCGGCGTGAAGCTCGGTCCGACGACCACGGCGGAGGAGGCGCTCCAGTACGTCGAGCGCCTCGACCCCGACCGGGAGCCGGGCCGGCTGACGTTCGTCGTCCGCATGGGCGCCGACAAGGTCCGCGACAAGCTGCCCGAGCTGGTCGAGAAGGTCACCGCGTCCGGTGCGGTGGTGGCCTGGGTGACCGACCCGATGCACGGCAACACGTTCGAGGCGGCCTCCGGGCACAAGACCCGCCGCTTCGACGACGTGCTCGACGAGGTCAAGGGCTTCTTCGAGGTCCACAAGGCCCTCGGCACCCACCCCGGCGGCATCCACGTCGAGCTGACCGGTGACGACGTCACCGAGTGCGTCGGCGGCGGCGACGAGATCTTCGTCGACGACCTGCACCAGCGCTACGAGACGGCCTGCGACCCGCGGCTCAACCGCAGCCAGTCGCT
>DATCQX010000849.1:0-7387 GCA_036569285.1 Streptomyces sp.
GGCCGATTCAGGCGCGGAATGCCTTCCGGAGGAGTTCGCTGAACTCGGCGGGGTGCGTGGTGAGGCCGGTGTGCCCGCCGGGGAAGTGCTGGAGTTCCGTGCCGAGGCGCTCGGCCAGGAAAGCGGCCGGACGGTAGGGCAGCTCGCCGCGTGAGTCCTGGCCACAGGCGAGCACGAGCCGTTCCGACAGCGCCTCCAGCTGGTGGATGTCCGGGGTGTAGGACATGAAGCTGGGCACGATGCGCCCGACGAAGTACGGCAGGTTGGCCATCGTCTGCTCGGCCCGCGCCGCTGCCTGTGGCGGAAGCTTGATCTCGGCCTTCGGCTCGGCGGTGTCGCCGTCCTTCTTCAGCCCCGCTGCGAACACGGCCATCGCCGGCATAAGCCCCTGGGTGCGGAACGTCGCCTGCACGTGCGCGATGAGCGCGCGGTGTTCGGCGGCGTCCGGCAGGACCTCCACTGCAGGGGGCTCATGGGCCACGACGCGTTGGACGCGTTCGGGGTGGGCGGTGAGCAGATGCAGGGCGGCGATCGCGCCCGAGCTGGAGCCGAACACCCGGGCGGGCTCACCGGGCGACAGCAGTTCCAGCATCCGGAACGCGTCATCGGCGTGCTCGGCCACTCGCTGCTCGGCCTCAGGGTCGTCCAGCGTGCTCCGGGACATGCCGCGCGGGTCGTAGGTCGCGACGGTGTAGTCGGCGGCCAGGTCGTCGGCGATGCCGTCGAAGGAGGCCGCGCCGCCCGTCCCTCCGGGGATCAGCAGCAGGAGCGGACCCTGGCCGCGTACTTCGTAGTGCAGGGTCGCGCCGTTCACGCGCAGGCCGCCGATGGTCGGATCGGTCATGGGGAGTCTCCTTCTCGGGACGGGGGCCAGTGCTCCAGGAGGGTGTGCAGGGCGTCGAGGGCGCGGACCCAGGACTGCTGCGGCGAACGCTCGTGCGCGAACCCGCCCGCGGCCTCCAAGGCGACGAACCCGTGGAACGTGCTGCGCAGTAGCCGGACCGCGTCGGTCAGATCGGGCTCGGCCAGTCCGTAGCCGCGCAGCATGCCGTAGGTCAGCTCGACCGCGCGCCGAGGTCCGGCCGCCTTTGCCGCCAGATCGGGGTCGATCCGGATCGGGGTCTGCGTCGCCAGGTAGCGGCCCGGATGCTTGCGGGCGTACTCCCGCCAGGCGTTCGCAAACGCGACCAGCGCGTCTTTGCCCGCCCGCCCGGCGGTCGCCTCCGCGATACGGATGGTCTTCTCGTCCGCCGCCAGCAGGGCGATCCGTCCGCGCAGATCCTCCAGACCTCGCACGTGCGTGTAGAGACTCGCGTCCTTCACACCCAGCCGCCGGGCCACCTGCGACATGGTCACCTGGTCGAGCCCGACCTCATCCGCCAGCTGGGCGCCCACGATCGTCACCCGCTCCGCCGTCAGCCCTGCCCGCACCATGCGCCCTCCCGGCTTCCTAGGACCCCTAGGTTATACCTAGGGGTCCTAGGAACGGCAAGCGGGATATGCATTCACGCAGGCACCGCTGCTGCTGACGGCTCACCGCCCGCTCGCCGGCCTTCTCCAGCAGATGTATGTGCCTATCGCCTGAACCTCGCCCAGGAGATCGACGACCGCCAGTTCATGGCCAACGTCCTTGCCTGCATGAGCTTGCAGGCCACCTACCAGGACAAACCCGCAGACTCCCTCGCCCTCTCGCGACCCACCGGGCGATCAGCGAAGCGCACCGCCACTTCGAGCGGATTCGGGCGGGCGATGCGGACCCGTCATGGGGGGCGTACTTCGACGAACCGACGGGCCGCGCGTTCTGGCTGGCGTGTACACAGCTCGACCAGGGCAAGCTCGATCAGGCGTGCCACACGGCTACACGGGCCCTGGAATCCGCCTCGGTCGTGTCGTCCGAGCGCGTGACCGGCCATCTCCGGGAGCCCTACGAGGGACCCGCTGCTGACGACTTCACGGCGGTCGATCATCCCGCGCACCTCACTGAGGGGGATCCACTCGATGCGGTCGGACTCGTTCTTCTCGGTCGGCGGTCCGACGTAGATCAGGGGCTTGACAGGGCCAGGCCGCCAGCCGGTCTCTTCGAGGGCTTCACGGGCCGCCGCCTGCTCAGGGGTCTCGCCCTCCTCGACCAGACCCATGGGCAGCTCCCAGGGTCACGAGTCCGTGATGAAACGGTGGCGCCACATCATCAGGACCTCTTGGCGGTCGTTGACCACGGCGGCCACAGCCAGGTGGCGGAGCCGGACGACGTGGTACTCCCACCGGCGCCCGTCAGGCTGCTGGACGTCGCCCAGGCACGGATCCACCCACTTGTTCGTGTAGATCTGCCGTTCACCGTGGGTCTTCCACGAGGCCGACCTACCTCCGCCGGTTCAGTACGACGCCCCGCCCAGCAGCTCCGGCAGCGGGTTGACCGGTCCCGCCGACTGCCGCCGCGCATCGGGTCCGGTCGGCCACACCGCCGGGCAATGGGTGCCGGGGCGCGGCGTCTTCAGCGTCAGCAGGTACGTGTCGATGGCGTCGCGGGCGCAGGGGCTGAGCCAGTAGTCGCCGTGGCCGACCCCGTCGTACGTCAGCAGGACGGCCTCCTTCCCGATCTGCCTCGCCGCGTTCGTGCCCCAGGCGTACGGGGTCGCCGGGTCGTGGCGGCTGTTGGTGAGGAGGATCGGCGGGGTGCCGTCGACCTTGAGGGGGCGGGGCGGGTTGGTCACCTTGGCGGGCCAGTTCTGGCAGCCCGTCATCGTCGTCCAGGCGAGCGGGCTGAGCCGGGTCACCGGGGCGATCCGGGCGAGGTCCCGCTTCTCGCGGGCGAGTTCGGCGTACGACGGGACGGTGAACGCGTAGTCCTGGCACATCACCGCCGGGACCGGGTAGGGCGCCGGCTCGCCGAAGCCGGCGGGGAGACGGACGGGGTCGGCGCCCGGGTCGTCGATGTCCTTGAGGAGGTCCGCGAGGCTGTACCAGGACGCCGGGTCGTACAGGAACCCGAAGACGGTCAACTGGACGTCCTGCGGCTTCAGTTCAAGCCCGCCGGGCAGTTCCAGCTCGCCCGCCTCGGCGCGCCGGTACAGGGAGTCGAAGAGGGCGCGGGCGTCACGGCCGTGGAGCTCACAGGCGGGGGTGCGGGCGCACCAGTCCGCGAACTGGCCGTACACCTCCTCCACTCCGAGCGCCTCGGTCCGCTGGAACGCCGAACGCCCCAGGCTGTGGTCCATGTTGGAGTCGAGGGCGAGCGCGCGGACCCGCTTCGGGTAGCGGGCGGCGTACTGCTGGCCGATCGCCGTGCCGTAGGAGACGCCGTAGTAGCTGAGCTTCGCCTCCCCGAGGGCGGCGCGGATCGCGTCCATGTCGCGGACGACGCTGTCGGTGCCCATGTGGTCGAGGACGGGGCCGGTGAGGGCGCGGCAGTTCCGGGCGAGGGCGTGGGTGGCGGAGCGCAGGCCGGCGAACTCCCGGGCGCTGCCGGGGTACAGGAGCGGGTCCTGGCGCAGGACGAGGTCCCAGTCGCAGGTCGCGGGGTCGCTGCGGCCGACGCCGCGCGGGTCGAAGCCGACGATGTCGAAGCGGGCGAGGAGTCCGGGCGAGAACGTGGACTTCGCGCCGAAGACGAAGTCGACGCCGGAGCCGCCGGGTCCTCCGGGGTTGACCAGCAGGGGGCCGATGCGGCGGGCCGGATCGGTGGCGCGGTGCCGGTTGAGGGCGAGGGAGACCGTCGCGCCCTTCGGTTTCCCGTGGTCCACGGGGACTTTGAGAGTCGCGCACTCGAAGTCCCGGCTGCCGTCGGGCGCGGTACAGGGTTTCCAGGTTATGTGCCCGGGGGCGGCGACGGCCGTGCCCGCCGTGCCGGTGAGGAGCCCGCCGAGGAGGGTCGCGGCGAGGGCGCCGACTGCCAGACCACGCCGGGCTCTTGTGCGTCGGTTGTGCGGTGGCTGTGTCTGCATGCCGGTCATTCTCCGCACCCCGGCGGATCACAACATGCCTTTTGCGCCAGGGGAGTTGGCGGGTTCCGCAGCAGGTGACGGGGTTCACAGACGAGACGCGCCGCTCCCGTCGGGAGCAGGACTAGCCTGAGGCCGTCGACGCCTGGGAGGGGTAAAGCCCCCTTTCACTCACACCCCATGCCTCGGAGGCCGCCGCCTCCGGGAGTCACCAGGAGAAACGACATGCATGTGCTCCTCGTCGAGGACGACCCGGAAATAGCCGGTCCGCTGGCCCGGGGGCTGGCCCACTACGGACACGAGGTGCGCTGGGTGGACACCGGGCAGGACGCGCTGCTCGCGGACGACGACGAGGAGTTCGTCCTGCTCGACCTGGGCCTGCCCGACATGGACGGCCTCGACGTGTGCCGCCGGCTGCGGGCCCGCAGCGAGGTCTCCCTCATCGTGATCAGCGGGCGCGACTCGGAGACGGACAAGGTCGTCGGCCTCGAACTCGGCGCCGACGACTACGTCGTCAAACCGTTCTCCGTGCGGGAGTTGATCGCCCGGATGCGCGCGGTCGAGCGCCGGCGTGTGGCGCCGCCCCCGGATCCCGCCGCCCGCCCCGGTGTGGTCGTCGGACTGCCGCGCCGGGACCGCTACGGCAGGCTCTCCGTCGACCGGCTCGCCCACCGCGCCTATCTGGACGACACGGAGGTCTCCCTCAGCCCCAAGGAGTACGCCCTCCTCGCCTACCTCACCGACCGCCTCGACGCCCTCGTGACCCGCGAGGAGATCATGGACGCGGTCTGGGACAGCAACTGGTTCGGGTCGACGAAGACGCTGGACACCCATGTCTACGGGCTGCGGAACAAGCTGGGCGCGGCGGTGTGCATCGAGGCGGTGCGGGGGGTGGGGTTCCGGCTGGTGGTGAGGGCGGAGACGGCGGCGAGACAACCGGCGTCCTGAGGCGCCGGGCAGGCCGGACGGCCGTCGGACACCGGATCGTCCGACCGCGACAGCCCACCCCGTCACACGGAAGCGCCCGCCGCCTCCGGCACCCGCGCCGCCAAGAACGCCGTCCGCCGCCGCAGCCGGAACCCCAGCGACTCGTACAGCCGGATCGCGTTCGTGTTGGACGCCCCGGTGTGCAGGAACGGCACCTCCCCCCGCTCCCTGATCCCGTGCGCCACGGCGAGGACGAGCCGGGAGCCGAGGCCCTGCCCCCGGAACGCCGGGTCGGTGCAGACCGCGCTGATCTCGGTGTACCCGGGCGGGTGCAGCCGCTCCCCGGCCATGGCGACGAGCGCCCCTTCGCGCCGGATCCCGAGATAGGTCCCCATCTCGACGGTCCGGGGCAGGAACGGGCCGGGCTGTGTGCGGGCCACGAGGTCGAGCATCTCGGGCACGTCGTCGGCGCCGAGCCGCACGGCCTCGGCGTCGGGCGCGGCGGCCAGGCCGTCGTCGACGAACTGGACGCCCTCCACGTGGAAGGTGATGTCCCAGCCCTCGGGCACGGCCCCCGCGTACCCGGCCAGCGGCACCTCCGCCCCGGGCCCCGCGAGCGCGGCGACGTCCGCCCAGTCCCCGGCGTCGGCGTCCTCGGGCAGGCCGAGCCAGGGCGACACGTCGAGGGGGTAGCGCAGCACGCGCCCCCGCCGCTCGGCGAACCGGGCGTGCGGTCCGGTGAGGGAGTGCAGTGCCGGGTTGTCCAGAACGTGGCTCATCGCACGTCTCCGATCTCGCTGACGACCTTGTCCGGAACGTGGTTCACCGCGCGCCCCCGACCTCGATGACGACCTTGCCCCGGGCGTGCCCTTCCTCGACGGCCCGCAGCGCCTCGCCGGCCCGCTCCAGCGGGTAGCGGGCGGTGATGTGCGGGTTCAGGTCCCCGCGCAGGGCGAGTTCCGCCACCGCGTCCAGCACGGCCGCGTTCCGGGCGCGCGCCACCCGGGTCCCGCCCAGCGCGGCGACGACCTCCTCCGGGTCACCGGCGGTGATCAGCCTGCCCGGCCCCGTCACCAGCCCGGCGGCTTCCTGAAGGACCTTGCCGCCGACCAGGTCGTACACGGCGTCGACAGGGCCGGGGACGCGGGCCGTCCAGCCGTCGCCGGACTCCACGTGCACCGCGCCGAGGGACTCGACGAACTCCTTCTTCGCGGCGCTCGCGACACCGACGACCTTGAGGCCGAGGGCGTGCGCGATCTGGACGGCGGCCACGCCGACGCCGCCGCCCGCGCCGGTGATCAGGAGGGTCGCCCCGGCGGGCAGGGCGAGCTGGTGGACGCCGTCGTAGGCGGTCGCGGCGGCGACGGGGAGGGTGGCGGCGTCGGCGTACGAGAGCGCGGCGGGCTTGTGGGCGGCGATGGCGGCGGGCAGCAGCGTGTACTCGGCGTACCCGCCGTTCAGGGCCGTCCCGAAGACCTCGTCGCCGACGGCGAACCCGGTCACGCCCTCGCCGGCCTCGACGACCTCACCGGCCGCCTCGCTCCCGAAGACCACCGGGAAGACCCGCTCGCCGTCACCGGGCCGCCGCAGCCCCGAGCGGAGCTTCCAGTCGACGGGGTTGACCCCGGCCGCGCGGACGGCGATCAGCAGTTCCCCGGGGCCGGGGCTCGGGCGCTCGACGTCGATGAGCGCCTCGGTCTGCGGACCTCCGTCGCTGGTGAAGACGTATGCCTTGGACATGGCTTCCCTCTCTCCGGCTCGCTTGTGCCATCCGTCACCAAGCGCCTCCGGTGAGGCCGTATTCCCGGGCCCCGCGCACGTTCACACGGCCGCAATGATCAGCCGCCGCGCGGCCCACGTATCGTGGAGGGCGCACGTACACGTCCCCCAGACAGGCACCGTCCCGCATGAACGTCACCCGAGGTTTCGCCGGGCGCCCCCGCGTCCACAATCCGGGGCTGCCGCCCGGCCAGTACGACGCGGGCGACGACTGGCCCGTCCTGTCCGCCGAGGTCACCCCGGACCTCGCGCCCGCCGACTGGACCTTCCGGATCGACGGCCTGGTCGCCGAGCCCCGCACCTGGTCCTGGCAGGACGCGCACGCGCTGCCGGACTCCGAGTACCGGGGCGACATCCACTGCGTGACGAGCTGGTCGAAGTTCGGCGTCCGCTTCGGCGGTGTCTGTCTGGACACGTTCCTGACGGCCGTCCGCCCCGACCCGTCCGCCACGCACGCGGTCGCCTGGTCGCACACCGGCTACACCACGAACCTGCCGCTGGCCGACCTGACCGGCGGGAAGGCGTGGATCGCCTTCTCGTACGACGGTGAGCCGCTCGCGCCGGAGCACGGCGGCCCGGCGCGGCTGCTGGTGCCGCACCTGTACTTCTGGAAGAGCGCGAAGTGGATCGCGGGGATCAGGCTCCTGGACCACGACGAGCCCGGGTTCTGGGAGCAGAACGGCTATCACGCGCGGGGCAACCCGTGGGAGGAGCAGAGGTACTCCGGTGACTGAGACGTTCGC
>DATCQX010000850.1:0-22386 GCA_036569285.1 Streptomyces sp.
CCCCCTGGACCTGTCCACAGCCGATGTCACCGGCATGCGGGACGCGGCTCTCAAGCTCCGCGAGGTCTTCGCCGCCGCGACAGTCGACGAGGCCGCCGACCGCCTCAACCGCCTCCTCGCGGGCGCCTGCGGCCCCGTCCGCCTCACCTCCCACGGCGGGCACACCCCCTGGCACCTCCACCTGGACCGGCACGACGAAGCCCCCTGGGCCGAGTGGTTCCTCGCCTCCTCCTGCATGACCCTGGCCGTCCTCCTGTGGGACCGCCAGCTCCCCCCGGGCGGCGTCTGCACCTCCGCCACCTGCGAGAACGTCTACGTCACCGGCACCAGCGGCACCCCCCGCCGCTACTGCTCCGCCCGCTGCGCGACCCGCGAACGCGTCGCCGCGCACCGCAGGGCGGCCCGAAAACCCGGTGCGGGCACCCCTCGAACCTCCTAGCGTGACCGCCATGACGGACGAGCAGTACACGAACCCGCGTCTGGCCGCCCTCTACGACCCCCTCGAACGCGACCGCCCCGACCTCGACGCCTACCTCTCCCTCTCCAAGGAGCTGCGGGCCCACCAGATCCTGGACGTCGGCTGCGGTACAGGAACCCTCGCACTGCTCCTCACCCGACAGGGCCACTCCGTCACGGGAGTCGACCCGGCACGCGCCTCCCTCGACATCGCCCGCGCCAAGCCCGGTGCCGACCAGGTCCGTTGGCTCCACGGCGACGCCACCACCCTGCCCACCCTGAGCGTGGACCTGGCCGTCATGACCGGCAACGCCGCCCAGGCCGTCGTGGACGAGGACCTCTGGACGGCCACCCTGCGCGGCGTACGAGCGGCCCTGCGCCCCGGCGGCTGGTTCGTGTTCGAGACCCGGGACCCCGCGCGGCGGGCCTGGGAGGAGTGGACCCCCGAGAAGTCACGCCGAACCGTCCGCATCCCCGGCACCGGCGAGGTCGAGACCTGGTACGAGGTGACCGACGTCCGATGGCCCCTGGTGACGTTCCGGACCGTGTACATCCTGACGTCGACCGGCGAAACACTGCTCTCCGAGTCCACGCTCCGCTTCCGGGAGCAGGACGAGGTGACGGCGACCCTCACGGCGTCCGGCTTCGACGTAGAGGAGATCAGGGACGCCCCCGACCGCCCCGGCAAGGAGTTCGTCTTCCTCGCCCGGTCCCGCGAGGTGGTGTCCCCCGGCGACCAGTCGTAGCGTCGAGGAGGAGAACCGGCACAGGGAGCGCACATGCCCAGGTACATGACGAGAACCGCCCTGGCCTTGTGCGCGGTGGCGTCCCTGGCAGCGGCGAGCACCACAACGCCCCACCCCCGCACGACCCTCCTGGACTGCGCGGACCGCCCTCACATCCGCCCCACCGACTATATCCTGGCCTGCGGCGACGGCAACAGCCGCCTGACCTCACTGCACTGGTCCCACTGGACCTCTCAAGAGGCGGAGGGCCAGGGTGTGAACGTCGTCAACGACTGCGTCCCCTACTGCGCGGCGGGCACATTCCACGGCTACGCGGTAAGGGTCCGCCTGCACGAGCCGAGGGCAGCCCACTACACGAGGGTGACGCTCACGTTCACAGCAGGCAGACCAGAGAAGGCCCCACAAACGATCACGTACCCACTACCGAATATTTAGGGGCGCGGGGAACTGCGCATTAGGGGCGCGCGGAACTGCGCAAAAAACGAGACGGCGCCGCACCCGAAAGCAAACAGTTCCCACCCCCCAGCCTCTCCTCAGCCATGCCCCAACCGACTGAGCCGCGCAGCGGCCCGCATACGGGCGACCTGAAGCACCGAAAGCAGCACCTCCCGGCTGGAATTGCGGTCACGCACATCACACAGCACGACCGGAATCCCGGGATCGAGATCGAGCGCGGCCCGCACCTGTTCCGCGGACGCCTCCCGCCGCCCGTGAAAACAGTTCACCCCCACGGCGAACGGAATCTCCCGCGACTCGAAGAAGTCGATGGAGGCGAACGACGCGTCCAAGCGGCGCGTGTCCGCGAGGACGATCGCCCCCAGCGCCCCGTTCGCGAGGTCGTCCCACATGAACCAGAACCGGTCCTGCCCGGGCGTCCCGAAGAGGTACACGACGAGGTCGGACGCGACGGTGATCCGCCCGAAGTCCATGGCGACGGTGGTGGCCACCTTGTTCTCGACGCCGGAGAGGTCGTCGACGCCACGGCTGACCTCGGTCATGCGTTCCTCGGTCTCCAGCGGCGGCACCTCGCTCACCGAGCCCACCATCGTCGTCTTGCCGACGCCGAATCCGCCCGCGACGAGGATCTTCAGTGCCGTCGGCAGGACGGGTTCAGAGTTGACGGATGGCATCCATCACCCTTTCGATGAGTTCGACGTCCGGCTGGCTTTCCTTGCCGGGTGGCGACTGGACTAGGATCAGCGAGGTATTGAGGAGATCTCCGCACAGGATCTTCACCACGCTCACGGGCAGGTCCATCAGGGCGGCGATCTCGGCGATCGCCACCGCGCGGTCCCGGCAGAGCTCCAGGATCTTGGCCGCCTCCGGCTCCAGCGCCTCGTGCTCCGTGTCGTCGACGGACCGCGAGACGATCTGGGTGATCAGCGTGAAGGCGTGCTGAGAGTGGCGGGTTCTGCCGCCCGTGATGGCGTAAGGCCGTAAGTAACGCCCCCCGCCCGACGCATCCGACCATCGGGAATCAGACATCCTGGCCGTGACCGCCAGGATGGCTCTGCACCCGGGGTGGGGCGCTCAGATAGGTGCCGACGCGCTTGACGAGCGTGCCCATCTCGTAGGCCATCATCCCGATGTCCACGGTGTCCGAGGCGAACGCCGCGAGGCGCGCGCCCTGGCCCGCCGCGGTGATGAAGAGGTACGCCTTCTCCATCTGGATGACCGTCTGCTGGACGGGTCCGCCGTGGAAGTGGCGTGCGGCGCCCCGGGCGAGGCTGTGCACGCCGGAGCCGACGGCCGAGAGGTGCTCGGCGTCGTCGCGGCGGATGTCCTTCGACTTGCCGATGAGAAGGCCGTCCCCCGACAGCACGACAGCACAACGAATCTCGGGGATCCGGTCCACCAGGTCATCCAGGAGCCAGTCCAGCTGCGGACCGGGGTGTACCTGCTCACTCATTCCTTAACGTTCCTTCACAATTGGTAAGCATCAGGGCCCTTGGTCGTACTGCCCGGGAGGCGGAGGGTCCGTCTCGGGCGACTGCGCTCGTTTCAGGCCCCGTTGAATGGCGCTCAGCGCGCGGGCCGACACATCGGGGGAGATGACGCTCTCGTCGGGTTCCCCCTCCCCGTCGAACTGGGTGGCCTCCTTGCGCAGTTGCTGCGCGAGGGCGGCTCCACGGGTGCGCCGCGGCAGTACTTCGGGGGTGGTCAGGGGGGGATTGCCCGTCGTGGGGCGGGTCTGCTGGGGGTACTGGTCCGCCGCCGGGGCGCCGGCGGTGTCGTACCCGTACTGCTGGTACAGCTGCGGTTCCTGGTAGGGCGCGGAAACCGCTTGCTCCGTGTACAGCCCTGTGCCCCCCGGGCCGTAGGGGCCGGGCGCCTGTGGGGGGTACGGCTCGGCGGGGCCGCTGCCGTACGCCGGGGCGGTGTCCTGGCCGCCGTACGCGGGGGCGCCGTAGGCGGGGACACCGTGGGCGGCGGTGTCGTACGCCGGGGTCTCGTAGCCCGCCTGGGCCTGTGGGTCAGGCGCGTAGCCGTAGGGGGCCTGGGGTTCGGGGTGGCCCGCGACCGGCGGGAGGAGGCCCGCGCCCGCGTACTCGGGGAAGCCGTCGTAGTCGGTCAGGCGGGTGTGGGTGGGCAGGTCGACGCCGGTGGCGGGGATCGCGCCCGCGCCCGCCAAGGCCTGCTCCGCCGGGGGCTGGAAGGTCTGTGTGCCGCCCGCGCCGAGGCTCGCGTACTCCTGCGCCGGGAGCGCCTCCAGCGTCGCGGCGGCTGCCGCCTGGAGCTGGTCGAGGACCGGCGAGCCGACCTCTTCGAGGAGTTCGGCGGGGATGAGGACGATGCTCAGCGTGCCCCCGTAGACCGATTCGCGCAGCTCCACCTTGACGCCGTGCCGCTCGGCGAGCCTGGCGACGACGAAGTGGCCGAGGCGGGGGTCCTCGCCGAGGGCGGTGAGGTCCAGGCGGGGCGGGTTGGCGAGGAGCTGGTTGGCCTGCTGGCGCTGGGCGGGCGGGATGCCGAGGCCGTGGTCCTCGACGTGGATGGCGAGGCCCTTGGCGACCTGGATCGCGCTCACCGAGACCTGTGTCTCCGGCGGGGAGAAGCTGGTGCCGTTCTCGATCAGCTCGGCCAGCAGGTGCGTGACGTCGGAGACGGCGCGTGCGCCGAGGGCGGTGCGGCGGTCGGCGGGCGAGTTCTTGACCTTGACCCGGGTGTAGGACTCGGTCTCGGCGACGGCGGCGCGCATGACGTCCGTGATCGGGACGGCGGCGTTGGTGCGGCGGCCGGTGGGCGTGCCGCTGAGGATCATCAGGTTCTCGGCGTGCCTGCGGGCGCGGGTGGCGAGGTGGTCGACCTTGAAGATGTCGTGCAGGAGGTCGGAGTCCTCGTGTTTGCGCTCCAGGTCGTCGAGGAGGGCGATGAGGCGGTGCAGCAGGATCTGGGTGCGGCGGATGAGCTGGGCGACGACCTTCTCGGTGCCCTCACGGCCCATGTGCTGGCGTATCGCGGTCTCGGCGGCGGCGAGTCCGACGCGGTCGATGACGGCCGCGAGGCGCTGGATCTCGGCGGAGCCGCGCTCCCGGGTGCCGAGGCCGAGGGCCGCGGCCGGGTCGATCCGCTCGCCCTTGTCGACGCGCGCGAGGATCTCGGGGAGCCGTCGGCTCGCGAGGTCCTCGGCGTAGGTGTGGAGGTCGTGCAGGTCGGCGAGGGCGGCCCGGCGGCGCCTGCGGGCGACGAGCCAGGCGGCGAGGACCGGGGCGAGCGCGGCGACGGCGCCGGTGGCCGCGCCGAGCAGCAGGGCGTCGGCGCGGACGCCTATGACGGCGGCGAGGTCGGTGCCGTCCCCGTCGGGTGTCCGCGCGAGGTGTGGCGCGGACTCGTCGCGTATCGCGAGGTACTCCCCGAACAGCGCGTGTTCGTCGTCGGTGAGGCGGCCGGAGGCGAGCGCGGCGGTGACGATCGCGTCGGGCGTGCCGGTCTGCGGGACGGTGGAGGTGAGGAGGGTGAGGCCGCGCGCGGCGGTGTCGGTGAGGCGGTCGAGGCCGTCGGGGGCGTCGCGGTGGGAGGAGAGTGCGCCGAGGGCGGAACCGAAGGAGGCGGCGTGCGCGTCCAGTCCTTCGTGGGACACGGAAGCGAGGCCTCCGCCCTGGAACCGCCGGAAGGCCGCGGCGGCCTCGTCGGTGCGGGCGCGGGCGGCGGTGAGTTCGGTGTGGCGCTCGGGGGTGCGGTCGGCCTGCCATCGGGCGGTGAGCCGGCGCTCGGTCTGGAGGTGCGCGAGCACGTCGTGCGTCGGCAGCGTGAGGGTGCGGGCCTGGCTCTGCTCGTCGGCCAGTTCGGCCGCCGTGTAGCCCCACAGGCAGGTGAGGCAGATCGCGGGGACCATGAAGGGGACGACGAACGAGGAGCGCAGCGGACTGCGGTGGGCGGAGCGGTTACGGGTCCGCCGGTCGCGGATGCCTGGCATCTGATTCCTCGTACAGCAGCGACACACCTGGACCGGCGGACGGGGTGGGCCCGGGGGGCTTTGCCGTCCGGCCGGTGTGCTCGGCGTGTTCGAATGTCGGCGATGAGCTGCACCGTATCAGGATCATGGCGCAGCGTCAGCATACGCCTGAGGCAACTACCGCACGTGACTGCGCAGTTGGGACCGGAACAACTCCGCCGAAGGGCGGGCAGGTGCGGGCAAGAGGCTACAGGAGCGCCAGGAGCCTCGGTGTGAAGAGGGCGCTCGCCGGGGCGATTCCGGCGATGGTGTCGAAATAGATCGAGGTGAGTTCCTCGTCCTGCTGGACGGCCCGCAGGACGGAGAGGCGCTGTTCGTGCGGGTCGAGGCGGGCGACGCCGAGGGTCGTCTCGTAGCCGCCCATGAGGGCCTTGTCGCGGTCCTCGCTGAAGTCCTTGAGGGCCGTGTCGAGGACGGCGGGGTCGTCGCCGAGGGCGCCGGTGAGGCGGTCGGTGAGGAGTTCGACCTGCCGGAAGCCGTCGCTGATGCCGCGGGCGGTGATGGAGTCCTTGTGGTGTCCGGCGTCCCCGACGAGGGCCCAGCCAGGGCCGTTGGCCTTGCGGAAGAAGTTCTGCTGGCGTCCGGTGCCGCGCAGTCTCTCCAGGGGTTCGGTGCCCGCGATCCGCTCGTACAGTCCGGGGGCGGTGTCCTCGACCTGGGCCTGGTAGGCGGCGGGGGCGTCGGCGCGCACCTCGGCGTAGCGGTCCTGCGGGAAGTAGGCGAGGACGAGGGTGGCGTCGTCGTGGGTGGGGACGGCGGCGACCCAGCTGCGGGGCTTCTCGTAGAGTTCGAGGGCGTCCGTCACCTTCGGGTAGTACGCGTAGTACGCGCAGGTGAGGCGGGGGTGTTCCACGGTGTACGGGGCGCCGACGAGGGCGCCGACGGTGGAGCGCATGCCGTCCGCGCCGATGACGAGTCTGGCGGTTTCGGTGAAGGTTCGCCCCCCGGACCTTCCCCGGATTCCCACGACCCGTCCGGTCTCGTCGTGGAGCAGCCCGTTCACTTCGCACCGTTCGCGGTATTCGGTGCCCTCCTCGACGGCGGCGTCGATCAGCAGCGGGTCGAGGACGTTGCGGCGCGGGGAGTAGGCCGCCCGCTGGCCCTCCACGCCCCGGGCGCAGCCGTCGAGCCGGATGTCGTCCACCTCGTAGCGCACCCGCTCGATGGGCGGGCACCCGGTCTCGCGCAGTCTGTCCAGCAGGCCCCAGCGGTTCAGGGCGGCGGCGCCCGGCTGGTGCAGCAGGTGGGTGGAGAGGGTGTCCGTGCCGTAGGCGGTCCGGTCCAGGAGCAGGACGCGGTACCCGGCGCGGGAGAGCAGCATGGCAGTGGGTGCACCGGCGCAGCGCGCCCCCACCACGATGGCGTCGAACATGTCGGAGCCTTACATGTCGGCAACTAGGGGATGAGGTGTGGGGGGTGTGCGGACCCGGGGGTCCGATGAAGCTTGGGGGATGTCAGCCGTCCCGTCCCAGTACGGCGAGCAGGGTACGCCGGTCGATCTTCCCGTTGGCGTTCAGCGGGAGTTCGTCGAGGACGGTGATGCGCCGGGGCATCATGTAGGGCGGCAACTCACCGCCCACCGCCTCGTAGAGGGCGTCGGGCCCGGCGGCGCCGCTGACGGCGGCCAGGAGTTCGGGTTCGCCGTCGGCCGCGACGGCGGTGATCACGGCGGCGTCGCGCACGCCTTCCTGGCGGCGCAGGGCGGCCTCGATCTCGCCCAGTTCGATGCGGTGGCCGCGGATCTTGACCTGGTGGTCGGTGCGGCCGAGGTGGACGAGGACGCCTTCCTGCCGGGTGACCCGGTCCCCGGTGCGGTACCAGTGTCCGGGGGCCGGCGGGCCGTCGGCGGGCCGGAGTTCCTCGTCGAGGAAGCGACCGCTGTTCTCGCCGGGGTCGAGGTAGCCGGAGAAGCGCAGTGCACCGCGCACGCACAGTTCGCCGGTGTCGCCGGGGCGGCCGTCCTCGCCGAGGAGTACCGCTTCCACGCTCGGGTGGGGAGTTCCGATGGGAGCGGTGCCGTTGGGGGTGGCCGTCCAGTCGGCGGGGTCGTCGGGCAGGAGGTGGCCGGTGCAGGAGATGGTCGTCTCGGTGGGGCCGTACAGGACGTCGATCCGGCTCTGGGGAGCCGCCTCGCGCCACGCGCGTGCGGCGCGCAGGGGGAGGGGTTCACCGCCGAAGACGCTCCATCTGAGGGTGGGCATGGCGCCCGGCGTGAGGGTGCCGAGCCGGGAGGCGAAGGAGATGAGGGAGGGTACGGAGAACCAGTGGGTCAGGCGCAGGGTGTTGACGGTCCGTACCGGTGACATGAGCTGGGCGCGGCGGGGCACCACGAGTGTCCCTCCGGCGGTCCAGGCGACGAAGAGGTCGTGCACGGAGCCGTCGAAGGTCAGCTCGAAGCTCTGCGAGAGGCGGCTGCCGGGGCCGATGCCGTAGCGGCCGGCGAGGTCGTCGAGGTAGGCGCAGATGTTGCGGTGCGCGATGGGGACGCCCTTGGCGCGGCCGGTGGAGCCCGAGGTGAAGATGAGGTAGGCGGTGTCGTCCGGGGCGGGGGGCGTGTACGGCCGGGCGGGGGCGTCCTGTGCGGCCCAGGCCTTCACCTCGTCGACGCTGACGGCGAGAACGGGGACGCCCACGTCGCCGGGGCCCTGCTCGGCGGCGTCCGTGAGGATCAGGTCGAGCCCGGCGGCGCGGCCGGTCTCGGCGGTGCGGGCGCCGGGGTGTTCGGGGCTGAGGGGGACGACGGCGGCGCCCGCCCTTAAGGCGGCGAGCCAGCCGGCGTAGGCGGGCAGGGTGCGGGAGGCCAGGAGGCCGACCCGTTTCACCTCGCCGATTTTTTCGGCCAAGGCTTCGGCGGCCGACCGGAGTTGACGGTACGTCAGCTCCTCTCCCCCGGCTTCGAGGGCGGTCTCGCCGGGATGTCGCTCGGCCGCCTCGGCGAACCGGCCGTACAGATCGAGCGGTTCGCTCATCGGGCGACCGCCTCCAGGTTCCGGGTCCAGGTGCGCAGTTCGCCGACCGTGCGGACCATGCCGAGTTCCTCCGGGTCGACGTCCTGGCCGGTGCGTCTGGCGAGTTCGACGACGATGCGGAGCTTGGCGAGGGAGTCGATGCCGATGTCGGTGAGGGTGGAGGCGTCCTCGAAGGCGGTGCGGGCGTGCTCGCGCAGCACCCAGGCGGCGAGGTCGTCGTCCCCTTCTTCGGGCTCGGTCCGCTCGCCGGGCCAGTACCGCTTGGTCTGCCAGGGGTAGCCGGGGACGGGGACGTAGCGGCCGGCCTTGCCGACGGCGGCGTCCCAGTCGACGTCCTCGCCCGCCATGTACCGCGCGGCGAGTTTCGCGAGCGCGCCTCTCGCGGCCCGTTTCTCGCCCCTCAGCCGGGCGGCGAGTTCCGCGTGGGTCGCGCCGACCACGGCCAGCCGGTGCTCCGGGTGGTGGTCGCGGCGCAGGGCCGCGGTGTGGCAGATGTCCCGGACCGGGTGGGCGGCGCCGGCGCCTCCCGGGCTCAGGTAGCGGACGTAGGCGGCGGTGAGGTCGGCCAGGGCCTCGGCGCTACGCGCGGAGAGCGCCAGCACGTGACGGGTGCGCGTACGCCCGGGGGCCTCCGCGGGGGCGGCCGGTGGGGCCTGGCTGAGGACGACGTGGGCGTTGAGGGCGGCGGAGCCCTGCCCGGAGACGCCGGCGTAGGCGGGGCGGCCGTCACGTTCGGGCAGGTCGTGGGTCTCGTCGGGGACGTGGACCGGGAGGGCCTCCCAGTCGAGGTCGGGGCGGGGCGTGGTGAGGTGCAGGCTCGCGGGTATCCGGCCGTGCTCCAGGCACAGGACCGCCTTGATGACGCCGGTGAGGCCGCCGGCGGCCTCGGCGTGCCCGACGTTGGTCTTCACCGAGCCGACGAGCAGCGGCCGGTCCGCGGGGCGTCCGGCGCCCAGGACCGTGCCGAGGGCGGTGAGTTCGAGGCGGTCGAGGGCGGGTGAGCCGGAGCCGTGGGCCTCGACGTAGTCGACGTGGGCGGGGTCGACGCCGGCGTCCTCGTAGGCCCAGCGCAGGATGTCGAGCTGGCCCTGGAGGGAGGGGTTGAGGACGGTGTCGCTGGTGCGGCCGTCGTTGCCGACGGCGCTGCCGCGGATGACGGCGCGGACGCGGTCGCCGTCGGCGATCGCCCGGTCGAGGCGCTTGAGGACGAGGACACCGACCGCGTCACCGGGGGCGTGGCCGTCGGCCGCGGCGTCCCCGAACCGGCTGCGCCCGTCGTGGGAGTGGCCGCCGGCCTGGCTCATCACGATGGACTCGTCGGGCCGCAGGACCAGGTTGACGCCGGCCGCGAGGGCGAGCGGGGTCTCCCCCACGCGCAGGCTCTGCACGGCCTGGTGGACGGCGACGAGGGAGGAGGAGCAGGCGGTGTCGACGACGACGCTGGGCCCGCGCAGGTCGAGGAAGTGGGAGACCCGGGCGGGCAGCAGGGAGCGGAAGTTGTTCAGCTGGGCGGCGTCGGCGCCGTCCGCGCCCCGGCGCAGGGCGTTCTCCAGGTGGTCGGCGCGGGCGTTGCCGACGAAGACGCCGGTGCGGGTGCCCGCGAGGTCGGCGGCGGCGACGCCGGCGTCCTCCAGCGCTTCCCAGGCCGTCATGAGCAGCAGGCGTTGCTGCGGGTCCAGTTGAACCGCTTCTGCCTCGGACATGCCAAAGAAAGCGGCGTCGAACTCGCCCGCCTCCGCGACGTAGCCCGCGCGGCGGGCGGTGATCCGGCCGGGCGCCCCCTCGGCGGAGTGCAGGGCGTCCGCGTCGTAGCGCTCCGCCGGAGTCTCCCCGGTGGCGTCCGCGCCGTCGAGCAGCAGCTCCCACAGTTCGTCGGCCCCGCCCGCGCCGGGCAGCCGGCAGGCCATGCCGATCACCGCCACGCAGCGGGTGTCCGCCTCGCAGCTGTTCATGAGCTGACTCCATTTCATACTCGGCCACCGTCGTTACTCGGCAGTAGTGTCGATCTTGCCTGAAGGGCGGCGCAAAGATGACGAGTTCTCGGCAACCCCTCGGACCGAAGGCACACAGAGCGGCCGGCGCGGCCGAAGGCACGGACCCGCACCGGACGGGCACGCGCCCGGGGCCTGTTCAGCCTCCGCGGACCCCCCGCTCCGCGTACCGGTCCCCCACCGAAACGGCTCTCCCCCCGACACCGGGCGCGTTCCCCCTCCACAGGAACGCCGCACTTCGGGTTCGACACCCCATTTTCAGACACACTTTCGATTCCTCGATGTCATGGCGAGTCGAACACGCTAGCGTCGAAAACACGCCCGTCGCACGATTGTCGTCTGTCCGAAGGGCATAGCGCGACGGCCGCCGCAAGGAATGACGGGAAGTGATCGGCGATGATTGAAACGTGGTGCTTTTTGGACAGGATCGAAAGTTGAGCACCCGTCATTCACCCCGGCACCTTCGTTTGACAAGATCTTCTTCCGCCAACCACCGCAGGTGACAAGTCGGTTACACCTGAGACGGGAGGGACCGGGAACGCCAGGGGAGGCGACCCGCCCCCCGCCGAGTTCTGCTTTGATCTGATCTCATGGACTCCCTCTCACCTGAAGAACTCCGTCTCGCGGGCGAACAGCGCCGGCTGCGACTGCAGATTCTCGGCCTCAACTCGGTCGGCGCGGAGGCCACCTTCGACCGGGTGGCGCGGCTCGCGGCCGGGTTCACCCAGTCGCCGCTGGCCATGGTCAACTTCATCAACAACGAACAGCAGATGTTCCGCGGCATGTACACGCCGCCCGGCGATCCGGGTGAGCGGACCGACGCGGCGGGCAACCCGGTCACCTTCGACCTCAGCAACCTCACCCGCGAGGCCCCCGGCGACTACGGCTTCTGCCCGCACGCCGTCGCGATGGGCTCCCAGCTCGCGCTCGACGACGTGTTCGACTACCCGCGGTTCAAGGGGAACCCGCTCGTCAACGACCTGGGCGTGCGCTCCTACCTCGGCACCCCGCTGCGCGACAACACCGGCATGATCCTCGGCACGCTCTGCGTGGCCGACTTCAAGCCGCGCGTGTGGGACCCGCAGACCCGTGAAGGCATGAAGGAGCTGGCCGACACGCTCCTGTCGGAGTTCCGGCTGCGCGACAGCCTCCTCGCCCAGCAGCAGGAGCTGTTCGCCGTGTTCGACGGCGCCCCCTTCCCGATCATGCTCACCGAAGGCCCCGAGCACCTCCTGCGCTACGCCAACGGCAAGCAGGGCCAGGCGTTCGGCATGGTCCCCCAGTTCAGCCGGGGACGGCACGTCCTGCCCGGACTGGAGGCGATCGGCGTGTTCAACGCGATGGACGACGCGTTCCGCAGCGGCCAGACCACCACGCTCGGCGGCGGACGCATCAAGACGTACGACTCGCCCTCCCCGCAGGAGTTCGACTTCCTGTGCACCCCGGTGCGCACCTCGCCGACCGCGCCCGTCAGCGGCATCCTCACGGTCGCGATGAACGCGGGCGGCACCAGCTCCGCCAAGCAGTCGCACGCCTTCGCGACGAACGTCCAGCAGCGGTTCGAGCAGATGGGCAACGGCTCGATGAGCGGCGCCACCACCCCGGTGGACTTCTTCGGTCCGCGCCACTGAACCGCCCGGGGGTCCGGGAAGGTGTGCGGCGCCCTCAGCCGACGCGGTAGCGGTCGCCGTACACCTTCCACTCCAGAGGCGGGGTGAGATCGAGGTCGCCCGCGCGCAGGAACACGCGCTGCGCGGTGTCGACCCGGCTGGTGTCCCGGTGCGCCGGCTCCCGCCGCATCTCCGCCACCCGCGCGTCGAGGAACGCGTCGAGGTACGCCCTCTCCTCGCCGCCCCGCGCCGGAGTCCTCCGCGTGCGCAGCGCCCGCTCACGGATACGGTCGAACCCCGACTCGCCGTGCATCACGTACGCGTCGAAGTACGCGAACTGCCCGAGCGCCCGCAGCCCGTCGGCCCTGCCCCGCCGCACCGCCGGCCCGAAGTACACCCGGTCCCGCTCGTCCTCCTGCGCCCGCCGGAACACCGGGTCCCGGGACGCGGCACGCCAGTCCCGCACGAACGCCGGGCCGAGCCCCCTGTGCGACGCCCCGCCCAGCACCGTCCGCAGCGCGGGCAGGTACCGCGCCAGCGCGTTCCCCGGCCTGCGCCGGGCGTACAGCTCCACCAGCTTCAGCATGTCGCCGGTGCCGGAGCAGAAGCCGACGATCCCGGCCGTGTAGCCGCGGCCGTCGTGGATGTCCTCGATGTAGGGGTACTGGGCCCGCCAGTCCAGGGAGGAGTTCTCGGCGCTGGAGACGAGCTGGAGGGCGAGTTCTTTCTTGGCGGGGGTGTCGAGGCCGGGGGTGGCCGGGCCGGAGGAGAGGGGTGCCAGGCCGAGGAGGGCGAGCGCGGCGCGGCGGCTCAGGTGAGGGACGTTCAGCGAGGTGGGCACGGTCCGTACCGTGCCCGCGCACGAGGGGCGCCCGCAAGTCGGCAGGTCCGCGAGCGCGCGCCCCTCGTGTTCAGCGGGCCAGTTCCGCCACCTCCGCCGCGTCCAGCGCCCGCCCGTACACCCGGACGTCGTCCAGCGCGCCCTTCAGATACGGGTCGGCGTACTGCGACCGGCCGAGATAGGCCGCCCGGATACGGCTCCCGAAGTGCCGGGGCTCGACGGTGACGGCGCTGTTGCGGCCGGCCTCGACGCCGTCGACATAGAGGACGGCGGTCCCGGCGCCGCAGGAGACGGCGACATGAGTCCAGCGGCCCGTGGCCAACGGGGCGGCGTCGATGCGCTGTTCGGCTCCCGCCCCGCCCGCCGTGATCGCGAACCGCAGGGTCCCGGCGTCGCTGCGCGGGGTGAGGAACAGGTTCGCGGTGACGCCGGTCCCGACGTCGAAGATCCGTGTCCACGCGGCGGGTTGGCCGCTGAGGCGCACCCATGCGGCGACGGTGTAGGCGGACGCCCCCGCCAACAGGTCCTCGGCCAGGGCGACATGGCCGTCCACCCCGTCGAGGGCGACCGCGCCCGCCGTGCGCCCCGTCGTCCAGCTCGCCCCGCCCGCCAGGGTCGCGGTCTTCCCGTGGCCGGTGGCGTCGGCCGCGCTCGTTCCGGACGTCTCGTCGAACCGGTGCCAGGCCGCGAACTCCGGTGGCGGGGGCGCCGGTTCGCCGGTGCGCCAGTACACGGAGTAGTGCTGGTGGTGGACGCGGGCGATCGGCAGGAGGGTGACCCGCTCACCGTCGGCGTCCGCCGTGAACCGCAGCGGGTCGGCGGACTCCTGGCGGACGCTCGCCAGGTCGAGCCGGGGCATCCACGGGTCGGCGCGGTCGCCGTAGGTCCCGGCGAGGACGACGGGGCCGTGCAGGACGGCGCGGACCTCGGGGTCGTCCGGGGTCGCCTCGACGGTCGTGCGCAGCGGGAGGGTGACGTCGACGCGGTCACCCTCGGTCCAGTCGCGGTCGAGGGTGAACCAGGTGCCGGGTGCCGGACGGCCGGGCAGCGCGGTGCCGTTGAGGCGGACGCGGGCGTCCTCGGCCCAGGCGGGGATGCGGACGACGAGGGCGTGGCGGGCCCGGCCCGCGGTGACCGTGAGGGTGGTGGTGTCCTCGTCGGGCAGGCGGGTGCTCTGACGCCACGTGATGCCCTGCGCCTTCCAGTTCACCTCCGAGGGGATGAACAGGTTGACCAGGAGCCGCTGTTCGTCGTGCGTGTAGATCGTGTCCGCGAACTTGGCGTGGGTCTCCATGCCGGTGCCGTGGTCGCAGGAGAAGTTGGTGTAGTCGGTGGAGTACTCGTCCTCGGGGCTCATGAAGGACGGCTGGCGTTTGGCGGAGCCCGGGGCGAGGCCGGTGTAGTAGATGTTGAAGCCGTGCGCGGAGCCGGGGTCCTGCTCGCCGAGCATCTGGTTGAAGAGGGTGCGCTCGTAGTGGTCGAGGAGATCCGTGCGGTCCGGGGCGTGCAAGTGCAGCAGCCGGGTCAGCTTGAGCATGTTGTAGCTGTTGCAGTTCTCGCAGGTGCTGTCCGACAACTGGCCCGCGATGACGTCCGGTTCGTGGAAGCTCTCGCCGTTGCTGTTGCCGCCGATGACGTACGTGTGGTGGCCGACGACGATCCGCCAGAAGTTCTCACCGATCGTCCGGTACCGGTCCGCGAGCCCCTCCTCCCACATCCTGAGGGCGCCGACCATCTTGGGGATCTGCGTGTTGGCGTGCAGCCCGGCGAGCCGGTCCTCGCCGCGCGCGAGCGGGTCGAACACCCTGGCGTGGACGAAGCGTTCCGCGACGGTGAGCCAGCGGGCGTCCCCGGTGATCGCGTGCAGGTCGGCGAGGACGTCGTTCATGCCGCCGAACTCGGTGTCGAGGACCCGCTGCATCCGCTCGTACGACAGGTTCGCCGTCCGCCGGTCCACCCAGGCCGCCTTGCGCAGCACGACGTCCAGGGCCTGCTGGTTCCCCGCGAGGCGGTACTGGTCGACGAGCCCTGCCATGATCTTGTGCAGGGTGTAGTAGGGCGCCCAGACCCCGGTGCCCGCCTCCAGGCGGTCGAAGAAGCTCTCCGGGAACGCGGAGAGGTAGCCCTGGTTGAAGCCGGCCGCCGGTGAGGCGGCCTGGCACTCGGCGAGCGCGGCGGTCAGCCGGCGTCCCTTGTCGCGCAGTGCGGTGTCGCCGGTGTTCGCGTACGTGAGGGCGAGGCCGGACAGGAGGTGGCCGGTGGAGTGGCCGCGCAGTTCGACGTCCGGGCCCTCCCAGCCGGAGCAGGGCTGCGCGGTGGAGGGCAGGCCGACGGTGCGGCGGAAGGTGTGGAGCAGGCGGTCGGGGTCGACGAAGCGCAGATACGCGGTGTTGCGGCGCTGGTTGTCGAGGAACGGGCCGTCGAGGAGCGTGACGTCCGTCAGCGGGAAGGGGGTCACGGAGCCGGCCGTCGCGCGGGGTGCGGCGCGGGCGGGGAGCGCGGGGAGACCGGCCAGGGTGAGGGTGGTCGCCGCGGCGAGGAACGGGCGTCTGCCTAGGGGGGTCAACAAAGCCTCCGCCATGCGGTCCGAAGATCGGGCGATGTGCTGTGCGGGGTCCACGGTAGGCGTCGGGCGGAGGGTGTCAACGAGGTCAGGGAGGCATGGGTGATTTCCGGTCTCCGGGGTCGGCGACCGGTGGCGCGGCACCTGTCGGTACGGCGGCGGAGGGTGCGGTGTTCAACGCCAACTGCGGTTTCCGAGAAGGAATTTCCGACACTCGGGGGCAGAAGCGCACAGATGGCGGAGCGTTTCGGAGGGAAGTGCCACTCGACCGTGCGAGAGCGGTCGATGACGGTGTGTACTGTGCTGCGAGTGCCCCACCGGGGGTGCTGGTGACTCCCCTCTGCCCGTGCGCGCTCGTCGAGCGCCCGGCCCTGCCTGGAACCCAATCGATGATCGAAGTACCGGACCTGGTCGTCAGCGGCCTCGCCGCCGGCACGCTGTCCGCGCTGGCCCTGGGCGGCGGTCTGCTGCGCGCCCGCCGCAGACAGGCCCGGCAGCGGGCCGAGATCGCCGCGCTGCGCACCCAACTCGACGGTTCCGTACGGGCGTTCACCGCCGAGGTGGAGCACCTCGCGGGGGCGCGGCTGCCGGCTGCCGCGCGCCGCATCGCGCATCCGCACCTGGAGATACCCGGCCCGCTCCAGCCCCTCACGACCGGCACACCGCTCGGGGTGGCGCTGGAGAAGGTCCTCGAAGCGCTGCGCGTGGAGGTGACCGCCCAGCGGAGCAGGGTCGACGCGGCGGCGCAGGCGGGGATGCGGGGCGCGACGCGGGAGATCCAGGCGGCGCTGTACCGGCTCCAGGACGCCCTGCGCGGGCTCCAGGCGCAGTACGACGACCCGGAGCTGGCGCAGACCCTGTTCCGGCTGGACCACGAGAACGAGCAGTCGCTGCGCCGGGCACAGGTGACGGCCGTGGTGTGCGGGGCGTGGGTGGGGCTCGCGCGTGAGGAGTCGCACCTCGTCGACGCGGTGACCGGCGGTCAGGCGCGGCTCGCCGGGTACCAGCGGGTGCGGGTGCACAACCATCTGGAACCCGGTACCGCGCTCGTGTCGCACGCGGTGGAGCCGGTCGCCATCATCGTCGCCGAGCTGCTCGACAACGCGCTGCGGCACTCGGCGCCGGACACCGACGTCGTCGTCGGGCTGGAACACGTGCACCACGGGGTGTGCGTGACGATCGACGACGCGGGCGTCGGGATGACGCGGGACGAGCGGGAGCGGGCGCAGCGGCTGGTCGCGGGGGACACGCCGATCTACCTCACCGAGCTGGGGGACCCGCCGCGCATGGGGCTCGCGGCGATCGGACGGCTGACCCGGCAGTTCGAGCTGACGGTCGACCTGACGTCGGCGTCGCCGTACGGCGGGGTCCGGGCGGTGCTGCGGGTCGGCACGCATCTGCTGACCCGGATCGACCCGGCGCGCAGACCCCCGTCGGCCAGCGCGCCCCGCACGACGCGCAGGCCGGGCGGGGTGCCCTGCCCGACGCCCCGGACCGCCGCCGCCCAGGCCCAGGCTCCCCGGCCTCCGGCCCGGCCCGCCGCTCCGGCCCCCCAGGCGCCGCCCCCGCCCGCTCCACCGACGCCGCCTCCAGCCCCGGCCCCGGCCCCGACACCGGCCCCTCCGTCTCCCCCGTACGTCACCGACGTGCCGGTCCCGAACCCGGCCGGCGCCGAGAGTGCCGTCCCCGCCGACGGCGACGACTTCGACCTCGGCGACCTCCCGCGGCGCCGTCGCCGTCATCGCATCGCGCGGCCGGCGCGTGGCGGGGCCGCGCCGCAGGGGCCGGTCGGTGGCCAGGAGTGGTCCTCGCCCCGGCGTCCGGCCCGCTCCCCCGAGGAGTCGGCGGCGGCGCTCGGCGGCCTCCAGTCGGCGACGGCGGCGGCCCGCGACGGCTCGCCCACCGAGACCCTCCGGCTGACCCCCACTCCCGCCTGGGACCGGGACGACACCCCCGCCTCGCCGATCCCCCGGCCGCCGGTCACCCCGGATCCGGCGGACGACTGGTCCCGCGACGACACCCCGGTCCCCGGGCACCCGGTGCTCGACGACACCCACGAGTGGCCGCGCGTCCCGCCGCCCTCCGTCGACCCCGACCCGGACGACTGGCTCACCGGCCCGCCCGTGTTCCCGGCCGACGACGACACCCACGACCGGACCTCGGCCGACGGCACGTCCTACGACTGGTCCGGCGCCGCCGCGCCCGAGCCCGAACCGGACCCGGCGCCCGTACGTGAACGCGAGGCCGCGCGCCCCGACGAGACCCCCCGTGACTTCGAGCGGACCGAACGCCAAGGAGGCCCCACGCGATGACCACTCCCGAGACGGGTGACAACACGGCCTGGGTGCTGGAGCCGATTCTTGAGGTGCCGCAGGTGATCGCGGCCGTCATGCTGACCCGCGACGGCCTGGTCACCGGGTACACCGACGCGCTCACGCAGCCGTCCGCCGAGCGGGTCGCGGCGATCACCAGCACCGTGCAGGGCGCCTGCCGGACGGCCGCCGCGGCGTTCGCGGACGCCGAGCGTGCCGTCGTCCGGCAGGTGGTGATCGAGTCGGACCTCGGGTACGTGCTGATCGTGCCGACCGCGCACCAGACGTGCGTCGCCGCGTACGGCAGCGCGGACGTGCGCCTCGACCTGCTGGCGCACCGGGTGCACTCGCAGGTCGCGCGGCTCGGTGAGAAGGCCATGGCGGTGGCACCCCGAGGAGCCGACGACACCGGACCCGCGTGACGGCGCGCCCGGCCGGCCGGCAGCTGGTGCCGGCGTATCTGTCGACGGGCGGGGTGGCCCGCCCGAGCCGGCCTCGTCTGGAGCGGCTCACCGTCTTCGCCCGCAATCCTTCTGCCGTTCTGCCCGAGGGGCTGTCGGCGGCCGAACTCGCCGTGCTGGACGCGCTGTCCGGGGGTGCGCTCGTGCTCGTGGAGGTGGCGGCGGTGCTGCGGCTGCCGGTGTCGGCGGCGCGTGTGCTGACGGCCGGTCTGCTGGACAAGGAGCTGCTGCTCGCCCGTGCCCCGGCGGCGTCCGCGGCGCACTACGACCCCGATCTGCTGAAGAGAGTGGCCGATGGCCTCCGCGCCCTCAAGCGTTAGCCCCCCGCATCTCCCGGACACCGCGCGGGAGATGGTGAAGATCCTGGTCGCCGGCCCGTTCGGGGTCGGCAAGACCACCCTCATCGACTCCGTCTCGGAGATCACCCCGCTGCACACCGAGGAGCCGCTCACCGAGGCGTCGGCGCACGTCGACGACCTGGCGGGGGTGCGGGAGAAGTCGACGACGACGGTCGCGATCGACTTCGGCCGCATCAGCCTGCCCGGCGGGATCGTCCTGTACCTGTTCGGCACGCCCGGCCAGGAGCGGTTCCGGGAGCTGTGGGAGGACATCTC
This sequence comes from Streptomyces sp., assembly GCA_036569285.1. Classification (GTDB taxonomy): domain Bacteria; phylum Actinomycetota; class Actinomycetes; order Streptomycetales; family Streptomycetaceae; genus Streptomyces. Next base: position 19,020 of record DATCQX010000850.1, read on the forward strand.
GTACGGCGCGCTGGGGGCGCTGGTGCTGGTGGACAGCCGGCGCGTCGGGGACTCGTTCGGCGTGCTGGGGCTCGTCGAGGACAGCGGGCTGCCGTACGCGGTGGCGATCAACACGTTCCCCGACTCGCCGCGCCACCACACGCACGAGCGGCTCAGGCGGGCGCTGGACCTGGAGGCGGACACGCCGATGGTGACGTGCGACGCGCGCGACCCGAACTCCTCCGTCGACGCGCTGCTCGCACTCGTCGACCATCTCGTCGTCAGGGAGACCCGGTGACCGCCTACCCCCCGGACCAGCGCGACTTCTCCCGTTCCGCCCCGGTGCGGCTGTGGGAGGACGACTTCGCGGCGGACCCGCACCGCCACTACGCGGCCCTGCGCGCGCAGGGCCCGGTCGGCTGGGCCGAACTGGCGCCCGGGATCCCGGCGTTCGTGGTGACGGACCGGCAGGCGGCCCTCGACGTGCTGCGCGACGACGAGACGTTCTCGCACGACCCGCGGGCCTGGGAGGAGACCGTACCGGTGGACTCGCCGGTGCTGGGGCTGATGCGGTGGCGGCCGAGCGCCCTGTTCGCGGACGGCGCCGAGCACCTGCGCTACCGCAAGACCCTCCTCGACGTGTTCGACCTGGTCGAACCGCACGACCTGCGGGCCCGGGTGCACCGGGCGGTGCGCCTCGCGGTGGACCGGATCGGGCCGCGCGGGGAGGCCGATCTGGTCGGGGAGTTCGCGCGTCCGCTGATGGCGATGGTCTTCAACGACCTGTTCGGGCTGCCCGACAGCCAGGGCGAGCGGCTGCATCTGGGGCTCGCGCGGATGATGGAGGGCGGCGCCGAGGCGCGCTCCGGTGAGGCGGAGTTCGCGGGGTACGTGCTGGACCTGGTCGCGGCGAAGACCGACCGGCCGGGCGAGGACCTGCCGAGCCGGCTCCTGGCGCATCCGCTCGGGCTGAGCGGGGAGGAGGTCACCTGGCAGGTGTTCCTCACGCTCGCGGCGGGCTTCGAGCCGACGGCGAACCTGATCTCCAACACCCTCTCGCGGGTCCTCGGAAACGACCTGTACTACTCGACGCTCACCAGCGGCGCCCGTCCGGTCGTGGACGCGGTGGTGGAGGTGCTGCACCACGAGACGCCGCTGGCGAACTGGGGGATCTACTACGCGCGCGAGGCGGTCGCGTTCCACGGGGTGTGGCTGCCGGAGGCGGTGCCGGTGGTGGTGTCGTACGGCGGGCTCGGCCACTTCGCGGAGCGTGAGGCGACCGGCGGGCGGCATCCGTCGGACGCCTCGCACCTGTCGTGGGGCGCGGGCCCGCACGCCTGCCCGGTGCGCCGGCACGCGCTGCTCATCGTCACCGAGGCGATCGAGCGGCTCACGCAGTGGCTGCCGGACCTCGAACCGGTGCTGCCGCGCGAGCGGCTCGCCTGGCGGCCGGGCCCCTTCCACCGCTCCCTCAAGACCCTGCCCGTCCGTTTCACCCCGCGCCCCGGTGGGGCCGAAGGGCTGACCTGAGCGGGGTGCGACCGGTCCCCCGTCCTGGTCGCACCCCGAGTCCGTCCAGAACGTACGTGGACACGGCCGGTGGTGTGAATCGCGTGTGTGCCCGGCCGTGGCTCACCTGTGCACAGGGCCGCCCGGTTCGTCCTTGTTCGCGGGGATGGTGACGTCGCCGGTGGCGAGGTGGGCGAGCACGACCTCGTACAGGTCGGCGCCGGGGGCGAGGAGCTGACGTTCCAGGACGGGTTCGGCGCTGCGGACGTGGTCGCGGACGGTCTGCGGGTGGATGCCGAGGGCGCAGGCCGCGCGTTCCGCGTTGCCCTGGGCGGCGATCCAGGCGCGCAGGGTGCCGCGCAGGTCGCGGGGGTCGGCGTCGAGGCGGGCGAGGAGGCTGTGGGCCCAGGTGCGCAGGGCGGGGGCGGTGAGGAGGTCGCCGAGGGTGGCCGGCGGCCCGGGTGTCGCGGGTGAGTCGCGGTGGGCGAGCGCGAGGTGCAGGGCGGCGCGGGCGGGCAGGTCGGAGAGGTCGGTGCCGATCAGGGCCTCGATGCGTTCCATGCGGGCGCGGACGGTGTTGCGGCTGACGCCGAGGATGCGTGCGGCGCGCACGGCGGTGAACTCCAGGCCGAGGCGGGTGGTGGCGACGAGTTCGGCGCGCACGTGGTGCGGGAGGCGGTCGAGGGGGCTGAGCAGGTCGAGGGCCCAGGCCTTGAGGTGGTGCGGGTCCATCAGGCGGCGCGGGTTGGCGCGTTCGGTGTAGACGGCCGTCCGGTCGGGCTGGAAGCGCGCGACGGCGAGGGCGCTGGCGGCCTGTCCGTAGGCGGTCGCGGTGCGGGCCAGCTCGTGGGGGCCGCTGCCTCCGAGGTAGGTGCCGGGGCGCCGGGCGGGCAGGGCGCGCAGCCGTTCGCCCGCGCGCTCGTCGGGGACGACGACGATGACCTGCGGGTCCATCGCCGGGCAGCGGACGACGAGGGCGGCATCGCGGGTCGCGGCGAGGCAGTCCTCGGCGAGCCGGTCGCGGTCCTCCACAGTGGACTCGGCGATGTAGACGCGCGCGGTCTCGACGTCCAGGAGCCCCGGCCACAGCCCGGCGGCGACCCGGCGCGCGGCGACGGTGTCCTCGACCATGAGGAGTTGGAGGATCGCGAGCCGCAGATCGGCCGCCGCCCGCCGCAGCCTGCGTTCGGTGGCGTCGGCCTCGCGGGTGCGCAAGCCGGCTTCGAGGACGACGGCGGTGTGGGCGATCACGTCGGAGGCGCCCGGCTCGAAGGGGGTGGCGCGAGAGACGGCGAGGAGCCAGGGGCGCGCGGGGGCGGGCCGTACGACGCGGACGAGGCGCAGATACCGGCCGTCCTGTTCCCAGGAGGCGGCGGCGACGCGGCCGTCGAGGATGTCGGCGGCGGGGGTGCCGTCCAGATCCAGGGGGTGTCCGGCGACGGGGCCGGCGGTGTCGTCGTGGAGGGCGGCCTCGGCGTCCAGGGTGCGGGCCAGCCAGGCGACGGTGGCGTCCACGCCGTGTCCGGCGGCCGGCCTCAACAGGGCGAGCAGTTCCTCGGCCCACCGCGGGCCGTCCTTGTCCCGGGCCGTCGTCACCGCGCGTCCTTCCTGTCCTGCCCCCGAGTCGACCAGGGACGTTACACGCCATCACACCCCGGCGGCATAGGCTCGCCCCATGGCGAAGTACTACGACGTGCACCCCGACAACCCCCAGCCCCGCATCATCTCCCAGGTGGCGCAGGCCGTCCGGGACGGTTCCCTGATCGCGTACCCGACGGACTCCTGCTACGCGCTGGGCTGCAAGCTGGGCAGCAAGGAGGGCATCGACCGCATCCGGTCGATCCGCAAGCTGGACGACCGGCACCACTTCACGCTGGTG
>DATCQX010000851.1:0-9478 GCA_036569285.1 Streptomyces sp.
GGTGATGGGGCCGTCGGGGTCGGGGAAGTCGACGCTGATGCACTGTCTCGCCGGGCTGGACTCCGTCTCGGCGGGCCGCGTCTGGCTGGGCGACACGGAGATCACGGGCCTGAGGGACCGCGAGCTGACCCGGCTGCGGCGCGACCGGATCGGGTTCATGTTCCAGTCGTTCAACCTGATCCCGACACTGACGGCCGCCGAGAACATCACCCTCCCCATGGACATCGCGGGCCGTGAGCCCGACGAGGAGTGGCTGGCCCGCATCATCGACACCCTCGGCCTGCGCGACCGCCTGAAGCACCGCCCCTCCCAGCTCTCCGGCGGCCAGCAGCAACGGGTCGCGTGCGCCCGCGCCCTCCTCTCCCGCCCCGAGCTGATCTTCGCCGACGAACCCACCGGCAACCTCGACTCCCGGGCCGGCCAGGAAGTCCTCACGATCCTCCGCCAGGCGGTCGACGCCCTCGGCCAGACCGTCGTCACCGTCACCCACGACCCCAACGCCGCCGCCCGCTCCGACCTCGTCCTGTTCCTGACGGACGGGCGGATCGTGGAGGAGATGGAGCGGCCGACGGCGGAAGGGGTGCTGGAGAGGATGCGGATGTTCGCGGGCGGCGGGTCGCCCCGGCAGCCGGACGACGGCCCCCGCAAGGAGGGCTGACCCATGCTGAAAGCCACCCTCCGCAGCTTCCTCGCGCACAAGGGCCGCCTGCTGCTGTCGGCGCTCGCCGTCCTCCTGTCGGTGGCGTTCGTGGCGGGAAGCCTGATCTTCTCGGACACGGTGACGCGGACGTTCGACCGGCTGTTCGCGTCGACGTCGGCGGACGTGACGGTCGAGCCGAAGAACGACCTCACCTCGGCGGTGCCGACAGGGGCCGTCCAGACGCTGCCCGCCGCTCTCGCGGGGCGCCTCGCGAAGCTCCCCGGTGTCGCGGACACCCATGCGCAGGTGAGCGTCGGGAACGCGACGGTGGTGGACGCGCGGAACAAACCGGTGGGCCCCACGACCGGCGCCCCCACCCTCGCCCTGGACTGGCACGTCACGGACCGCAGCCCGGTGAGGCTGACGTCCGGCCGGGCGCCGCGCGGCGCCGGGGAGGCACTGCTCGACGCGGACACGGCCGACAGGAAGGACGTCCGGATTGGCGACCGGCTGACGGTGATGGCCCAGCCGGGCACGTTCCTGGTGAGGGTCGTCGGGATCGTCACGTTCACGACGACCAACCCGGGCGCGGCCCTCGTCTTCCTGGACCCGTCGACAGCGGCGCCCCGGCTCCTCGGCTCGGCGGACCGGGCGACGGCGATCGAGCTGCGGGCGGCGCCGGGCGTGGCGGACACGGCCTTGAAGGAGCGGATCGCGAGCGCCCTCGGGGCGGGCCCGTACGACGTGAAGACGGCGAGCGAGCAGGCGAAGTCGTCGGCGGAGCAGCTCGGTGGATTCCTGGACGTCATCAAGTACGTGATGCTGGGCTTCGCGGGGATCGCCGTGCTCGTCGGCGTCTTCCTGATCGTCAACACGTTCTCGATGCTGATCGCCCAGCGCACGAGAGAGCTGGGTCTGCTGAGGGCGCTGGGCGCGGACCGCCGCCAGGTGCGCCGCTCGGTCCTCACGGAGGCGGTCCTGCTGGGTCTGACGGGCTCCACGCTGGGCCTCGCGGCGGGCGTCGGTCTCGCGGTGGGCCTGATCCGGCTGATGGGCGTGTTCGGGATGAACCTGAAGACGGCGGAGATGGCCGTCGGCTGGGAGACCCCGGTCGCGGCGTACGCGGTCGGCGTGGGGGTGACGTTCGTGGCGGCGTACCTGCCCGCGCGGCGGGCGGCGGGGGTCTCCCCGATGGCGGCGCTGGCGGACGCGGAGGTCGCCGGGGTGGGCAGGCCGCTGCGGATCAGGGCGGTCGTCGGCGCGGTGCTCGGTGCGCTGGGGGCGGCGGCGCTGGCGGGCTGCGCGGCCTCGTCGCGGACGGCGTCGGCGGCGTCGCTGCTGGGCCTGGGCGTCGTCCTGACGCTGATCGCGACGGTCGTGGCGGGTCCGCTGCTGGTGCGTCCGGTGATCCGGGTGCTGGGCGGGGCGTTCCCGGCGCTGTTCGGTTCGGTGGGCCGGATGAGCCAGCGCAACGCCCTGCGCAATCCTCGGCGGACGGGCGCGACGGCGTCCGCGCTGATGGTGGGGCTGGCGCTGGTCGGCGGGATGTCGGTGGCGAGCGCGTCGATGTCGGCGTCCTTCGACCGGCAGATCGACCGGACGCTGGGCGCGGACTTCGTCGTCCAGAGCGGGAACTTCACGCCGTTCACGAAGGAGATCACGGAGAAGGTCCGGGCGACGGCGGGGGTCGGTCTGGTCGTCCGTGGTCGTTACGCGCCGCTCGCGGTGCGGTTCCCGCGCGGGGGGCGGGTGGAGACGACGGCCGCCGGGTACGACGCGCGGCTGGACGACGTCGCGCACATCACGTACGCCGAGGGGGACACGGCGGCGGCGCTGGCGGCGGGGCGTCTGGCGATGGACGTGGACTTCGCGCGGGATCACGGTGTGCGGGTCGGGAGTGTCCTGCCGGTGGAGTTCCCGGGCGGCAGGCGCACGGAGCTGACGGTGGGGGCGCTCACCGATCAGGACGCGGCGGAGGGTTTCGGCGCGCGGGGCGGGCTGTTCCTGGGGCTGGCGACGGTGGAGCGGTTCGTGCCGGGCGGGCAGGAGTCGGCGCTGTACGTGAACGCGGCGCCGGGGACGGGCGCGGGGGCGCTGCGGGGTGCGCTGGAGCGGACGCTGGAGCCGTATCCGCAGGTGCAGGTCCGTGACCAGGCGGACTACAAGGATCTGGTGCACGACCAGATCGCGGTGCTGCTGTATCTGGTGTACGCGCTGCTGGGGCTCGCGATCGTCATCGCGGTGCTGGGGGTCGTCAACACGCTGGCGCTGTCGGTGGTGGAGCGGACGCGCGAGATCGGGCTGCTGCGGGCGATCGGGCTGGCCCGGCGGCAGTTGCGGCGGATGGTGCGGCTGGAGTCGGTGGTGATCGCGGTGTTCGGGGCGGTCCTGGGGCTCGCGCTGGGGCTGGTGTGGGGGGTGTGCGCGCAGCGGGTGCTGGCGTTGCGGGGGATGACGGTGCTGGAGATCCCGTGGGGGACGGTCGTCGCGGTGGTGGTCGGTTCGGGGGTGGTGGGGGTGGTGGCCGCGCTGCTGCCGGCGTTGCGCGCGTCACGGATGAATGTACTGGCGGCGATCGCACACGAGTGATGGGATGCGGACGAACGTTCAAATAGCTTGAGATCAGGGGGAGTTCATGAATCGTCCGTTCCGTTTCGGGGTCAATCTGCTGGAGCCGACGCCGCTTGAGGCGTGGCGGACCAAGTGCCGCCGGGGCGAGGAGCTGGGGTACGACGTACTGCTGGTGCCGGACCATCTGGGGATGCCGGCGCCGTTCCCGTCGCTGGTCGCGGCGGCGGAGGCGACGCGGGGGCCCCGGGTGGGGACGTTCGTCCTCAACACGGGTTTCTCCAACCCGGTGCTGCTGGCGCGTGAGGTGGCGACGACGGCCGCGCTGACCGGTGGCCGGCTCGAACTGGGCCTGGGCGCGGGGTATGTGGCGGCGGAGCACGAGGAGGCGGGGCTGCCGTGGGGTGCGCCGGGTGAGCGGGTGGCGCATCTGCGGCGCACGGTCGAGGAGTTGAGGAAGCGTCAGGAGGACGGTGTGGCGGTGCCGTTGCTGATCGGCGGCAACGGCGACCGGATGCTGCGGCTGGCGGCGGAGCACGCGGACGTGGTCGCGTTCGCGGGTGCGCGGGTCGTCGAGGGGAGCGAGACGGGGCAGATCACTCCCCTGTCGCCGGAGGAACTGGACGAACGGGTCGCGAAGTACGTGGAGTTCGCGGCCGGCCGGGCGGACGAGGCGGAGCGGAATCTGCTGGTCCAGCAGGTGATCGTGACGGACGACCCGGAGGGTGCCGTGCAGCCGCTGCTGGAGCGGATACCGGGGCTCACGGCCGAGCAGGTGCTCGCTCTGCCGATCCTGCTGATCGGAGGGGAGAAGGAGATCACCGCGAAGGTACGGGGGCTGCGCAAGCGGTACGGGTTCACGTACTTCACGGTGCTGGAGGGGTTCATGGAGGCGTTCGGGCCGGTGCTGGCGCGGTTGCAGGGGCGGGAGCCGGTGGCGGTCGGGCGTCCGGATGCCGGAATGTCCGTCGAAGGAGCGCCCGGAGTGCTGTGATCGCCGTATGCATGATCTGCGGATACGGGCCGCGTCGCCCGACGACCTCGACACCGTGCTGGCCTTCTGGAAAACGGCGGCGGAGGGGACGAGCATCAGTGACGACCGCGCGGGCGTCGAGCGGCTGGTCGCCCGTGACCCCGGGGCGCTGCTCCTCGCCGAGTCGGGCGGGCAGCTGGTGGGGACGGTCGTCGCCGGGTTCGACGGCTGGCGCTGTCACCTGTACCGGCTCGCCGTGCACCCGGAGCGTCGTCGCCGGGGTATCGGTTCGGCGCTGCTGGCCGCCGCCGAGGAGCGGTTCGCGGCGCTGGGCGGGCGGCGGGCGGACGCGATGGTGCTGACGCGCAACGAGACCGCGCACCATGCCTGGGCGGCGGCGGGGTACTCGCCCGAGGAGAAGTGGCGGCGTTGGGTGAAACCGCTCACCTGACCGGACCGCTTTGCTCATCCTTTACTCTTGAGGGGATCGCGTGCCGCGCGGTCCCCTCCCTATGTGACGAAAGGTGTGAGCGTCCGCCCATGGGCGAGCCTCCCAGTACCCGATCCCCGCGTACCCGACATCGCGCGTTCCTCCCCGCCCTGCCCGATCATGGGACGGAGGTGACCCGATGACCGAAGTGCTCCTCCTGCTGGTCGCGATCCTGCTGTCGCTGGCCTGCGGTGCCTTCGTGGCCGCGGAGTTCTCGCTGACGACGGTCGAGCGCGGACAGCTGGAGCGTGCGGTGGAGCGCGGCGAGCGGGGCGCGTCCGGCGCCCTGAAAGCCGTACGGAATCTGACGTTCCAGCTGTCCGGGGCGCAGCTCGGGATCACCGTCACCAACCTGGTCGTCGGCATGCTCGCCGAACCGTCGATCGCGGCGCTGATCGCCGGGCCCCTGGAGTCGCTCGGGATCCCGGCGTCCACGTCGAGGTCGCTGGCGCTGGTGCTCGGCACCGCGCTGTCCACCGTGTTCCTGATGGTGGTGGGCGAGCTGGTGCCGAAGAACTGGGCGATCTCCTCGCCGCTGGCGGTGGCCAAGCGGGTGGGCACCGCGCAGAGCTGGTTCAGTGCGGCCTTCCGCCCCTTCATCACGCATCTCAACAGCACCGCCAACCGGGTCGTACGGCTCTTCGGCGTGGAGCCCGCGGAGGAGCTGGCCTCGGCGCGCGGGCCGCAGGAGCTGGCCGCGCTCGCCCGGCACTCCGCGCGCGAGGGCGCGCTGGAGGCGGACACCGCCGAACTGTTCGTGCGCACCCTCAACCTCGCCGACCTGACGGCGGAGAACGTGATGACCCCGCGCGTCCAGGTGGTCGCCCTCGACGTCCAGGCGACCTGCGAGGACGTGGCGAACGTGACGCGCGCGACCGGGCTGTCCCGGTTCCCCGTCTACCGCGGCAGCCTCGACTCGGTGGTGGGCATCGCGCACATCAAGGACGTGCTCGCGGTGCCGGCCGATCGGCGGCCCCGGGCCTCCGTGGCCGAGCTGCTGCGGGAGCCGCTGCTGGTGCCGGAGTCCCTCACCGTGGACCGGCTGCTGGACCGGCTGTCCGGCAAGCGGACGATGGCGGTCGTCATCGACGAGTACGGCGGGACCGCGGGCGTGGCCACGCTGGAGGACATCGTCGAGGAGGTGGTCGGCGAGGTGCGGGACGAGCACGACCCGCACGAGACCCCCGACCTCGCCCCCGCCGGCACCGACGACGAGGGCAGGGAGTTGTTCCACGCCGACGGTTCGGCCCGGATGGACCAGCTCGCCCGGGTGGGTCTGCGGCCGCCCGAGGGGCCGTACGAGACGCTGGCCGGACTGGTGGCGACCGAGCTCGGGCGGATCCCGGCGGTCGGCGACTCGGTGGAGGTCGCCGGCTGGCGGCTGGACGTGGTGGACGCCCAGGGGCGCCGGGCCGCGCGGGTGCTGCTGCACGCGCCGCCGACCGACAGCTCCGGGGAGTCCGAAGGAGCCTTCGGGGAGTCCGCGGGGCAGGGAGTCCGGGAGCGCGGGGAGGGGGCCGAATGACCGTCGTCCAGTTGCTGATCGGTCTGGCGACCCTCGTCGTCAACGCGTTCTTCGTGGGCGCCGAGTTCGCGCTGATCTCGGTGCGGCGCAGCCAGGTCGAGACGTACGCCGAGCAGGGCGACCGGCGGGCGAAGAGCGTGCTGTGGGGTCTGGAGCACGTCTCCGCGCTGATGGCGGCGGCGCAGCTCGGTATCACGCTGTGCACGCTGGTCCTGGGTGTGGTCGCGGAGCCGGCCATCGCGCATCTGCTGGAGCCGGTGTTCCACGCGGTGGGCGTGCCGGAGGGCGCGGGGCACGCGGTGTCCTTCGTCATCGCGCTGGCCCTGGCGACCTATCTGCACATGCTGCTCGGCGAGATGGTCCCGAAGAACATCGCGCTCGCGGAACCGGTGCGCAGCGCACTGATGCTGGGACCCCCGCTGGTCACCCTGGCGCGCGGGCTGCGCCCGGTGATCTTCGCGATCAACGCCTTCGCCAACGCCCTGCTGAAACTCCTGCGGGTGGAGACGAAGGACGAGGTCACGGCCACCTTCTCGGACGCCGAGCTGGCCCGGATCGTCCGGGACTCCGGCGAGGCGGGCCTGATCGACGAGCGGGCCCGGGAGCGGCTGCACGACGCGCTGGAACTGGGACGCCGGCCGGTGCGGGACGTGGTGATGCCCCTGGAACGGGTCGTGTACGCGCGCGTGGGCGTCACCCCGGAGCAGTTGGAGGCGCTGTCGGCCGAGTCCGGGTTCTCGCGCTTCCCGGTGGTGGACGAGGGGCGGCGGATCGTCGGCTATCTGCACGTCAAGGACGCGCTGGACGCCTCGCCGCGGGACCTGCCGTTCCCGGTGCGCGACATGCGGCCGATCGCCCGGATCCGGGAGAGCACGCCCCTGGACGACGTCCTGACCGCGATGCGGCGCAGCCGGACCCATCTGGCGGCGGTCCTGGGCGTGGACGGGCGGCTGGCGGGCCTGGTGACGATGGAGGACGTGCTGCGGGAGCTGTTCGGCCGGCAGGTGTGAGCGGAGGCCGCGAGTGACCCCGGGTCGACCGACCGTCGGGTATGTGCACGGGATACCATTTCTTCCGCCATGCAGACGAATCCCACTTACTCCAGCCTGGTCGCGGTCGGCGACTCCTTCACCGAGGGCATGTCGGACCTGCTCCCGGACGGCACCTACCGGGGCTGGGCCGACCTCCTCGCCGGCCGGATGGCCGCCGTGACGCCCGGTTTCCGCTACGCGAACCTCGCGGTGCGCGGCAAGCTGATCCAGCAGATCGTCGACGAGCAGGTCGACGTGGCCGCGGCGATGCAGGCGGACGTGATCACGCTGGTGGGCGGCCTCAACGACACCCTGCGGCCCAAGGTCGACATGGTGCGGGTGCGCGACCTGCTGACGGAGGCCGTGGAGCGACTCGCCCCGTCCTGCAAACAGCTGGTGCTGATGCGCAGCCCCGGCCGCGAGGGTCCGGTCCAGGCGCGTTTCCGGCCGCGTATGGAGGAGCTGTTCACGGTCGTCGACGAGCTCGCCGCCCGGCACGGCGCGGTGGTCGTCGACCTGTACGGCGCCCCCTCGCTCTCCGACCAGCGCATGTGGGACGTGGACCGGCTGCACCTGACGGCGGAAGGCCACCGCCGCGTCGCCGAAGCCGTGTGGCAGACCCTCGGCTACGACCCCGAGGACACGGAGTGGCGTACGCCGCTGCCGGCCACCGTGCCGCCGAAGTGGCTGGCCCGCCGGATCGCGGACGTCCGCTTCACCCGGCAGCACCTGCTGCCCTGGATAGGCCGACGCCTGACGGGCCGCTCCTCCGGCGACGGCCTGCCGCCCAAGCGCCCCGACCTGCTGCCCTACGACCGGTAGGACACCGTGCACACGCGCGTGGTCAACGTCCGGGGCCGGCTCCACGAGTACGGCCCCCGGCTGGAACACGCGCCCGCCGACCTCGTCTACGTCGGCCGCCGCTGGACGATGGGCGGCTGGGACCTGCCGCGACACCCGCTCTACAACCCCTTCGCCTACGACACCCCCACGCGCCGCCGGGACGGCACGCGGGCCGAGGTGATGGCGAAGTACCGGGCGTATCTGCTGGAGCGGCCGGATCTGCTCGCCCTGGTGCCCGAACTGCGGGGCAGGGCGCTGGCCTGCTGGTGCGCACCCGAGCCGTGCCACGCCGGTGTCCTGGCGGAGCTCGCGGAAACGCTCTCGTAGGTTCCGACGAACGGGGCCCCGGCGCTGGCCTGCACGAATCGCCAGTAGAATCTGCACACGTGACTTCCGCCAAGCCCCGCATCCCCAACGTCCTCGCCGGCCGCTACGCCTCCGCCGAGCTCGCCACGCTCTGGTCGCCCGAGCAGAAGGTGAAGCTGGAGCGTCAGCTCTGGCTCGCCGTGCTGCGGGCGCAGAAGGACCTCGGGATCGAGGTGCCGGAGCAGGCGCTCGCCGACTACGAGCGGGTCCTGGACACCGTCGACCTGGCCTCGATCGCCGAGCGCGAGAAGGTCACGCGGCACGACGTGAAGGCGCGGATCGAGGAGTTCAACGACCTCGCCGGGCACGAGCAGGTCCACAAGGGCATGACCTCCCGCGACCTCACGGAGAACGTCGAGCAGCTCCAGATCCGGCTCTCCCTGGAGCTGATCCGCGACCGCGCGGTGGCCGTCCTGGCCCGTCTGGGCAAGCTCGCGGGCGAGTACGGCGAGCTGGTCATGGCCGGCCGCTCGCACAACGTGGCCGCGCAGGCCACCACCCTCGGCAAGCGTTTCGCGACGGCGGCCGACGAGCTGCTCGTGGCCTACGCGCGCGTGGAGGAGCTGCTCGGCCGCTACCCGCTGCGCGGCATCAAGGGCCCGGTCGGCACCGCGCAGGACATGCTGGACCTGCTGGGCGGGGACGCCTCCAAGCTGGCCGAGCTGGAGGACCGGATCGCCGGTCACCTGGGCTTCTCGCAGGCCTTCACCTCGGTCGGCCAGGTCTACCCGCGCTCGCTGGACTACGAGGTCGTCACCGCGCTGGTGCAGCTGGCTGCGGCCCCGTCCTCGCTCGCCAAGACGATCCGGCTGATGGCCGGGCACGAGCTGGTCACCGAGGGCTTCAAGCCGGGCCAGGTCGGCTCCTCCGCGATGCCGCACAAGATGAACACGCGGTCCTGCGAGCGCGTCAACGGCCTCATGGTCATCCTGCGCGGCTACGCCTCGATGACCGGCGAGCTGGCGGGCGACCAGTGGAACGAGGGCGACGTGTCCTGCTCGGTGGTGCGCCGGGTCGCGCTGCCGGACGCGTTCTTCGCGCT
>DATCQX010000852.1:0-4745 GCA_036569285.1 Streptomyces sp.
CACCCGCCCCGGCGAGGAGAGCTGATCCTTGAGGGCCTCGGTGAGCAGGACGGCGGTCAGCGTGTTGGCCCGGAAATTGACGCCCCAGTCATGGGCGACGACATCCAGCGGATCAGAACTCGGGCCCCCCGGCTCCAACCCCCCATTCCCTCCAGCGGCATGCACAAGCACATCAACACCCCCAAGTTCCCCCACAACCCGAGCAACCCCCCGAACCCCCTCGACGTCACTCACATCAGCAGCATGCGCCACAGCCCCCGACACCCCGGCCCGCTCCAGCACCTCTCTCCGCCGCCCCACCAACACCACCCGATCCCCACCCTCGGCGAACATCCGGGCCGCAGCCAGCCCGATCCCGGTCCCACCGCCACTGATCACCACGTTGCGCGTCATGGGGGAGAACCTACCTGCGCCTCCCTCAGTCACACCCCTCACCTCAAACTCCGCACATCCAACTGCCGCAACACCCGGTCCACCACCTCCGGATCGGCCCCCGCCTCCCCCCTCGCGGCCAACACCTCATGCCGAGCCGCACTCAGCATCTCCCCCTGGATCCTCCGCACCCGCTTGAGCCTCCGCACCCGAGCCTCATGCCCCTCCCGCCGCTCGTCCTCGGCGATATCGGGCGAAATCCGCACCCCGATCTCGAACGCCCGCCGAACCAACTGCTCGGACACCTCCTCAGGCAACTCCTCCACCTCCTCGATCTCCCGCAGCCTCCGCTTGGCGGCCTTCGCGGCCCGAACCGCCAGCTCCCTCTCGTACGCCTTCTCCCTCTCCGTGTCGGCCCGCACCCCGAGCCGCCGCACAAGCCACGGCAGCGTCAGCCCCTGAAGCACCAGCGTCGTCATGATCACCCCGAACGCGATGAACACGATCTCGTCCCGCCCGGGAAACGCGCCCCCGTCATCGACGTGCAACGGAATCGCGAGGGCGAGAGCGACGGACGCCACCCCCCGCATCCCGGACCACCACATGACGACGATCTCCTGCCAGCTGATCGGGATCTCCTCGTCGACATCCCCCCGCCGAGCGTGCATCTTCCGAGCCAGCCACCCCGCGGGCAACAGCCACACCAACCGCACCCCGATGACCACAGCGGCGACAACGGCGGCCCACCCCAACATCTCTCCCCACCGCCCGGACGCGGTCCGAATCGCGTTGTGCAGCTCAAGCCCGATCAGCCCGAACGCCACCCCGGTGACGAGCGTGTCGACGATGTCCCAGAACGCGTGCCCGGCCAGCCGGTGGACGACATCGTCGGGGTCGGCGGCATACTCCGCGAGGAACAACGCGCAGGTGAGCACGGCCAGCACCCCGGACCCGTGCAACTCCTCGGCCAGCACGTACGCCGCGAACGGCACGAGCAGCGTCAGACTGATCTGCAACGTCGCGTCCCCGAGCAGATCGAGCAGCTTGTTCGTCCCCCACCCGAGCACGACCCCGACGACGACGGCGACGACGGCGGACAGCACGAACTGAAGGACAGCCTCCCCGGCGTGGAACTCCCCACTCAGAACGGCGGCGATGGCCACGTGATACAGCACGATCGCGGTGACGTCGTTGAACAGCCCCTCCCCCTCCAGAATGGAGACGAGCCGCCGGGGCAGCCCGAGCTGCCCGGCGACGGCGGTCGCGGCGACGGGATCGGGCGGCGCGACGAGCGCCCCGAGGGCGACGGCGGCGGCGACGGACAGCCCGGGGACGATCGAATGCGCGACGGCGGCGACGGAGAACGTCGTGACGAAGACGAGCGCGACGGCCAGCAGGAAGATGGGCCGTTTGTTCGCGGCGAACTGCCGCCAGGACGTCCGCCGCACGGCCGCGTACAGCAGCGGCGGCAACAGCACGGGCAGGATCAGCCCGGGCGGGATATCGACGTTGGGCACAAAATCCGCGACGGCGAGCAGAATCCCGAGAAGCGTCATCAGCACCGGCGCCGGCAACCCGAACCGGTCCCCGACCGGCACACTGATCACGGCCCCGAGGAGCAGGACGAACAAGAGGGCCAGTTGATCCACGGCGGGCGCTCCGGCGGGACTAGACGCAGGCGATCAAGAACAAGCCTCGCACGCCCCTCGATGGCCCCGCATGCACTGAGAACGCCCTAAAGCGCTCACCCGTAGGTTTCCTCGCGAACGAGGTCCAGGGCGCGCTGGAGGTCCTCGGGGTAGTCGCTGGAGAACTCGACCCACTCGCCGTCGCCGGGGTGCTCGAAGCCGAGGCGGACGGCGTGCAGCCACTGCCGGGTCAGCTTGAGGCGCTTGGAGAGGGTGGGGTCGGCGCCGTAGGTGAGGTCGCCGACGCAGGGGTGGCGGTGGGCGGACATGTGGACGCGGATCTGGTGTGTGCGGCCCGTCTCCAGCTTGATGTCCAGCAGGGAGGCCGCGCGGAACGCCTCGATCAGGTCGTAGTGGGTGACGGACGCCTTGCCGTCCGCGGTGACGGCCCACTTGTAGTCGTGCTGCGGGTGCCGGCCGATGGGCGCGTCGATGGTGCCGCTCGTCGGGTCCGGGTGCCCCTGGACCAGCGTGTGGTACCGCTTGTCGA
The DNA here is from genome assembly GCA_036569285.1 of Streptomyces sp. Taxonomy (GTDB): domain Bacteria; phylum Actinomycetota; class Actinomycetes; order Streptomycetales; family Streptomycetaceae; genus Streptomyces. The sequence goes on from DATCQX010000852.1 coordinate 2,551, forward strand.
CGACGCGCTCCTTGAACTGGCGCTTCAGCGAGGTGTACGCCCGCTCCGACTTCGCGACGACCATCAGCCCGGACGTCCCGACGTCGAGCCGGTGCACGATCCCCTGCCGCTCGGCGGCACCGGAGGTGGAGATCCGGTACCCGGCGGCGGCCAGGCCCCCGATGACGGTCGTCCCGGTCCACCCCGGCGAGGGGTGCGCGGCGACACCGACGGGCTTCACGATGACGACGACGTCATCGTCGTCGTACACGATCTCCATGCCCTCGACCGGTTCGGCGACGATCTGCACCGGCGCGGGCGCCTGGGGCATCTCGACCTCCAGCCAGGCGCCGCCGTGCACGCGCTCCGACTTGCCGACCACCGAGCCGTCCACCGAGACCTTGCCCGCGGCCGCCAGCTCGGCGGCCTTGGTACGGGAGAAGCCGAACATCCGGGAGATGGCGGCGTCGACGCGCTCGCCCTCCAGGCCGTCCGGCACGGGCAGGTTTCGGATCTCGGGAATCGTGCTCACCCGTCGAGTATGTCAGTCCTTGTGGACAGTGCCGTCCGGGTCCAGCCCCTTGAACGACAACAGCACGATCAGAATGCCGCCGCAGACGATCGCCGAGTCCGCCAGATTGAACACCGCGAAGTGCTTCGGCGCGATGAAGTCGACGACGGCCCCCTCGAAGATCCCCGGCGACCGGAAGATCCGGTCGGTGAGGTTCCCCAGCGCCCCTCCGAGCAGCAGCCCCAGCGCGATGGCCCACGGCAGGCTGTACAGCTTCCGCGCCAACCGCACGATCACCACGATCACCGCGGTGGCGATCACCGTGAAAATAACGGTGTAGGCCTCCCCGAAACTGAACGCCGCCCCGGCATTCCGGATGGCCTCCAGCTTCAGCCAGTCCCCGACCAGCTCGATCGGCGCGTGATGCTCCAGCTTGGCCACCACAATGATCTTGCTGACAAGATCGAGCGCGTACGCGAACACAGCCACCGTGAACAACACAGCGACCCGCCGCTTCCCCCGAGACGGCTGCTCCACCTCAGGTTCCTCCGACGCACCGATGACGCGCTCCACCTCTGCCACGTAGGTCCCTCACGTAGGTACTAGTGAGGACGAGGGTACGACACGCCTAGGAAAGACAGGCGCGCAGCGCCGTCTTTCCTAGGGGCGCGGGGCTGTATCGATTTGCGGCTACCGCCGCGTGGGCGCGACCAGCCACAACGCACCCGCACTCGCCGACGAAACAACGCCACCCCCTTCAGTAGCGCCGTTCCTCCTTCTGCTTGCAAGAAACACACAACGTGGCCCGAGGAAACGCCTGCATCCGAGCCTTCCCGATCGCCTCCCCACACCTCTCGCACACCCCGTACGTCCCCGCGTCCAACCTCTCCAGCGCCCGCTCGGTCTGCAGCAGCATCTCCCGGGCATTCGCGGTGAGCGCCATCTCGTGCTCCCGCGTCACGTTCTTCGTCCCGGTGTCCGCCTCGTCGTCCCCCGCCCCGCCCCCGGAATCCCGCATGAGCCCGGCGAGCGCGCTCTCGGACGCCTCGATCTCCCCCCGCAGCCGCAGCACCTCGGACATCAGCTCGGCCCGGGCCTCGTCCACCTCTCCCTCGGTCCAGGGTTCCTCCCCCGCCCGCACAGCCAGCACCCCAGCGACCACCGTCGTACCTCCCGTCTCCGCGACCACTGTCGGTTTCACGGCCTTCTTACGGACCGCGCTCTTCCGCACCGTTCCCTCTGCAACCTTCCCCGTCTTCTTCGCCACCATGGCCGCGGCCCCTTCACATACCGTGATCTTGCACGCGAATCGTGCTGGGACGATAAATCGACTTCAGTCCATCGGCAACAGCTCGCACCCCCGTTCCCGAGCACCCCGGCGTTCCCGCACGCCCCGAATTCCGTTGGGCCCACCTCCTCCGGGCCCCGTACACTGAGCGGAGCGAGAAAGCGTGGATGGGGACGAGTAGCGGCGAGAGCGGCCGAGAGCGACCCGGGGACGGTGGGAGCCCGGGGGTCAGCGCGACGCGAAGATCACCCCGGAGCCGCCGGAAGAAAGCCAGCAGGCGAGTAGACCCGGTTTCGCGAACCCAATGAGGGGGTCCCCCGGAAGACCGGTGGGCCAAGGAGGGTGGTACCGCGGGAGCGAAACGGCTCTCGTCCCTCCGACGGAAGGCAGCAAGTCCGTTGGAGGAAGCTCGGAGAT
>DATCQX010000853.1:0-3273 GCA_036569285.1 Streptomyces sp.
CACCCTCCACCACCCCTTCCACAACCCCCACACCCCCGGGCACCCGAGCGGACACCTCCTCGACCGTCCCCTCGAAGACCACCGCGAACTCGTACGTCTCCCGCTGCCACCGCAAGGCCCGCCGCACGAACTCCACCGCACCCCCTTCCGGCAACTCCCGCGGAGCGAACCGCGAACCGGTGGCGAACGGCTCACTCAACCGATCCACCCGAAACGTCCGCCAGTCCCCCCGGTCAAGGTCGTACGCGACGAGATACCACCGCTGCCCGGAGGACACGAGCCGATACGGCTCGACCACCCGCCGGCTCTCCACCCCGTCCCGCGCGCTGTACGCGAACCGCAACTTCTCACTCCCGGCAACAGCGGAGGCGATCCCCGTCAACGTCTCCGGCGCGATCCGGGCCCCGTCCCCATAAGTCAGGGGAGTCGTGGCGGCCTGCAACGTCACCACCCGCCGCCGCAACCGCCCCGGCAACACCTGCTCCAGCTTCGCGAGCGCCCGCACGGACGCCTCGTCCACCCCCTCCAGCGCGTGCCCGGCCCCCGCCCGCAACCCCACGGCGATGGCGACAGCCTCCTCGTCGTCCAGCAGAAGCGGCGGCATGGCCTTCCCGGCGACCAGCCGATACCCCCCGTCGGCCCCCATCGTGGCCCGCACGGGATACCCCAACTCCCGCAACCGCTCGATATCCCTGCGCACGGTCCGCCGGGACACCTGCAACCGCTCCGCCAGCTCACCCCCCGGCCACTCCCGGGGCGTCTGAAGCAGGGACAGCAGCTGAAGCAGCCGTGCGGGCGTGTCAGTGGTCATGCCCGAGAGAATGCCCCACCACTAGGCCACTTCCTGACCTAGACCGGAAATACCTGCACCCCAGAGCCCGACCATGCCCGTTTCAAGTCCGAACCTGTTTACTTTCCAGAAATCTGGGCGTAGCCTCCCAGCGAAACCACAAGTTCGGGCATCAACCGGACAAGAACCGGACAAGATCCGAACCCGCGGAGGCAGCGCGATGTACGCACCGGAACGGCAGCAGGAGATCCTGCGCCTCGCCCGCGACGGCGGCCGCGTGGACGTCATCTCGCTGGCCGAGGAGTTCCAGGTCACGGCGGAGACGATCCGCAGGGACCTCAAGTCCCTCGACCGCGCCGGCCTCGTCCGCAGAGTGCACGGCGGCGCGATACCGGTGGGCCGCCTCGACTTCGAACCCGACCTCACGGAGCGTGAGTCCACCTCGGCCGACGAGAAGGACCGCATCGCGAGGGCGGCCCTCGCCGAACTCCCCACCGACGGCACGCTGATCCTCGACGCGGGGACGACAGTGGCCCGCCTCGCCGCCGCGATCCCCCTGGACGCCGCGCTGACGGTCGTCACCCACAGCCTCCCCATCGCCGCCCGCCTCGCGGACCACCCCGGCATCCAGCTTCACCTCGTCGGCGGCCGAGTCCGCCACCGCACCCGCGCGGCAGTCGACGCGTGGGCCCTGCGGGCGTACAGCGAAATCCGCGCGGACGTCTGCTTCGTAGCCGCCAACGGCTTCTCCCCCGAACACGGCCTGACCACCCCCGACCTGGCCGAATCCGCAGTAAAACGCGCCGCGATGTCCGCCGCCCGCCGCGTCGTCCTCCTGGCCGACTCCACCAAACACGGCCAGGAACACTTCGCCCGCTTCGGCGACCTGACAGACATCGACCTCCTGATCACCGACCAGTCCCTCGGCAACGAGGAAACAGCGACGATCGAGCGGGGCGGCACGGGGGTGGTCCGGGCATGACGACCACGCGTGACATGGACGACGCAGATGACGCCGTCGGCACTGCCGATACCAACGGGGCGGACGATGTCGTCGGCACTGTCGGCACCAACGACACGGGCGACGCCGACGGCATCAGCGGCATCGGTGGCGAGGGGCAGCCCGTCGGCATCGATGGCAAGCGGCAGCTCGGCGGCGTAGGCCGCGGGGGACAGACTGTCGGCGTCGGTGGCGAGGGCCAGGCTGTCGGTGTCGGTCGCGAGCGGCAGCTCAACGGTCCGCATGACGCCCCGGCAGCCAACACTCCGTCCCGTCCCGTCGGTATCGGCGGCACGAGCGGCGTCGGCGGCGAGGGCCAGGCCGGCGGCGTCGGTCGTGGGTCGCGGGTCGGCGGCGTCGGCGGCGAGCGGCAGCCCGGCGGTGTCGGTCGCGACCGGCAACCCACCCGCCCGCACCGCACCACCACAGCCGACGCCCCCACCCACCCCCTCGGCATCAGCGACAGCACACGCATCCGCATCCCCACACCCGGCAAGGGCGGCATGATCCTCACCGTCACCCCCAACCCCTCCCTGGACCGCACCTACGAGGTCCCCTCCCTGGACCGAGGTGAGGTCATCCGCGCGAGTGGCGAGCGGATGGACCCCGGCGGCAAGGGCGTCAACGTCTCGCGGGCGGTCGCGGCGGCGGGCCGGCGGACGGTCGCGGTGCTGCCGCTCGGAGGCGCCCCCGGCGCCCTCGTCGCGGACCTCCTCGACGCGCAGGGCATCGAGGTGGCCCCCGTCCCGGTGGCCGGCGCGACCCGGTCGAACATCGCGCTGGCCGAGTCCGACGGCGTCCTCACGAAGATCAACGCGCCGGGCCCCGAACTCTCCCCGGCGGAACAGGAACTCCTCCTGGAGACGGTCCGCGAGCACTCCGCGGACGCCGACTGGATCGCCTGCTGCGGCAGCCTCCCGAGGGGCCTCGCCCCCTCCTGGTACGCCGATGTGGTCACCCGCGCACACGCCGCGGGCGCCCGCATCGCCCTCGACACCTCCGGACCCGCCCTCCTGGAGGCCCTCCGAGCCCGCCCGGACGTGGTCAAGCCGAACGCGGAGGAACTGGCGGAAGCGGTCGGCTTCCCCCTGCGGACGGTCGGCGACGCCCTGAAAGCAGCGGAACAGCTCCGGGACATGGGAGCCCAAGCAGTCCTCGCCAGCCTCGGCGCCGACGGCCAACTCCTCCTGGACCCCACAGGCACCTACTTCGCGACCTCCCACGTCTCCGTGATCCGCAGCAACGTAGGAGCAGGCGACTCGTCCCTGGCCGGCTTCCTGATCGCAGGCGGCACAGGCCCCACAGCCTTGGCCTCCGCAGTGGCCCACGGCGCAGCCGCGGTCCAACTCCCCGGCAGCCTCATGCCCACCCCCTCCGACCTGACCCCGTCCTCGGTAACCCTCACCACGGACATCCCCCTGACCCGCCCCTTGACGGAACCAACGTCATGAGTCCCCGCCCCCAGCCCCCTCGGGGCCACCAC
>DATCQX010000854.1:0-3128 GCA_036569285.1 Streptomyces sp.
AGCCACGGCGAAGCCTTCAACTCGTCGTCGATCCGGGCATAGAGTGCTGTTGCGAGGGTGTCCAGGTCTGTCTTCACACACTAACCGTGGACGCCCTCGCGCCATGTCCGCAGGCGAACCCTTGGACTCATTCATCTAGGGTAGGTGACTAGAACCACGACGACGGCAGTACGGCGCACAGAGCCTGGAGCGCCGCCTCGTACGCATGCTCAGCGGGGGTGGCATGTCCGACGACGAGGCCGTCGCCGTGCACCCCCTCGGCCGCCGGGTGCCGGAACGCGGTGAGACCGTCCAGTGCGACCCCGCGCGCGGTGGCCGCCTCGACGGTCGCCGCCTCGGTGCCGGCCGGCAGCCGCAGCACCGCGTGCAGCCCCGCCGCGACCCCGCTCACCCGGACGTGCGGCGCCCGCTCGGCCAGCGCCGCGACCAGGCGGTCCCGGCGGGCGCGGTAACGCTGACGCATCCGGCGCACATGACGGTCGTACGCCCCGCACGCGATCAGGTCGGCGAGCGCCAACTGCTCGGGGACGCTCGCCCACGCCTCCCGCTCGCCCTTGGCCTCCCGGACCGCGTCGACGAGACCGCCGGGAAGCACCATCCACCCCAGCCGCACCGCCGGGGACAGGCTCTTGCTGACCGAGCCGAGGTAGACGACCCGCTCCGGGTCGAGCCCCTGGACGGCGCCGACGGGCCGGCGGTCGTACCGGAACTCGCCGTCGTAGTCGTCCTCCAGAACGAGCGCCCCACGCGCGCGTGCCCAGTCGACCACGGCGGCCCGCCGCTCCGGGTGCAGGGGACCGCCGGTCGGGAACTGGTGGGCCGGGGTGAGCAGGACGGCCCGCTCCCTGCCCAGCCCGTCGACCCGCGCGCCGTGCTCGTCCAGCACGAGCGGGACCGTCCGTACGCCCGCGGCCGTCAACAGGCCCTGGTGGAAACCGAGTCCGTACGACTCGACGCCCACCGGGCCGCGCAGCACCCCGCCCCCGCCCTGGCCGAACAGCAGGCGCAGGGCGTGCGCGAAACCGGAGCAGATCACGATCCGGTCCGGCTCGGTCCGCACTCCCCGCGCGCGTGCCAGATACCCGGCGAGCGCCTCCCGCAACTCCCGCCGCCCGGCCGGATCCCCCGGCCCGAACGCCTCGCTCGGCGCGTTCTGCATGGCCCTCCGGTAGGACGCCAGCCAGGCCGCGCGCGGGAACGACGACGCGTCCGGAGTGCCCTGCCGCAGGTCGTGCAGGGGGCCACGCGCGCGTGGAGGTGCATTAACTGCCGGTTCTCCGGCGTGTCGCAGGGGTTCCGTGCGGTCCGCCACGCGCGTGCCCGAGCCCTGCCGGGCCGTCAGCCACCCCTCGGCGACGAGTTCCGCGTACGCGTCCGCCACCGTGTTGCGGGCCACCCCGAGATCGGCCGCCAGCGAACGGTACGGCGGCAGCCGGGTCCCCGGCGCGAGGCGCCCGCCCCGGACGGCCTCCCGCAGCGCACCGATGAGCGCGGCCCGGCGGCCACCCGGGCCCGACAGGTCGAGGTGCAGGTCGGAGCCGATGCGCTCGGCGGAATTGACCCATGATTTCGCCATGGGAATGCACCCTACAGAGGGGCTAATCGCGGCCTAGATTCGAAGACATGACGACGCACACGAACGACACGCAGGCCGCCCCCGCCGACACCGAGGCCGGTATCGCCGCCGCCGAGGCCGCCCGCACCCGGCTGAACTTCGGCTCGGCCGCCCGCAAGACCTTCCGGGCCGTCATCGCGCTGGACGCGGCGGCCCGCGAAGGGCTCGACCCCGCCCTCGTCGAACTGGTCCAGATCCGCGCCTCCCACCTCAACGGCTGCGCCTACTGCCTCCACATGCACACCAACGACGCCCGCAAGGCCGGCGAGACCGAGGACCGCCTCCACCTCGTCCCCCTCTGGCGGGAGGCCCGCCACTTCTACACGCCGAAGGAGCGGGCCGCTCTCGCTCTCACGGAGGCGGTCACCCTGCTGCCCCGGGGCGGTGTCTCCGACGAGGTCTATGCCGAGGCCGCCGCTCATTTCGGCGAGCAGGAGCTCGCGCAGCTGATCGGGGTGATCTGTGCGATCAACACGTGGAACCGGGTGGCGCTGGCGACGGGGAAGGTGGCGGGGACGGACGAGCGGTGAGGGAGTGACATTCCCGCCTCACACCCCCATGGGTCGATCCCCCGGCCCGATCGGCGCCGGAAGTGTCGTGGTCCCCGTCAGATACCGGTCCACGGCCGCCGCCACCGCGCGCCCCTCCGCGATCGCCCACACGATCAGCGACTGCCCGCGGGCCGCGTCGCCGGCGGCGAAGACGCCGGGGACGTTCGTCGCGAAGTCCCGGTCGCGGGCGATCGTGCCGCGGGGCTCCAGGGCCAGGCCCAGCCGGTCGACGAGCCCGTCGGAGAGGTCGGGGCCGGAGAAACCGAGGGCGAGCAGGACGAGGTCGGCGGGGAGGGCGCGGGAGGTGCCGGCGACAGGGCGGCGGTGTTCGTCGACCTCGACGAGGTGCAGCGCGGAGACCCGGCCCCGCTCGTCGCCGGTGAAGTGCAGGGTGGACGCGGCGAAGAGCCGGGCGTCGGCGTCGGCGGCGGGCGCCGTGCCGAGTTCGCCCGCTTCCTCGTGGGCCGCGGAGAGACGGTAGATCCGGGGGTAGGTGGGCCAGGGGTCGGCGTCCTCGTCACGGTCGTCCCCGGGACGGGCGTAGATGTCCAACTGCGTCACCGACGCGGCCCCTTGCCGCACCGCCGTCCCCAGGCAGTCCGCTCCCGTGTCACCCCCGCCCACGATCACCACGTGCCGCCCGGCGGCCGACAGCGAGGAGACCTCCGCATCCCCCTCGCACACCCGGTTCGCCGGCGGCAGGTACTCCATGGCCTGATGTATCCCCTCCAACTCCCGGCCCGGCACAGAAAGTTCCCGCCACGCCGAAGCCCCCGTCGCGATCACCACGGCGTCGTGCCGAGCCCGCAGCCGACCGGCCTCCACATCCCGCCCGACGACCGTGGATGTCCGGAACTTCGTCCCTTCGGCCCGCATCTGATCGATACGGCGCTCCAGATGGTGCTTCTCCATCTTGAACTCGGGGATGCCGTACCGCATGAGCCCGCCGAGACGGTCGTCCT
>DATCQX010000855.1:0-3032 GCA_036569285.1 Streptomyces sp.
GGCCAGCAAGGACTTCGTCGAGGCGGCGCCGCGTCAGCTGCTGTACTCGGCCATGGGCATGGCCCTGCTGGTGGCCGTACTGATCTTCCTCAAGGACCACCGCGTCCTGCAGCGCTACACCTACATCTCCATGGCCGGAGCCATAATCCTGCTGGTGATGCCGCTGATCCCCGGTCTCAGCGCCCCCACATACGGCGCCAAGATCTGGATCAAGATCCCCGGTCTCGGCACGCTCCAGCCTGGCGAGTTCGCCAAGATCGTCCTCGCGGTCTTCTTCGCCGGCTACCTCATGGTCAAGAGAGACGCCCTGGCCCTGGCCAGCCGCCGCTTCATGGGCCTGTACCTGCCCCGCGGACGCGACCTCGGCCCGATCGTCGTGGTCTGGATGATCTCGATCCTGATCCTGGTCTTCGAGACCGACCTCGGTACGTCGCTGCTGTTCTTCGGAATGTTCGTCATCATGCTGTACGTCGCCACCGAGCGGACGAGCTGGATCGTCTTCGGTCTGCTGATGTCGGCGGTCGGCGCGGTCGGTGTCGCGAGCTTCGAGTCGCACATCCAGACCCGTGTCCAGGCGTGGCTCAACCCGCTGAACGAGTACAAGCTCAGCCAGGCCGGTACGAAGGACGGCGTCGTGCACTCCGAGCAGGCCATGCAGGCCCTCTGGGCGTTCGGCTCCGGCGGCACGCTCGGCACCGGCTGGGGCCAGGGGCACTCCGAGCTGATCCGGTTCGCCGCCAACTCCGACTTCATCCTCGCCACCTTCGGCGAGGAGCTGGGGCTGGCCGGGCTGATGGCGCTGCTGCTGATCTACGGGCTGATCGTCGAGCGCGGTATCCGTACCGCCCTCGCCGCCCGCGACCCCTTCGGCAAGCTCCTCGCCATCGGCCTGTCCGGCGCGTTCGCCCTCCAGGTGTTCGTCGTCGCCGGTGGTGTCATGGGCCTGATTCCGCTGACGGGTATGACGATGCCGTTCCTGGCGTTCGGCGGTTCCTCCGTGATCGCGAACTGGGCGCTCATCGGCATCCTCATCCGCATCAGCGACACGGCCCGCCGCCCCGCCCCGGCCCCCGCCGCCAACCCCGACGCCGAGATGACCCAGGTGGTCCGACCCTCATGAACAAGCCGCTGCGCCGCGTCGCGATCTTCTGCGGTCTGCTGATCCTCGCCCTGCTGGTGCGGGGCAACTGGCTCCAGTACGTCAAGGCGAACGAGCTGGCCACCGACGACCTGAACCGGCGGGTGCCGATCACCCGGTACTCGATCCCGCGCGGCGACATCATCGTCGGCGGCAAGGCGATCACCGGGTCGGTCGAGACCAAGGGCGACTACAAGTACAAGCGGGTCTGGAAGGACGGCGCGATGTGGGCGCCGGTCACCGGGTTCTCGTCCCAGGCGTTCGGCTCCAACTTCCTGGAGAACCTGGAGGACGGCATCCTCTCCGGGACCGACGACCGGCTGTTCTTCCGCAACACCCTCGACATGCTCACCGGCAAGCAGCGCGCGGGCGGCAGCGTCGTGACGACCCTCAACGCCGCCGCGCAGAAGGCCGCGTACGAGGGGCTCAAGGGCAAGAAGGGCGCCGCCGCCGCGATCGACCCGACGACCGGCAAGGTCCTCGCGCTGGTGTCGACGCCGTCGTACGACCCGTCGAAGTTCGCCGGGCAGTCCAAGGCGGACGGCGAGGCGTGGAACGCCGTCCAGAAGAAGAACGACGCCGACGACCCGATGCTGAACCGGGCGCTGCGCGAGACCTATCCGCCCGGGTCGACGTTCAAGGTCGTGACGGCCGCCGCCGCGCTGGAGAACGGGATCGTCTCCGGGATCGACGACAAGACCGACACCCCGGACCCGTACCGGCTGCCGCAGTCCGCGACCGACCTCGGCAACGAGCACAGCGGCTGCGAGAACGCCAACTTCCGGTTCGCGCTCCAGGTCTCCTGCAACACCGTCTTCGCGAAGATGTCCGACAACGTCGGCAACAAGAAGATGATCGAGCAGGCCGAGAAGTTCGGCTTCAACGAGGGCAAGCTGGACATCCCGGTGCGTGCCGCCGAGTCCGTCTACCCCGTGGACAACCGGCCGCAGAACGCGCTCGACGGCATCGGGCAGGGCTCCAACCGGGCCACCCCGCTCCAGATGGCGATGGTCGCCGCGGCCGTCGCCAACGACGGCAAGCTGATGAAGCCGTACATGGTGGACTCGCTCAAGTCGCCCAACCTCGACACGCTGGAGACCACCGAGCCGAAGGAACTCTCCCAGGCGGTCTCCTCCGCCACCGCGCAGAAGCTCCAGGCGATGATGGAGACGGTCGTCCAGGACGGTACCGGCAAGAACGCGCAGATCGACGGCGTCAAGGTCGGCGGCAAGACGGGTACCGCGCAGCACGGTCTGAACAACAGCGAGAAGCCGTACGCCTGGTTCATCTCCTACGCCAAGCTGGCCGACGGCTCCTCGCCGGTGGCCGTGGCCGTGGTCGTCGAGGACGGGTCCGCCGTCCGTGAGGACATCACCGGTGGCGGTCTGGCCGCGCCGGTCGCCAAGGCCGTCATGCAAGCAGTCATCGGAAACAAGAAGTGACCCCGCTCACGTCATCCGCGCATCGGTGCACGTTGCGATACCGGTCCTGTATCGAGTAACAGGCTTGGCCAGGTCACACAGAGCGATCCGGGTAGCGTATGCCCGGACGGCAGCCTCGCGCCTGTGGGCCGAGACCGACGGAGAGGGCTGGTAGCAGACATGGAAGAGCCGCGTCGCCTAGGCGGCCGGTACGAGCTGGGCCAGGTGCTCGGCCGTGGTGGCATGGCGGAGGTCTACCTCGCCCATGACACCCGCCTTGGCCGCACCGTGGCGGTGAAGACGCTGCGCGTGGACCTCGCGCGCGACCCTTCCTTCCAGGCCAGGTTCCGCCGGGAGGCCCAGTCGGCCGCCTCGCTCAACCATCCCGCGATCGTGGCGGTCTACGACACGGGTGAGGACTACCTCGACGGGGTCTCGATCCCGTACATCGTCATGGAGTACGTGGACGGCTC
>DATCQX010000856.1:0-2463 GCA_036569285.1 Streptomyces sp.
TGGGGGAGTGGCGGGGTGGGGCGCTGAGGTGGGTTCGGCGGGTGGAGGGTGTGGGGACGGCGGCCAGGAGTTCTCTGGTGTAGGGGTGGCGGGGGGTGCGGAGGACCTCCTCGACGGTGCCCTCCTCCACGAAGCGGCCCTGGTACATCACCGCGATTCGGTCGGCTAGGCGGGCGACCACCGCCAGGTCGTGGCTGATCAGTAGTACCCCGGTGCCTGTCGCCTTGCGGGCCGCGAGGAGGTCCAGGACGCGGGCCTGGACGGTGACGTCCAGGGCGGTTGTCGGTTCGTCCGCGATGAGGACGTGGGGGCGTGCGGCGATCGCGGAGGCGATCAGGGCGCGCTGGCGGAGGCCGCCGGACAGTTCGTGGGGGTATTGGCGGGCTTGGAGAGGGGGCTCGGGCATGCCGACGTCCTTCAGTAGCTCCAGGACGGTCTCCCGGATCTGCCCCCGGGGCTGTGGACGGTGGTTGCGCAGTGCCTCGGCGACCTCGGCTTCCACTCGCCGCAGCGGATCGAGGGAGACCAGCGCGTCCTGGAGGACGAGCCCGATCCGGCTGCCCCGGATGCGCCGCCAGCGGCGGTCGTCGAGGGAGCGGAGGTCCTCGCCGTCCAGTTCCAGCCTGTCGGCCCGTACCGACGAGCCGGGTCCGGTGAGCCCCACCAGTGCCCGCGCGGTGACGCTTTTCCCGGAGCCGGACTCGCCGACGACGGCCAGGCACTCACCGGCGGAGAGGGTGAAGCCGATGCCCCGGACGGCCTCGACGCGGCCTCGCCGGGTGCCGAAACCGATGCGCAGCCCTTCGACGGCGAGCAGGGGACGGGTCGGATCAGCGTCTGCCATCGGCGGGCCTTCCTTCGAAGCGGCGTTGCAGATCACGTCCGACCACGTTCACCGCCAGCACGGTGAGGGTGACGGCGGCCCCGGGGAACACGGCGGGCGCCCAGGAGATGTCCAGCAGATCCCGGCCCTGCGCGAGCATGGCGCCCCACTCCGGGGCGGGTGGCTGCGGGCCGAGGCCGAGGAAGCTGAGGGAGGACCCGGCGATGACGGCCGAGCCGATGCCGACGGTGGCCAGCACCAGCAGCGGCGGCAGCGCGTTGGGCAGCACGTGGCGCAGCAGGACACTCGTCCGGGACCGGCCCAGCACCCGGGCCGCCTGGACGTAGTCGGAGTCCCGGATCACCAGCGCCTGCCCCCGGGCCAGCCGGACGAACCCGGGCACCATGGACATGCTGATGGCGAGCGTCGAGTTGACCGTGCCGGGGCCGAGGACGGCCACCACCAGCAGCGCCAGGAGCAGCCCGGGGAACGCGAGCAGGATGTCGGTGAGCCGCATCACCAACTCGTCCACGGCCCGCCCCGAGGTGGCCGCGAGCACCCCCAGCAGCGACCCGGTGACCACGGCCAGCGCGGTCGCCCCGAGCCCCCCGGCGAGCGAGTAACGGGCGCCGTACACGACCCGGCTGTACACGTCCTGGCCCAACTGATCGGTACCGAACCAGTGAGCGGACCCGGGGTGGGCGAGGGGGCTGAGGGGGTCGGCCGCATCGGGCGCCTGCCCGGCGAGCAGCCCAGGCCACAGCGCGGCCACACCGATCAACACCAGCACGGCCCAGGCCACCGCCACCGCGGGCCGAACACTCCACCACCTCGCCGCCTCGCCCTTCCTGACGGCCCCTTCGACAGCCGCGAGATCACCAGCCGCACTCATCGCACCCCCCGTTCCCCCACGGCAGGCGGCACATGCGCCCGCCCCCGCGCGACGACCAGCGCGGGTGAGCGCAGGCTCGACAGATCCGTCCGCGGATCCCCCTCGACGAGCACCAGGTCCGCGTCGAGCCCCGCCGCCAGGCGCCCCGTGCGCTCGCCCAGCCCCAGCGCCTCGGCGGCCCGGCTCGTCGCCATGTCCAGGACCACGTCCGTCGGGATGCCGGCCCGGGACAGCCACTCCAGGCCGGTGGTGTAGCCGTCGAACCCGGCGCCCCGGATGCCCGCGTCGGTGCCCGCCACCAGCCGTACGCCGCGCTCGTGCTGGCGTAGCGCCACGTCCAGCCACGGGCGCATCTTCTCGGGGCCGATGCTGCGGCTCGCCAGGTCCAGGGAACCGCTGTAGGTGGGGCACACGTAGGTGCCGGTGGCGGCGATGCGGTCCACCAGGTCGAGGCGTTCCTCGGGGCCCGCCCCGGTGCCGCCGGCGGCGATGAAGGAGCAGTGCTCCAGGGTGTCGACCCCGGCGTCCAGTGCGGCTTCCACGCCGGCCGCGCCGTGGACGTGGGCGGCGACGCGCTTGCCCGCGCTGTGCGCCTCCTGCACGGCGAACGTCAACTCGGCGGGGGTGAACTGGGGTTCGGCGGGGGCGGGGCCGTCGGGAGTGAGGGTGCCGCCGGTGGCCATGACCTTGATCCAGTCGGCCCCGGCGGCGACGTTGCGGCGGATCACCTCACGGATCCCGTCGAGGC
>DATCQX010000857.1:0-10941 GCA_036569285.1 Streptomyces sp.
ACCGGCACGGCCACCTACACCGGGGCGACCTGGTCGGACGACCTCAGCGGGGTCCTGACGGACGCGGTGTACGGGGACGACGCGTCGGCTTCCTCGGGGTCGGTGTCGTACACGTCCCCGACGCTGAAGTGGACCGGCGACCTCGCCGTCGGCGCCGCGGCGACCGTCACCTACTCGGTCACCCTCAACAACCCGACGACGTCCACGACTTCACTCACCAACAAGGTCACGTCCACCGCCGACACCAACTGCCCCACCGGCACGTCGAATGCGGACTGCTCCGCCACCCTCGGCGTCCCCCAGTTCTCCCTCACCAAGACCGCCTCGACGAACCAGCCCCTCCCGGGCCAGGACGTCACGTACACGGTGACCGCGCGGAACACGGGGTCCGTCGAGTACAAGGGGGCCGTCTGGACCGACGACTTGAGCGGCGTCTTGGACGACGCGGTGTACGAGAACTCCTCGGCGAGCTCCGGGACCGTGAAGTTCGCGTCTCCGAACCTGAGTTGGACCGGTGACATTCCTGTCGGCGGCTCGCTGACCGTCACCTACACCGTCAAGGTCAAGTCGGACCCTGGGCAGTTCGGTGACCGTGTCCTCAAGAACGCGATCACCTCGACCTCGCCCGGCAACAACTGCACCACTTCCGCCAACCCCGGTTGCTCGACGACGTCCAGTGAGATCCCCGTCCTGCGGATCGTCAAGACCCAGGTGACGCCTGCCGCGTTGCCGGGGGCGAAGGTCGAGTACAAGGTGACCGTCGAGAATCCGACCGCGTCCGACTACCCGGGTGTGTCCTGGAGGGACGATCTCAGCGGGATTCTGGACGACGCCGTGTTCGGCGACGACGCCGCGGCGACCGGAGGTTCGGTCTCCTACGCCGAGCCCGTGTTGAAGTGGGCCGGTGATGTGCCCGGTGGGGCGACCGTCACCATCACCTACTCGGTGACCGTCGACACCGTCGGCCGGGGCGACGGCAAGCTCAGCAATGCGGTTGTCGCTGGGGTGCCGGGCACCAACTGCCCGGCGGGGTCCGCTGATCCGCTGTGCAAGACCGGGGACAACTCCATCAGCGTCGTCCCGCATCTGAAGTTGGTGAAGACGACCACCGCGAAGGATCCGCGGCCCGGGGACGACCTGGCGTACAAGGTCGTCGTCACGAATGACAGTGGGGCCGACTATCCGGGGGCCACCTTCAGCGATCAGATCGTGGAAGGGGCTGGGTTGTTGAACTCGGCGCGGGTTGCCGGGCCGACGGCCAGTTCGGGTGTGGTGACGATCGGGGCCGGGACGCGGTTCACCTGGAAGGGCGATGTGGCTGCCGGGGAGTCCGTGACCGTGACCTACACCTATCGGGCCAACGCCGTTCCCAGCGGCGGGAGTCGGCGGATCGTCAACGAGGTGACCGACGCGAGCGCCGGTACGAACTGCTACGGGAACACCGCGGGCGGTGCGTATCCCGACGGGTGCGGGGCTGAAGTCACCGGGCCCGAGTACGAGTTCGGAGAAGCGCCCGACAGTTACGGCACGACCCTGCGGGCCAACGGGCCGTACCACGTCATCGTCCCCAACCTGTGGCTGGGCAAGGGGAGTTACGCCGACACGGACGGTCGTCCCCTGGGGGCCCGGCTGTATGAAGGCGGGCGTGGTCCGCGGTCCCTGCCGGTCGCGTACTCCGGTGGGACCGGGTACTCCACGACCGTCGACCTCACCAACAGGACCGGGAAGACCGCCGTCCTCGCGGCCTGGCTCGACACCGACTTCAACGGGCGGTTCGACGCCGGGGAGCGGATCCTGCGCCGGATTCCGAGCGGGACCTCTTCAACTGGCCTCGCGTGGAGCGGGGTTCGGTTCGCCGAGACCGGGACGACGTACATGCGGCTGCGGCTGTACGGGGACCAGGTCGACGCCGGCCACGACCCCGACCTGCCCGCCGGGGAGACGCTCGACCGCGCGCTGTCCGTCCGGCGCGCACTGCCTCCCGCCGATCCGTCTCCCCTCGGGTACGGGGGTGAGGGGCAGGTCGAGGACTTCCCTGTGAAGGTCGACGCGGGCAAGCTCAACGTCCGTATCACGTCCGACAACGCGCGTCCCCGGCCCGGGGACAAGGTGACCTACACCGTCACCGTGTGCAGCACGACGGGCGTGCCGTACGCCGGGGCGACCGCCGCCGCCGACCTCACCCAGGTGCTGAAGTACGCCTCCTACAACCGGGATGCCGCTGCCTCCACCGGTTCCGTGAACTACACCAGCCCCAAGGTGAGTTGGTCCGGCACAGCCCCTGCCGACTGCTCCCATCCAGCACGGATCACGTTCTCCGTGACCTACGGGCGCTACCACGTCCCCCCGGGGACCGTCGTCGACGTACCAGTGATCGGCGGCCCCGGCGCCAGCAACTGCCCCTCCGGCTCCGATGCGTCCGAGTGCCACGCGACGGCCGTCCTCAAGTCCGGCGGCCATCTCCCCGACACCGGTGCCGGTCGAGGGCTGTCCCCCCTGTGGGGCTGGGCCGCGGTTGCCTCCCTGACGTCCGGGCTGTTGATCTGCCTGGCGATGTGGATGCGGCGTCGACGGGGGTGGCGGGGCGTGCGATGAGGAAAACGGGGGCTGGGGGGGCCGCTGGGTCGGGCCCGAGTTGCCGCCAGTGACTCGGGTGGCGGCGGCGGAGGAGGTGAGCACCGTCGCCTGCACAAAGACCACCCTCCGCCCCCGCCGACCCCCACGGAACGCCCATCTGAGGTAGCGGAGGCCACGGCGTACGAACCGGTGCGGGGGACGGCGATGGCTTGCGGCTGAGAGGCCACGTGCCACTGAGACGACGCTGCCGATCCTGAGGTCCCCCTGAGGTGCAGCACCGACGGCGGTGGGCTGATTGATTTCACCCCCGCGTGTGCGGGGACCACTATGCGCCGGCGGGGGTGTGTGACTGCCCGGAGGGAACACCCCCGCGCGTGCGGGGACCACGACATGCTCGTCGCGGCGTTCATGAACTTCACGGGAACACCCCCGCGCGTGCGGGGACCACGGACACGGGCGTGCGCCTGGTCCGCCGGGCTCGGGAACACCCCCGCGCGTGCGGGGACCACTCTGGTGAGGAAAAGGGAGCCCGGAGGTCCTGGGGAACACCCCCGCGCGTGCGGGGACCACTCGGTGCGGTCCGCGTCACTGGCGGCGACCGCGGGAACACCCCCGCGCGTGCGGGGACCACGACTTCCCGCCCTGGCGGACCGTTTTCCGCTGGGGAACACCCCCGCGCGTGCGGGGACCACCGTCCGCCACCTGGGGTTCTACCCAGCTGAGATGCCGAATCCCATCACTTCCAAAGAAACGGACATTTCTCCCCCGGACGCGCCATGCCTGGAGCGGAGTCTACGAAGGTACTCCCCCCTCTCGAAGCGGAACAGGCACAACCAGCCTCCACGCTGCCCCTCGGGCAGAAGAGGCCGTCCCGCCGGCCAACCCCTGCGTACCGAACACCAGGCCTCACGGCTCAGCCCCCGTCTCCCGACGCCACCCCCTCCCGCTCCCCCTCCCCACCCAGCGCCGAATGCACAGCCCGAGCCACCCGCTGAATGGTGGTCACCCCGTATTTCATACTCGCGTTGCCGTGTGACAGCACAGTGATCGTGTAAGTCCGGTCACCCCCGATGAACACCCCACTGCTGTGCACCCGCCACCCATAACTCTCCCGAGGCAGCCACCCGTTCTTGACATACACCTTCACCCCCGCAGGAGCCCCTTCGGTCGTCCCCCACCGCTGAGATTTCACGACCTTCCCCATCAACTCCAGCGCGTACGACCGTGAGGCTGAGTTCAGTACCTCGTTTTCCTCAACCAGGAGAGCCGTCAGGCGTTGTTGATCCCGGGCAGTCAATTGCGTGAGGCCCCAATATCCGTACGGATTAGGCTCGGTCTGCGTCATCTTCGCGGCCGTCAGGAATCGCCGAACTTTCGCCACCCCCAACTGACTCCACAGAGTGTTGGTCGCGGAGTTAGCCGAGCGGGTGATCATCGACGACGCCAGCGCCCTCTCCTTCGAGGTGAGCGCCCGCCCCACCCGCTGCGCATCCCACAGCAACGTCCCCAGCACGGTCACCTTGACGACACTGGCCGCGTCGAACGCGTACGAGCTACGCAACGCGCACCGAGTCCCAGACGCCCGATCGTGCAGCGCGACGGCGACGGTACCCCGCCGCCCGGAGAGCGCCCGAGTGATCCCGTCCCGCAACTGGGAGGCCAGCCCCTTGCGGTTGGACGTGCAGGTCACGCCGGCTGCGGCCTCAGCTGAGGGCGTCGGTATCACCACCAGCAGACACGCGCACACCACCTGCGCGCACCACCCCAGCCCCCTCATTCGGGATCGGGATTCGGAGGCGGCCCGACCTCCTTGACGGGCGGGGGGTCGCCCCAGGGAACCGGCGTCACGTGGGGCATGTTCCGTGCGGTGCCGGGTTTGACGCCGTAGATGAAGACGGCGTCGTCCAGATGGAGGACGTTCCACAGCCGGCGGGCATCCGCGAGCCGGAGGTTGACGCATCCGTGGGACCCGCCGGAGAAGAGGTCGCCGTACGTTCCGTGAAATGCCTGGCCCCCGTCGAAGAACTGGGCGTAAGGCATGGGGGCGTTGTTGTAGAGGCTCGAATAGTGGTCCAGATCCCGCCAGTAGACCCGATGCCACCCCGTCCTGGTCTCGGCCCCGTCCCGCCCGGACCGCACGGGAACCACCCCGTAATCGACCCGCTTCCCTTTCTGCACCCACATCAACTGCCGCGTGAGATCGACACAGGCGACCCGATAACTCCGCACGGGACACTTCCCCCCGGCGTTCGGATTCCGCCGCGCCTCCACGACGAGCATCATGCGGTAAGTCCCCAGCCCGGCATATCCATCGGCGGGCGCCACCCCGTTCCGCTGCTGAAACTTCCGGACGGCCAGACAGTCCCCGGCCGACTGCACCCCGTCCACCCGCAGCCCCAAATGCCGCTCCATCTCCCGCTGATAGGGCCCGGTGGCAACCCGGCACCCCCCAGGCGCGGCCACGGCCCCCGGCGACACCACACCCCCCACGAGAACGAAGGCCCCTCCCACGACCCCCCACCGCCACCAAGACCGCACCCTCACCACCTCCAGCCACCGAGACCATGTCCCGAAATCCCTCCCACCCCCACCACCCGCTCACGCGAGGCCCCACCGGATTCCGCCCGATCGGCGGACGGGAGGGTGCTTGACATCGGCTGGCGGAGAGTTCGCCCGCCGCCCTTCCCCCGCCCGGCGGGGGACACGATCAAGGTCCTGTCGCGCCGACCGCAGGTCCGAGCTGGAGTTGCCAGTCCGGGACGGACGTCATCCCGCGTCACGATCGACAGACCCGGGACTGTGGAACAACAGGGCCTCGCCGCTGCCGCTTGGCGCACGGTCGTCTACCGGGCAGAAGACGAAGCTCGCCAAACCGCCAGGGCGCTTTCGCGGCGGTGATGAAGGCGGAGGGGCCTTCAGAGAGGTGGGTGAGGACGCCGAGGACGAGGGCGTGGGAGACGGCCGGAAGGGGGCCGTGGCGCCCCGCGGTGTGGTGGAGGAAGTCGGCGCAGTGGCGGGCACGGGTGTGGAGGTCGGTGAGGCTTCGCCGTCTTCGCAGCGCAGGGAGGGGTTGGCGAGGCGGCGGGCACGCCAGGCGCGATAGGCCGGCGGGTAGGTCTCGGCGGTGCGGCCGAGGACGATGCTCGGTGCGCGCCATTCGGAGAGGAGGCCGGAGACGGCGACCCGCGCCATCGTTCACGCGTCGCGGACCGGAGTGTCGAGAACGGAGATGATCGCGTCGGTGTTCGTGGCGATGAACTCGGCGAGCTCCGGCGGCATCAGGTTCAGCTCACGGACGGCCTCGGCGGTGAACGGCACCCGGGCCACCTCGTACCCGCCCCGCTCAGGCTTGGCGAACTCCGTCCCCGTCCGCACGGCCAGGTCCATCGACTCCAGGCGCGCGGCGAAGATGTGCTGGACACCGATGCCGCCCTCCAGCGTGTCGGTGATCAGGTGGACGAGCTCGGCGCGCTCCAGCTTGCCGCCCAGCTCCTCGAACACCTCCCGGTGCAGGGCCGCCTCGATGGTCGCGTCGTCCTCCTCGACTCCGCCGCCGACGGTCACCCAGTACGGTTCCCTGCCTGGCTTGGTGCGCTTGATGAGGACGAACTCGTCGCCATCGAAGAGGATGGCGCGGGCGTTGCGTTTGATGATGTCGGTCATGCCGTTCGCTCCTTCTGGTGGTGGTACTTCTGCGCCCGCAGCCGGGCCAGCTCTTCCCGCTCCGACGGACCCGCGTACGTAGACGATCGGGGCGAACACGTCCGCGCGGTCGAGGTTCTGCGGCACGCGGTTCTCGTAGCGCGGCTTCGGCGGGCGGAAAGGGACGTGCGATCTCCCAGAACTCGTCCGTGACGTCCGGATGCAGAGCATCTCGTCAAGGTGACGTGAAAAGCTTCGAACCTGCGCCCCCCTTCGGAACGGTCTGAGATCCTGGAGTCCGATCGAGAGGGGCCGCAGGCATGGAGTGGAAGACCCACGGTGAACGGCAGATCTACACGAACAAGTGGGTGAATCTGTGTCTGGTCGACGTCCAGCAGCCTGACGGGCGCCGGTGGGAGTACCACGTCGTCCGGCTCCGCCACCTGGCCGTGGCCGCCGTGGTCAACGACCGCCAAGAGGTCCTGATGATGTGGCGCCACCGCTTCATCACCGACTCGTGGGCCTGGGAGCTGCCCATGGGCCTGGTCGAGGAAGGCGAGACCCCGGAGCAAGCGGCGGCCCGTGAAGTCCTCGAAGAGACTGGCTGGCGGCCTGGCCCCATCAAGCCGCTCATCTACGCCGAGCCCGCCAACGGGATCACCGACTCCCAGCACCACGTCTTCCGCGCGGACGGCGCCACCTACGTCGGTCCGCCCACCGAGAAGAACGAGTCCGACCGCATCGAGTGGATTCCCCTCAGCGAGGTGCGCGGAATGATCGACCGGCGTGAAGTCGTCAGCAGCGGCTCCCTCGTCGGCCTCCTCTACCTGCTCATGGACGAAGCGATCCGCTGACCGGCGGAAGGACTGCCCGTAGCCGTGCCTCGAAGGCGAGCGCTACGGGCTCTTGCCGGTGCGGGGCCAACTGGTCGTAGAACTCCCTGAGATGGCCGGTCACGCGCTCGGACGACACGACCGACGCGGATTCCAGAGCCTGCGTGGCCGTGTGGCACGCCTGATCGAGCTTGCCCTGGTCGAGCTGTGTACGCGCCAGCCAGAACGCGTGGAACGCGCGGCCCCGCTGATTCGTCTCGACTTCCCGCCGCAAGGCATCCGCGATCAAGGGTTCGGCTGTCGCCGCTTCGCCCAGTTGGCCGTGGGCGATGCCGGTGTCCACGATGAGCTTCGGTTCGTCGAAGTACGTCACCCATGACGGGTCCGCATCGCCTCTCCGAATCCGCTCGAAGTGGCGGTGCGCTTCGCCGATCGCCCGGTGGGTCGCGTCCCGGTTGCCGAGAGTGGCGTGGGCGAAGGCTTCGCGCATGGAGAGCATGGACAGGACGCGCGGAGTCGTGCCGAGGGATGAGTGGGCCTGGTCCTGGGCGGCGGTCACGAAGGCGAGAGAGTCTGTGGGCTTGTCCTGGTAGGTGGCCTGCAAGCTCATGCAGGCAAGGACGTTGGCCATGAACTGACGGTCGTCGATCTCCTTGGCCAGGTTCAGGGCCTCCGTGAAGTACGTGCGAGCCTGGCTGTACTGGCGGGCGTCGAAGTAGGTCCAGCCCGTGAGGCGTGCCAGCTCAGCCGCGATGCCGTACAGGCCGTTCTGGATCGAGGGAGGCCGGTTCTCTTTCAGGAGCCCTACGACGTGCCGGAGTTGGCCGACGACCGCCGGTCGCAGCGCCTCGCCGCCGTGCTGGTCGTCGCGACGCCAGTAGTCCTCGATGGAGGAGCGGAAGGCGTCAAGTGTGGCTGTGCTGAAGGTCGTTCGCGTGGCCAGGGACAGGATGCTGTCCACCTCGGGACTCGGCAGTGACGCGGGCGCCGGCTGTTCGGGCGTCGGTACCTGGGGTGCCTCGCGCTGGGCGACCACAAGCGCCTGGGGCGTCTCCCACTCCCGTCGCGCGAGGCCGAGCATGTGTCCGGGGATGCGCAAGCCGTCCGCGATGCGTTCGATGACGTCCATGTGCAACAACTGACGTCGCCCCGCGATCACTTCGCCGACTCGGCTCGGAGTCAGCTCGCACCGCCTGGCGATCATCGACGGGTAGATACCCGCCCGGATCTTCACCAGCCGGAAAACCTGGGCGAAATTCCGTACCCGACATGCCTCGATCATCTGGGGATCGGTGAGCAGCCTGGTGGGCAGTTCCTGCGGCCGGTCGGCGTCAGGCATCGGGCAGGCTCCCTCCCGCGAGGGTTACGCAACGTCGCTGATTCTCTACTTGCCGCGATGTTACCCAGGTTGGGTAATCAGCCTGACCTTTTGGCGAAGGCCCTCCGCTCGCGATGCTCCTGTGTATGGCGAGCAACCAGCAGACCAGACCGGGTATCGGCGAACTGGCGAAGGACACCGCCCGTGGGCTCATCGGCGTCGTCATGGACGAGGTCGGTGGCCGGGTGCAGATACGGCCGCTCACCGGCGGTACGGAGTGGGACGTCCTGCCGGAGAACGTGGTGGCCCTGAGTGCGCGGGAGGAACTGAGCGCGCGCCTAACCATCAGGAACGGCAGCAGCCGGAATGGGCTGTGAAGCACGCCATCAGCCGGTACACGAGGGATGTATTCGTCTTCCTGGCCAGCGGAGTGTGCGGCCTGGTGATCAGAACAGCTCTCGGCGTCGGCTGTAAGACCGGTCGCCCCGGACGGGTGCCGATTTCCTGGTTGCCCACCCCGTCCGGGGCGGCCTCCAACCCCATCTCGCGCCACTCACAAGGGAGTTCTCCCCATGACGGAAACAGCGAACGACCAGCGGACCGGCCGAGCCGTGGCCAGTGAGGAACTGCTCGAAAGCCTCGCCCATTTCGTGGTCGTCCATAACGGCCAGTCGCCCGAACGCGCCGCGCGGATCGCCGACCAGGCGGTGGCCTTCGTGGTCACGGCGGCCACCGCCACCGTCCCCATGGTCCCGTCGGACGACGTGGACCTCGGCCTGCACGCGCTGATCCTGCACACCAAGGAATACGCGGACCTCTGCGAGCAGTACGCGGGCCGCTTCCTGCACCACAACCCCAAGCCCGGCGGCGGAGCCCGCGACCCCGAGCACGTCGCCGCCTCGGCGCACGCCATGAAGGCGGCGGGGTTCATGGTCTTCGACGACCTGTGGACCGTCGACGGCACGAACCTCGCCCAGTGCGACGCGGACTGTGGCCGACCGTACGGTCAGGCGTAAGCGCACGAAACCAAAGGCGTGGCCGGCCTCGACTCGTGGTCGGCTGCGCCCGTCTGGGAGCCTCGAAGGAGAAATGACGTTGTCCGGCCCGACTTCCGAACTGCCGATCGTGGTGCTCCACGCGCTCATGCCCACGAACTGGCGCCTGGTCACCAGCCGTCGGGGCTCCACGGTCTGGGAGGTGCACAGCCCTCGGGGACACTACGCCGTGAAGCTCGGCCATCCCATCGAGGCCACCCCCGACTGGCCTGCCCAGCCCTGGACCGCGCTCGCTCCCGCCCGCGAGGGCGCCGTGCTGTCCCGCCTCGGTTCGGAGGACTTCGCGTACGGCGAATGGGAACAAGGGACGTGGAACTTCCAGCCCTGGCGTGACGGGCCCGACCTCCACCGGCTCTGGGAACCCTGCCGCCAACCCGACGCGACCGCCGAACCCCACACCAGTGTCGCGCTGAGCTGCGTCGAGGCGCTGGCCCAACTCCACGCCAAGGGCTGGGCCCACGGCGACATACAGCCTGCCCACTTCATCATCGGCCCGGACCGCACCCACCTCATCGACCTCGCCCTGGCCCACGGCGCCAACGTGCCCAAGGGATACGACTTCCCGTTCCGCGGCTGTCTCGTCCACTACGAAGCCCCCGAGATTTCCCGCAGCGTCCTCACCACCGGCCAAGCCGAACCCACCCCGGAAGCCGACGTCTACGCGCTCGGCGCATCCCTGCTCATCTCCGCCACCGGCTGGCGGGCCGTCGAATACCCCGACGACGCTCCACGCCCCGTCCAACGGGAAGCCGTCGCGAGCGGGAAACGTCGGCCTGTGAAGGCACCCGGCAAGCTCGGCGAACTGATCGACGCCATGCTCAGTCACAACCCGAAAGACCGGCCCACCCTCCGCGAGGTGGCCGCAGCTCTGCGCTAGTCCCACGCCCCGGCCAGTTCGGGGACTTTGCCCAAGCGAAGCCAAAAAAGAGAAACCGGACCGCCCCTCAGCCTGCACAGCATTCCGGGTGGTCCGGTTGCGGAATTCCTCGTCAGGACCCCGATTTCAAGGAACCCCCGTGCCGTGCGACCGGCCGGGGGTATGGCCACCAACCACGCGGAAGTTGACGACAATGGGTAACACTGCAAGCCCGAGCAGACGGCGCCGAAGGGTTGTTCGAGCCGTGCCGGTCGCTGCGGTCGCGTACTCGACCCACGCGCCCCACGGGCACACCTGCGGTGACTGCAAGTCCCTGATCAGCCCCGACGTGCGGGTTGTGCGTCTCACCGACGACCACATCTCGAACGGGCAGGCGTGCCCCGACTACCGGCACATCGCCTGTTTCTACTCGAAGGAACTGCTGAAGACGCCGCGCCGCAAGGCGACCCCGTGATGGTCACCGCTGAGCACATCGGGCGGGAAGTCACGGACGGCGAACGCACCGGGATTCTTCAGTCCCTGTGGCTGGGGCACGCCTGGGTGCGGCCGGACGGTGGTGGGGTCGAGTGGACCGCGTCGCCGTCCGAGTTGGAGCCCGTGTGAGTGCGGTTCCGTAGATGCCGGCGCCCCGATAGACGA
>DATCQX010000858.1:0-3560 GCA_036569285.1 Streptomyces sp.
CCCCCGCCGTTCACCCATAGGTTCACGATCCACATCCACGTGTGGTTCGTGGACCGGGTAGATCTTCCAGACTTCTAGAAAGACTTACAGACTCATGGCGAACTACACCGCCGCCGACGTCAAGAAGCTCCGCGAGCTCACGGGCGCCGGCATGATGGACTGCAAGAAGGCGCTGGACGAGGCCGAGGGCAACGTCGAGAAGGCCGTCGAGGCGCTGCGCATCAAGGGCCAGAAGGGCGTCGCCAAGCGCGAGGGCCGCTCCGCCGAGAACGGCGCCGTCGTCTCGATCATCGCGGACGACAACAGCTCCGGCGTCCTCGTCGAGCTGAAGTGCGAGACGGACTTCGTCGCCAAGGGCGAGAAGTTCCAGGCCGTCGCCCAGCAGATCGCCGAGCACGTCGTCGCCACCTCCCCGGCCGACCTCGCCACCCTCCTCTCCTCCGAGATCGAGGCCGGCAAGACCGTCCAGGCGTTCGTCGACGAGGCCAACGCCAACCTCGGCGAGAAGATCGTCCTCGACCGCTTCGCGCAGTACAACGACGGCTTCGTCCTCGCGTACATGCACCGCACGATGCCCGACCTGCCCCCGCAGATCGGTGTCCTCGTCGAGCTGGACAAGCCGAACGCCGAGGTCGCCAAGGGCGTCGCCCAGCACATCGCCGCCTTCGCGCCGAAGTACCTCACCAAGGAGGACGTCCCGGCCGAGATCGTCGAGTCGGAGCGTCGTATCGCCGAGGAGACCACCCGCGCCGAGGGCAAGCCCGAGGCCGCGATCGCCAAGATCGTCGAGGGTCGCGTGAACGGCTTCTTCAAGGACGCCACGCTGCTCGGCCAGCCCTACGCGCTGGACAACAAGAAGTCCGTCCAGAAGGTCCTGGACGAGGCCGGTGTCACCCTGAAGCGCTTCACGCGTATCAAGGTCGGCATCTGAGTCCGTACCACGGCAGGCGCCCGGCCGCTATAGGGTCGGACGCACGTCACGGACTACAGCAGATCTGACGAGGAGGCCATTGCCGCGCACGGGTTGCGAACACACCCCACCGGCAGTGGCCTTCTTCGTATGCGCAGCATGTGCACCACGTGAAAGAGGCGGGAACACCCATGACCACTCAGAAGAGCGACGACGGCAAAGTACGCGGCCGGTTCATGCTGAAGCTGTCCGGCGAAGCCTTCGCCGGCGGCGGCGGCCTCGGGGTGGACCCCGACGTGGTGCACAAGATCGCCCGGGAGATCGCGGCCGTCGTCCGTGACGGCGCCCAGATCGCCGTCGTCATCGGCGGCGGCAACTTCTTCCGGGGCGCCGAGCTCCAGGTCCGCGGCATGGACCGGGCCCGCTCGGACTACATGGGCATGCTCGGCACCGTCATGAACTGCCTCGCCCTCCAGGACTTCCTGGAGAAGGAGGGCATCGACTCCCGGGTGCAGACCGCCATCACCATGGGACAGGTCGCCGAGCCCTACATCCCGCTGCGTGCCGTGCGCCACCTGGAGAAGGGCCGCGTCGTCATCTTCGGCGCGGGCATGGGCATGCCGTACTTCTCCACCGACACCACCGCCGCCCAGCGCGCCCTGGAGATCGACGCCGAGGCGCTCCTCATGGGCAAGAACGGCGTCGACGGCGTCTACGACTCCGACCCGAAGACCAACCCGGACGCGGTGAAGTTCGACGCGCTCGGCTACGCCGACGTCATCACCCGCGACCTCAAGGTCGCCGACGCCACCGCGATCACGCTGTGCCGCGACAACAAGCTGCCGATCCTCGTCTTCGAGCTGCTGGCCGAGGGCAATATCGCGCGCGCCGTCAAGGGTGAGAAGATCGGCACGCTGGTGGGTGACCAGGACACCCGGGCCTGACCGGGGGATGGACAATGTCCTGCCGGTCGGGAACCGTGCAGGAAGAAGACGCGACGCAGCCGGCCGCCGCCACCGACAGGGAACCGCAGCCGGGCCTACTCAAGACACGCAGGAGCAAGTGGTGATCGAAGAGACCCTCCTCGAAGCCGAGGAGAAGATGGAGAAGGCCGTCGTGGTCGCCAAGGAGGACTTCGCCGCGATCCGCACCGGGCGTGCGCACCCGGCGATGTTCAACAAGATCGTGGCCGAGTACTACGGTGCGCCGACGCCGATCAACCAGCTGGCCTCGTTCTCCGTCCCGGAGCCGCGCATGGCCGTCGTGACCCCGTTCGACAAGACCGCCCTGCGCAACATCGAGCAGGCGATCCGCGACTCGGACCTGGGCGTCAACCCCAGCAACGACGGCAACATCATCCGCGTCAACTTCCCCGAGCTGACCGAGGAACGGCGCCGCGAGTACATCAAGGTCGCCCGCGGCAAGGCCGAGGACTCCCGGGTGTCGATCCGCTCCGTGCGCCGCAAGGCCAAGGACACCCTCGACAAGCTCGTCAAGGACAAGGAGTCTGGCGAGGACGACGTCCGCCGCGCCGAGAAGGAACTCGACGACCTGACCGCGAAGTACGTCGCCCAGGTGGACGAGCTGCTCAAGCACAAAGAAGCGGAGCTGCTCGAAGTCTGATGAACGACTCTCCCTGGGGGGCGCCGCCGCAGGCCGGACAGGCCGGGTATTGGGGGGGCGCTCCGGCGGGTCCCGCGTACGATGCGCCGCAGGCGCAGCAGACTCGCCCCATGCCCATCGTGCCCGACGTACCCGCTCATGGCGGAGACCAGGATGACGACTGGGGGGCCGCCGCAGCGGGCGGTGGTCCCTCGTTCCGCGACGAGATCCCGTCGGCGCAGCCCCAGGCGGCGGTGCCGCAGAAACCGGAGCCCATGGCCGACGAGCGGCAGCCGACGCCGCAGCCCGCGCCGCAGAAGAAGAGCGCGGGGCGGGATCTGGGCGCGGCCATAGGGGTCGGGCTCGGGCTCGGGGCGGTGATCGTCGCCTCGCTGTTCATCGTCAAGGCCGTGTTCGTCGGGGTGATAGCGGTCGCCGTCGTCGTCGGTCTGTGGGAGCTGACGAGCAGGCTCCAGGAGCGCAAGCAGATCAAGGCGCCGCTGGTGCCGCTCGCCGTCGGCGGGGCCGCGATGGTCGTCGCCGGGTATGTGCGCGGGCCCGAGGGGGCGTGGGTCGCCATGGCGCTCACGGCTCTCGCGGTGCTGGTCTGGCGGATGACGGAACCTCCGGAGGGGTACCTCAAGGACGTCACGGCCGGGGTCTTCGCCGCGTTCTACGTGCCGTTTCTGGCCACGTTCGTCGCGATGATGCTCGCCGCCGAGGACGGGCACCGGCGCGTACTCGTCTTCCTGGTGCTGACGGTCGTCAGCGACACTGGCGCGTACGCCGTCGGCTGGCGGTTCGGCAAGCACAAGCTCGCGCCCCGGATCAGCCCCGGCAAGACCCGAGAGGGGCTCTTCGGCGCGGTCGCCTTCGCGATGACCGCCGGCGCGCTCCTCATGCAGTACGTCATCACCGACGGCACCTGGTGGCAGGGCCTCCTCCTCGGCCTCGCCGTCGCCGCCAGCGCCACGCTGGGCGACCTCGGCGAGTCCATGATCAAGAGGGACCTCGGCATCAAGGACATGGGGACGCTGCTGCCGGGCCA
>DATCQX010000859.1:0-3835 GCA_036569285.1 Streptomyces sp.
GACTCGGAGCACATCCGGCACAGCAGCCGCACCGACGACGACCAGTCCTCCGCGGCGAACCCGGCGTCCGCGGCGAGCTGCTCCAGCGCGTCCCGGTCGGCCTCGGTCGCGGCCTCCAGGAGGACGACCCAGGTCGGCACCGGCGAGGGTGCCCACAGCTCGATCTCGTCGAAGACGGGGTAGGCGTGCCCGGCGGAGGTGGTCCGCTCGCCGTGCGGCACCCCGTCGTGCAGGACGACCTCGCCCCAGCGGCGCCCGGAGGAGGGCAGCGGGATCGACAGCACCTCGATGCGCGCGGGGTCGAGCCGCCGTCCCCACACCACCTCGGCCTCGCCCTCGGGGGAGAGGCGGACGGCGGCGCTGCCGAGGTCCATGCCGACGGGCTCGGCCAAGGAGGCCGCGCCCGCGCCGCCGGGGACGTGCAGGCCGTACGCCTGCCAGGCGCGGCGGGCCAGCGGCCAGTCCTGGAGGGCGGTCGCGGCGATGCCGACGTTCCACCAGTCGGGGGCGCCCGTGTCCTTGTCGAGGAGGGCGACAGCGCGCAGTCCGGCGGCCCTGGCCTGCTCCCAGTCGTGGCGGAACTTGTGCAGCAGCGCCAGGTTGAACCAGGACTCCGACAGCCAGGGCTCCAGGTCGGCGGCGCGGGTCAGCAGCGCGCCGGCGTCCTCGTACCGCCCGTCGCCGATCAGCGTGAACGCGCGATCGGTGGCCTGCCGCCAGGAGGCGGAGGGCCGGTGCCGTCCCTTGCCGAAGATCCTCACATCACCACCCGCCCGATTTCCCCGTACACCCTCTGTTCCTCGCATCAAACCATGTACGGCCGTGAGGGCGCTCGCTACCCATGGGTTACCCAAGGCCGGGCGGGGTGAGACGGGCCACGCGACAGGACCCGGGCCAGCGCGGCGACGACCTCGGGCGCGTACTCGCCGCCCGTCCCGAGGCGCAGTTCCTCCAGCGCGCTGAGCGGTCCGAGAGCCCGCGCCTTCTCCTCGTACGCGTTGACGACGCGGACGATCCGCGCGGCCCTCGGCTGTCCGGCGCCCGGGTCCGCCTGCCGTTCGACGACGGCCGCGACCTCGGCGCTCGCCCCGGTCTGGCGGACGACGGCCCCGCCGAGGAGCGCGATCCTGCGCTGTTCCTCGGGCGGCAGCCCGGAGGTGGCGCCCTCCGGGACGGGGTCGACGAGGCTGAGCTGGCCGATGTCGTGCATGAGCGCCGCGTACTCCAGGACCGTCGACTCCGGTTCGGTGAGCCCGAGTTCACGGCCGACGGCCTGACAGAGCGCGGCGACCCGGTGCGCGTGCCCCGGGGGCGTGTACCCGGCGATCTCGGTGGCCCGCGCGAGGGAGGCGATCGTCTGCCGGTAGGTCGCGCGGACGGCCGCGTACCGGCGCAGCGCGACCTGCGTCAGCAGCAGCGGCACGCTGAGCAGCGGCAGCGCCCACAGTCCGACGACGGCCACCGCCAGCGCCGTCACCGCCCCCGTCGCGCACACCGCCGACCCGATCCCGGGCACCGCCCGCAGCTCGTCCCGCAGCAGCGGCCCGTACGGCCAGCCGGTGCGGGCGTGCTGGAGGGCGGCCGCGACGACGGCGTCGCACAGCGCGGTGAGCACGAGCAGCGCCAGCAGGAGGACGGCGTACCCGGGCCCGTCCGCGAGGAGGCCCCGGTTCGCGAGCGGCTGGAAGCACAGCGCCGCGAACCCGGCGGTGAGGACGCGCCGCACGAGGTGATCGGCGGCCCCGCCCCTGCCGCGCGCGATGTGCGGGACGTTCCCGAGCAGCGAGGCGACGGCGACCACGGCGACGACCTGGGCGGTGCCGTGCTCGGTGGGCGCCCCGGCGTCGTCCCCGAGGAGCGCGTACGCCAGCGACCCGGCGGCCCCCAGCGGCGCCATGTCCCGCACCCCCGGCCCACTCCACCGCAACGCCTCCCCCACGACGATCAACGCCCCGAAGGCCAGCACGGTGGTGCCCTCCTTCAGGCCGTCGACGCAGGTGAGGAAGGCGCAGACGGCGACGGCGAGGGCGGCGCCGGCGTGGAGGGCGGTGAGCCGGAGCGGGCGGGGCGTCACGGCCGTACGCCCTGCTTGTCGCCTTGCGGCGTGCGGGCCTCCGGCAGCGGCTCCTCCGCCGTCACCACCGGGTGCCAGCCCCAGCGGGCCAGCGCCCGTTCCAGCGCCTCGACCATGCGCGGGTCGAACTGGGTGCCCGCGCAGCGGCGGAGTTCCGCGAGGGCGACGGGGACCGGGCGGGCGCGGCTGTAGGAGCGGGTGGACGTCATGGCGTCGAAGGCGTCGGCGACGGCGACCACGCGGGCGGGTTCGGGGATGCGGTCCCCGGCGAGGCCGTAGGGGTAGCCGGAGCCGTCGAGGCGTTCGTGGTGGTGGAGGATCGCCGAGCGGGCCTCGCCGAGGAAGGCGATGCCCCGGGTGATCTCGTGCCCGTACTCGGGGTGCAGCTCGATGACGCGCCGCTCCTCGGGCGTGAGGGGCCCGTCCTTGCGCAACAGCCGTGTGGGGACGCCGAGTTTGCCCACGTCGTGCAGGATCCCCGCGAACCGGATCAGCTCGACGCGCCGCTCGTCCATCCCCAGCTCCTGGGCGATCATCACGGACGCCTGCCCGACGCGTTCACTGTGCCCGCGCGTGTACTCGTCCTTGATGTCGACGGCCTGCACGAGCGCCCGGATCGTCGCACTGTGGGCGGCCCGCTCCCGGTTGACCTGCGCGAACACCCACCAGGCCACGCACATCGGCAGCAGCACGAGCAGGGCCGCGCCGGGGCCGTAGGGGCTGCGCCACAGGACGGCCATCATCAGCCCGGCGAGCCCGTGCACGACGAGCGGCGCGAGGCACCGCCCCGGCACCGGCCGCCGCACCGGCTCCTCGGCGAACGCGCGGACGGCGCTGTCGAGGAGGGTGAGGACGACGCAGTAGACGAGGACGGCGGCGGAGGCGGGCACCAGCGCGTACGGGAACTCGGGTGCCACCACGGCGTCACGTCCGCCGAGCCGCCAGTGCGTCCACCCCGCGCACCACACGGTGACGGCCCCGGAAGCGGCCCGCCACACCCGGCGCCACCAGCCCGTCTGCGCGCACAGGGCGCCGGGCAGCGGGACGAGGGCGGCTGCGGGCGGCGGCAGCAGGAACGCCGCCGCGAGGAGGACGGGGTGGAAGGTGCCCTTGACGGTGCGCTCGCCGACGGCGTGGACGAGGGCGAGGAGGACTACGGCGGTCCAGGGGGTGCGGGTGCCGGGCAGACACAGCGGCGCGGCGACCACCGCGACGACCCCGACAAAGACGCGCGCCCGCCCCGGAATGACCTCCACGGCGGGAAGCCTAGGGACGGGCGGACGGGGCGTGCGGAGTAACCAGAGGTAGTACTCCGTACGAGTGAAGGATCAGGTCTCCTGGGGCGTCACGGCGATGTCGTGATCGGGCACGGCCTGGCCGGAGCGGATCAGGTCGAGCCTGCCGAGCACCTTGGCGCGCAGGTCCGTCGGCACGTCGTCATGCCCGCAGCACCGCTTCACCAGCTTCTTCACGGCCTCTTCCAGGCCGTACTTCTCCAGGCACGGCGAGCACTCCATGAAGTGCTGCTTGAACTTGTCCCGGTCCACGTCCGGCATCTCGCTGTCGAGGAACTCGTAGAGATGGTCGAGCACCTCGGAGCAGTCCGTCTCGTGGTGTTCCCCGCAGCTCATGAACCCGAGCCTTTCGCTTCGTTCGACTCCCCCGCGCCGGCCGGGACGAGCCCGCGCTCACGGGCGTAGTCCTCCAGCATGCCGCGCAGTTGGCGCCGGCCCCGGTGCAGCCGGGACATCACCGTACCGA
>DATCQX010000860.1:0-5602 GCA_036569285.1 Streptomyces sp.
CAGCTTCGCGCGGGGGCCGCTGTAGTCGGCGAGGGTGTCGAACACCGTCTCCGGGTCCGCCGCGACGACGCGCTCGGTGGTGGCCTCGACCTGCGCCATGTGTTCCTCCAGGGCCTGTTTATCGGGGTCAGGACAAGCCAACCACCCCGCCGGTTCGCCACCCAAATCGGGGGGTCCCAAAGCGAGCGGAAAACGGCACGCGCGCCGGGTCACCGGTACGTGTAGAAGCCCTGCCCCGTCTTGCGGCCCAGCAGGCCGCCCTCCACCATCCTGCTCAGGAGCGGCGGGGGCGCGAACAGGGGTTCCTTGTACTCCTCGTACAGCGCGCCCGCGACGGACGCGACGACGTCGAGGCCGATCAGGTCGGCCAGCCGCAGCGGGCCCAGCGGGTGGGCGCAGCCCGCGACCATGCCGAGGTCGATCGCCTCGGCGGTGGCGAACCCCGATTCGAGCATGCGGACGGCGCTCACGAGGTAGGGGATGAGCAGGGAGTTCACCACGAAACCGGTGCGGTCCGGGGAGACGATCGTCGACTTGCCGAGGACGTCCGCGGTGAACGTCCGGGCCCGCGTCATCGTGCGCTCCTCCGTCAGGAGGGAACCGACCAGTTCGACGAGCGGCAGGTCGGGCGCCGGGTTGAAGAAGTGCATGCCGATGACGTGACCGGCCCGGCCGGTGGTACGGGCCAGCCGCATGATGGGCAGGGACGAGGTGTTCGAGGCGAGGATCGCCTCCGGGTCCTCGACGATCTTGTCGAGTTCGGCGAACAGGGACAGCTTCGCCGGTTCGTCCTCCACGATGCACTCGACGACCAGGTGACGGTCCGCCAGTTCGACCCGGTCCGTGGTGAACTCCACGCGTCCCAGGATCTGTTCACGCTGCCGTTCGGTGATCCGTTCCTTGCGCAGGGCGCGGTCGAGCGACGCGGTCAGCCTGCCCCGGGCCCGGGCGGCGGAGGCGGCACCCGAGACGGCGACGCGTACGTCGAGCTCCGCCCGCGCACAGACCTCGGCGACGCCGACACCCATGGTGCCGCCGCCCACCACTCCGACCCTGCTGATGCCGTCGTCCTTGTGCGGGGTCATCGCGCCCCTCCCCACCGCAGCAGTCCGGCGCCGATGGACATGCCGCCGCCGAAGCCGGCCAGCAGGACCAGGTCGCCCTCACCCAGGTGGCCGCGCAGGTTGGCGTCGTGCAGGGTGTACGCGACCGAGGCGCTGCCCATGTTGCCGTACTGCTCCACAGTGCGGTGGCTGTGGGCCTTCTCCAGGCCGGTGTGCTCGACGAGTTCGTCCAGCATCACGCCGTTGGGCTGGTGCGGCACGAAGTGCTGGACGTCCCCCAGGGTCAGGCCGTGCGCGTCGGTCAGCGTACGGACGGCCGGCGGAAGGTTCTCGTTCACGAAGTCCCGTACGTCGCGGCCCTCCATCCTGAGGAAGTGGCCGCCGTTCGCGACGGTCTCGGCGGACGCCGGGATCCGGCTGCCGCCCGCCTCGACCCGGATCAGCCCGTGCGCGTCGCCGCGTCCGACCAGTTCGAACCCCAGGAAGCCGCGCCCCTCGGGCACCTGCCCCACGACGGCCGCGCCCGCCCCGTCACCCATGAGGACGGCTGTGCGGCGGTCGGTGAAGTCGACGAACCGCGAGTAGACCTCGGCGGCGACGACCAGGGCGTGGCTGCCCGGACGCTGGGCCACCAACCCCTGGGCCAGCGCCAGGGCGTACACGAAACCGCTGCACACCACGTTGATGTCGAGACAGGCCGCGCGGTACGCCTCGATCTCCTTCTGGACGAGGTGCGCGGTCGGCGGCTGCGGCGCGTCACCGGTCGACGTCGACACGATCAGGTAGTCCAGGTCGGACGCGGCGAGCCCGGACCGCTCCAGCGCCTGCTCCGCCGCCCTCGCCGCCAGGTCCGACGTGGCCTCGCCCGGCGCCGCGTAGCGGCGGGAGACGATCCGGGTCTTGCGGGTGATCCACTCGTCCGTCAGCCAGGAGTCGGTGACGGCCACCTTCTTCGCCACTTCTTCGCTGGAGATCGCGGCCTCCGGCACATAGCCACCGGTTTCCAGTATTCCGATCGATGTTTCTGCCACGACAGCCCGCACCCCTCTCAGACCAGCTTCAGCCGGTCCTCACCGATTTTCTCCCGCATGACCGGATCCGTGACACCGAGCCCTGTCTCCGGAGCCATACAAAGAACACCGACTTTTCCGATGTGTTCGTTCTTCTGCACCAGCCGCGCCGCTTCCGCGACATTTTCCAGGGAATACGTCTCCGAAAGCATCGGGGTCAGATATCCGAGTTCGAAGAGCCGGTTGCACTCGGCCTTCTCCTGGAGATTGGCGATGTGGCTGCCGACGATCCGCTTGAGGTTCATCCACAGGTACCGGTTGTCGAACTGGTGCTGGTAGCCGGTGCTGGAACCGCAGGTGACGACCGTGCCCCCGCGGCGGACGACGAAGACGGAGACGCCGAAGGTGGCGCGGCCGATGTAGTCGAAGGCGACGTGCGGATCCTCGCCGACCTCCTTGCGGATGAGGCTGCCGAGCCGTTTGCCGATCTCGATCGTCTCCTGGGGGGAGGCCGGCCCGCCGCCGCCCATCCCGATCTCGTTGCGGTCGATGACCACCTCGCAGCCGAGCCGGCGCAGCACCTCGGCCTTCTCCGGGGAGCTGACGACGCCGACCGGGATACCGCCGGCCCTGCGCACCAGCTGTACGGCGTATCCGCCGAGTCCGCCGGTCGCCCCCCAGATCAGCACGACGTCGCCCACCTTGATGCGAGCGCCGCGCTCGCTGATGAGCATGCGGTACGCCGTACCGGCGCACAGCGTGTTGGCCGCGGCCTCCTCCCAGGTGAGATGCCCCGGCTTGGGCAGCAGCTGGCTGGCCCGCACCACGGCGTAGTGGGCGAGCCCGCCGAAGTTCGTCTCGAAGCCCCAGGCGAGCAGGTTGGAGCCCATCATGCCGTCGCCGTGGGTCGCCGGTTCCTGGTCGTCGACGTACGCCGGGCTGATCACCACGTGGTCGCCGGCCCGCCAGTGCCGCACCCCGGCGCCCGCCTTCACGACCACACCGGCGCCGTCGGAACCGACGACGTGGTGGGGCAGGTCGTGGCGGGCCGCGTAGCCGCCCTGGCGGCCGAAGCGGCGCAGGAAGCCGAACGTGGGGAGCGGCTCGAACATCGCCGACCACACGGTGTTGTAGTTGATCGAACTCGCCATGACGGCGACCAGCACCTCGTCCGGCGCCAGCTCCGGCATGGGCACCCGGCCGACGTGCAGGGACTTCCGGACGTCCTTGTCCTGGACCCCGGCGAACATTTCGGTGTCCTCGGCCCGCAGATAAGCGGCGAGATATTCACTCGGCGGATTCAACCGCGCCAGCTCTTCGGAAGAGGCGCCATTGATCACTGCCTCGTACACATCGTCCATTCACCACACCGCCCAGGGGAAGATACGTCCTAGAATTCATCATGTACGACCGCCCGGCCCGCTGAATTCACTAACACAGCGGGCCTAGCAGGACTTCTAGTCTTCGCCGTCCGCGAGACCGGCGCCGAGCCGCGCGTCGAGCCAGTCGGCGACCGCCCGGGCCGTGGAATCCGCGTGGCCCTCCATCATCGTGAAATGGTCGCCGGGGACATCCACGACCGTCCGCGCCCACTGCCAGGAGGTCCGCCAGAAGTCGACGCCCCGGTCCGGGTCGATCCCGGGCATCGGGTCGCAGGCGCGGACCAGGAGCGTCGGCGCGGTGACCTCCCGCTGCTCCAGATCGAGCAGCAGGTCGCCGTACCAGGAGGACGCGCTCAGCCGGAGTCCGTCCATGGACACGTATCCCTCGTTCCGCTCCTCGTAGATGCCGGACAGCAGGGAGTCCGTGATGTTCTGGAGCGCTGCGTCGTCCGGCGCGTACGGGTCGATGAGCACGACGGCCGCCGGCGCGTCGCCCGCGTCCTCCATGTGCCGGGCCAGGGCATGGGCCAGATACCCGCCCGAGGACATGCCGAGCAGCACGAAGGGGGCACCCTCCGTCTGCCGCCTGATGCGCTCCGCCTGCGCTTCCAGCAGGATCCCGGCGCTCTCCGGGAGGATCTGGCCGGCCCGGTAGCCGGGCAGCCCCAGGGCGGTGACGTCCCGCAGCCCCCGGAACGACGCCGCGAGCCGCGCGAACTGGTGCGGTCCGGCCACCGGGACATGGGAGGGCAGGCAGAACAGGTGCGCCGTCGCCGCACCCGTGGCCAGCCGGACCGGCTCCGTGTGGTCGGCGAGCAGGGCCGGTTCCGAGGACTTCGGGAGCAGCCGGGCCGCCTGCCGCAGCAGGCCGAACGCCTCCTCCGACCGGCCCTGGGCGTAACTGCTCGCGAAGATGGAGACGAGCAGATCCGGTGCCGGCGCCTCTTCGGCCGCCTGCGGCGCCGCCAGCAGCGCGAGTTCCGCGCCGAGGAAGTCGGCGAGCTTGGCGGGGGTCGCGTGGTCGAACACCAGCGAGGTGGGGAGTTTCAGTCCGGTGGCGGTGCCGAGCGCGTTGCGCAACTGGATCGCGGTCAGTGAGTCGAAGCCCAGCTCCAGGAACGGCCGGTCCGGTTCGACCGCCTCCGGCCCGGTGTGCCCGAGCACGGTGGCGACTTCGCGGCGTACCGCGTCCAGCAGGGCGTCCGCACGGGCGTCCGCCGCGAGCCCTGCCAGCCTGGCCGGCAGCGACTGCCCGGAGGTCTGCGCGGCCGGTTCGTCGCCTGCCAACGCCTTGCGCGCTGCGGGCAGTTCGTCCAGCAGCCGGGTGGCACGGGCCACCGAGAACGACGGGGCGAACCGCGTCCAGTCCATGTCGGAGACGGTGACGCAGGTGTCCCCGGCGACCAGCGAGTCGCGCATCGCCGCGATGGCGAGGTGCGGCGGCATGGCGTGGAGACCGCGCAGGGCGAGCTGCTCCGCCACCCCGTCCGTGGTCGCCATGCCCACCTCCGCCCAGGCCCCCCAGGCGACCGAGGTCGCGGCGAGCCCGGCGGCCCTGCGGTACTCCATCAGCGCGTCCACCTCCGCGTTGGCGGCGGCGTAGGCGCTCTGTCCGCCACTGCCCCAGACCGCGGCGACGGTGGAGAAGGCCACGAACATCTCCAGCGAGTCGCCCAGCAGCTCGTGCAGGTTGCGCGCGCCCACTGTCTTGGCCCGGTAGACGTCGGCGAACTCCGCCGTACCGATGTCCGTCAGGGCGGTGAGGTGGCTGATGCCCGCGGTGTGCACGACCCCACGCACCGGGGTGCCCTCGTCCGCCAACTCGGAGATCAGGCGCGCCAGTTCGTCGCGGTCGGCCACATCGCACGCCACCGCTCCGGCTCGGCTGCCCAACTCCTCCAGCTCACTGAGAAGTTCGGCCACTCCGTCGGCGTCGGGGCCTCGCCGGCTGAGCAGCACCAGCCGCTCGGCGCCTGCCCCGGCCAGCCAGCGCGCGGTCTGCCGGCCCAGTCCGCCGGTGCCACCGGTGACGAGCACGGTGCCGGACGACGGCTGCCAGCGTTCCCTCGCACTCTCCACGGCAGGAGCCTGGACCAGCCGGCGGGCGAAGACCCCGGCGGGCCGGATCGCGACCTGGTCCTCGGTC
>DATCQX010000861.1:0-5912 GCA_036569285.1 Streptomyces sp.
TGGTTCCCCTCCTGGCGGTCCAGCAAGGCCCCGGACACCCTGTAGGGAGGCCGGGCCCAGGGCTCGCAACAGTACTCCATTTGGGCCACGTGCGTGGATTGCCGCGCCCCTCAACTTCTCGCAAGAGGTGCGACTTGGCCGTGCTTCCCCCTGTTTCCGGGATCTTGAACGTGGCGTACTTCACGGATCATCCGGAATCGGAACTATCGGTTTCGCCCTGACGTCCCCTTCTTGAGTGGATAAGCGATCAATCATTGATCAAGTAAGGGAAAGCGAGGCTGGGCACCGGCATGCGTGAAAGGCCCGATCTCAGTGTTCCGCAGGTCGCGGGAAGCGCGTTGGCCGCGGTGCTCGCCGCCAAACTCGCCTCGTCCTTCGGCGTGTACGGCACGATCCTGGGGGCCGGTGTCGTCAGCGTGATCGCGACCTGTGGCGGCTCGCTCTTCCAGCACTTCTTCAAGCGCACCGGCGAGCAACTGCGCGAGGCGACGGCGCCGTCCGCCGCGGAGCGGGCCCCGGCGCCGGGCGAGTACTCGGCGGGGACGGTGCACCGCGCGCGGGGGAGAGGGCTGCGGTGGTCCGTCGTCGCGGCCGTCCTCGTCTTCGGCGTCACGATGACCGGCATCACCGCCTACGAACTGGCGTCCGGCAGCAGCTTCAGCGGCGGCGGGGGAACGACCGTCAGCGACGCGGTCTCCGGCCGGAGCCGGCCGTCCGGGAACTCCCCCTCGGCGCCGAAGGACGCCCCCAAGGGCATCCCCTCCCGCGACGCCACCGCCCCCTCGGCCTCTCCGGAGTCCTCCGGCCACGAGGCGACCCCCGCACCGTCGGCTCCGGAGGCGGGCACGGCACCGGGCGCCACCCCCTCGCCGACCGCGGGCGCCGGTGAGGCGACGCCCGCGCCGAGCCCGTCCGCTACTGCCCCAGAACCCGCCGCAGATAGTCGTTCTGGAACAGCCGGTCCGGATCCAGCCGGTCCCGCAGCGCGGTGAACTCCCCGAAACGCGGGTACACGCGCGCGAAGTAGTCCGCGTCCCTGGTGTGCACCTTGCCCCAGTGCGGGCGCCCCTCGTGCGCCGTGAAAATGCGCTCGGCGGCCGTGAAGTACGCCTGGTAGGCCGTGCCCCGGACCATGTGGACGGCGACGTACGCGCTGTCGCGGCCGGACGCCGTGGACAGCGTGATGTCGTCGGCGGGAGCGGTCCGCACCTCCACGGGGAAGCTGATCCGCAGCCCCGAACGGTCCACGACCGACTTCAGCTCGCGCAGCACCTCGGTCACCGCCTCGCGGGGAACCGCGTACTCCATCTCCACGAACCGCACCCGGCGCGGCGAGGTGAACACCTTGAACGGGATGTCGGTGTACGTCCGCGCGGAGAGCGCCTTGCTGGAGACCTGGGCGATCGCGGGGACCGTCGCGGGGGCCGCCCGGCCGACCCACTGGGCCACCTGGAAGACGCCGTTGGACAGCAGCTCGTCCTCGACCCAGCCCTTCACCCGGCCCACCGGACGGCGCGGGCCCGCGCTGCGGTTGTTGCGCTTGGTGTTGGTGGAACCGGTGTGCGGGAACCAGTAGAACTCGAAGTGCTCGTTCTCGGCCCACAGTTCGTCGAACTCGGCGAGCACCTTCTCGAACGGCATCGGCTCCTCCCGCGCGGTCAGCAGGAAGAGCGGCTCCATGGCGAACGTGATCGCCGTGACGATGCCGAGGGCGCCCAGGCCTATGCGCGCGGCGGCGAAGACCTCGGGGTTCTCCTTCTCGGAGCAGGTGAGGACCGAACCGTCCGCCGTCACCAGCTCGAGTCCCGTGATCTGCGCGGCGATCGAGGCGGACTCCCGGCCCGTGCCGTGCGTGCCGGTCGACGCGGCGCCGGAGACGGTCTGCTCCATGATGTCGCCCATGTTGGCGAGCGACAGGCCCTCGCGCGCGAGGGCCATGTTGAGTCTCTTGAGCGGTGTGCCCGCCTCGACCGTGACCGTCATGGCGTCGCGGTCGATGTTGCGGATACCGGTCAACAGTTGAGGGCGGATCAACACACCGTCGGTCGCCGCGATCGACGTGAAGGAATGCCCCGTACCGACGGCCTTCACCGTCAGACCGTCCTCGGCGGCCTGCCGTACGGCGGCGGCCAGCTCCTCCACGGAAGCCGGCTCGACCTCCCGCGCGGGACGGGCGACGACGTTCCCGCCCCAGTTACGCCACGTGCCGCTCTTCCCGCTCGCTGTGCTGCTCAACGGTGCCTCCCCGACCCGTAGCCGGCTTGCTGAGCCGGCGGTACCCCAGGAAACCGACGACGACCGCGACGGCTCCGGACACCGCCGAAACCCCGTACCCCGCCCGCGCCCCGGCGGCGTCGATCACCCAGCCGGCCACCGAGGAACCCAGCGCGACGCCCACCGCGAGCCCGGTGCTGATCCAGGTCATGCCCTCGGTGAGCTGCGTGCGTGGTACGTGCTCTTCGATGAGGGACATCGTCGTGATCATCGTGGGAGCGATGGACAGACCCGCTACGAAGAGCGCCACGGCCAGGAACGGCAAGTTTCCGACCAGTAGGAGGGGGATCATACTCACGGCCATCCCCAACACGCCCAGCAGCCAGCGCCGTCGAGGGGGCCCGGAGAAGCGCATCAGGCCGAACACCAGCCCCGCTACGCACGAACCGGCCGCGTACACCGCGAGGACCAGGCTCGCCGCGGCCTTGTGGCCTCGCTCGTCGGCGAACGCGACGGTCACCACGTCCACCACACCGAAGATCGCTCCCGTCGCCACGAACGTCGCCACCAGCACCTGGAGGCCGCGTGAGCGCAGCGCCGAACCGGAACCGCGGCGCTCGCGCGGGTGCGGCTTCGGCTCGGTGGCCCGCTGGGCCGTCAGCCAGAAGACACCCACCGCGAGGAAGCACGCCGCCAGCAGCGGCCCCGCCTCCGGGAACCATGCCGTCGACAGACCGATCGAGATGATCGGCCCGAAGATGAAGCACACCTCGTCGACGACCGACTCGAACGAGTACGCCGTGTGCAGCTGCGGCGTCCCCCGGTACAGGGCGGCCCACCGCGCGCGGACCATCGCCCCGAGGCTCGGCACCGTCCCGATGCCCGCCGCGCACACGAACAGCGCCCAGTCCGGCCACGACCAGTGCGCCGCCACCAGCATCCCGGCCGCCGCGGCCAGCGCGACCAGCGTCGCCGGACGCAGCACCCGGCGCTGGCCGTGCTGGTCGACCAGCCGCGAGATCTGCGGCCCGACCAGCGCGGCGGACAGCGCGATGGTCGCCGACAGGGCGCCCGCGAGGCCGTACCGGCCGGTCAGCTGGGAGATCATCGTGACGACGCCGATGCCCATCATCGACAGCGGCATCCGCCCGACGAACCCCGCGGCCGCGAAGCCCTTCGTGCCGGGTGCGGCGAACAGTGCGCGATAGGGGCTGCCCAAGGCGATCTCCGGTAGGACGAAGGCCGCCCCCGGCCGGCGGCTCGGCGGGGTGCGGGTGGTGGCGGCTCTGCGGGACGGACCCCGTCCCCGGGGATCCGTAAGGTGCCAACGTGGCCGATACAGCTTACGGCCCAGCTCATCCGGACGCACCACGTTTTCGCGGCCCGGGGAACCCCGGCAGGACACCCCGCCGTTTCCCGGTTGTCAGTGCCGGGTGGCAGGATCGACCCATGTCAGACGCGCTCGATGCCACCCCCTACGACGCCCTGCTCCTGCTGTCCTTCGGCGGCCCCGAAGGCCCGGACGACGTGGTCCCGTTCCTGGAGAACGTGACACGTGGGCGAGGCATCCCCACCGAACGCCTGAAGGAAGTCGGGCAGCACTACTTCCTCTTCGGCGGGGTCAGCCCGATCAACGACCAGAACCGCGCCCTGCTGGACGCCCTGCGCAAGGACTTCGCCGAGCACGGCCTGGACCTGCCGATCTACTGGGGCAACCGCAACTGGGCCCCGTACCTGACGGACACCCTGCGCGAGATCGTCGCCGACGGTCACCGCCGCGTCCTCGTGCTGGCCACCAGCGCCTACGCCTCCTACTCGGGCTGCCGCCAGTACCGCGAGAACCTCGCCGACTCGCTGGCCGCCCTGGAGGCCGAGGGCCTCGACCTCCCGAAGGTCGACAAGCTGCGCCACTACTTCAACCACCCCGGCTTCGTGGCCCCCATGGTCGACGGCATCGTGGAGTCCCTCGCCGACCTCCCGGCGGACGTGCGCGCGGGCGCCCACATCGCTTTCTCGACCCACTCCATCCCCACCGCCTCCGCCGACACCTCCGGCCCCGTCGAGGCGCACGGCGACGGCGGCGCGTACGTCGAGCAGCACCTGGAGACGGCCCAGCTGATCGCCGACGCCGTCCGCGAGCGCACCGGGATCGACCACCCCTGGCAGCTCGTCTACCAGTCCCGGTCCGGCGCCCCGCACATCCCGTGGCTCGAACCCGACATCTGCGACCACCTGGAGACCCTGCACGCCGCGGGCACCCCCGCGGTGATCATCGCTCCCATCGGTTTCGTCTCCGACCACATGGAGGTCCTCTACGACCTCGACACCGAGGCCAAGGCCAAGGCGGAGGAACTGGGCCTGCCCATGCGCCGCTCGGCCACCGTCGGCGCCGACCCGCGCTTCGCCGCCGCCGTCCGCGACCTCGTCCTGGAGCGCGCGGCCACCGAGTCCGGCCGCGAGGTCACCCCCTGCGCCCTCGGCACCCTCGGCGCGACCGCGAACCTCTGCCCCGTCGGCTGCTGCCCCGCCCGCGCCCCCAAGCCCGCCGCCGCGGGCGCCGACAGCCCCTACGCGTGAGGAGCCCCATGACCGACGAGCCTCACTCCGGCCCGCCCCTGTACGACGAACTCCTCGGCCTGGCCCGGGAAGCCGCCGCCCGCGCGGGCGCCCTCCTGCGCGACGGCCGCCCCACCGACCTCACGGTCGCCCACACCAAGTCGAGCGCCGTCGACGTCGTCACCGAGATGGACATCGCGGCCGAGAAACTCATCACCGGCCTGATCGGCGACCACCGTCCCGACGACGGCTTCCTGGGCGAGGAAGGCGCCTCCGCGGCCGGCACCTCCGGGGTGCGCTGGATCATCGACCCCCTCGACGGCACCGTCAACTACCTTTACGGCCTCCCCAGTTGGGCCGTCTCCATCGCCGCCCAGCAGGACGGCGAGACGGTCGTCGGAGTGGTGTACGCGCCGCTGCGGGGCGAGACGTACGAGGCGGTGCGCGGCAGGGGCGCCTGGATCACGGCCGACGGGGAGGAACCCCGTCCGCTGACGGTCCGTGAAGCGCCCCCGCTGGAGCGGGCCCTGATCTCCACCGGCTTCGGCTACACCACCGAACGCCGCACCTCCCAGGCGGCCGTGGCCGCCGCCCTGATCCCCCAGGTCCGCGACATCCGCCGGGGCGGCTCGGCCGCCATCGACCTGTGCGACGTCGCGGCGGGCCGTCTGGACGGCTACTACGAACGCGGCCTGAACCCCTGGGACTACGCGGCCGGCGACCTCATCGCGAGGGAGGCGGGCGCGCTCACGGGCGGCCGCAAGGACACCCCCCTCTCGACGGAGCTGACGATCGCGGCTCCCCCCGGCGTCTTCACCCCCCTCCAGGGGCTCCTGGAGGACCTCGGCGCCTGGCGGGACTGACCTCCCCCTGACGGACCCTCACATGGCCCCCACGGGGCTTCCTGTGAACGACAAGAGCCCCCGGCGCTGGATTCGCCGGGGGCTCTCGCCGTCGGCCCGAGAAGAACCTCTCAGGCCGGACTACGCAGTCCTCTCACACAGGGCGGCAGAGCTACGCGCCGACCTCGACACCGTGCTCCGCGGCGAGCCGCCGCAGATCGTCGAGTTCCGCCTGCTCCACCTCGACGAGGAAGTCGTCCCCCTCGTCACGTGCACGGCTCAGGTCGGTTTCGGTCGCCC
>DATCQX010000862.1:0-3744 GCA_036569285.1 Streptomyces sp.
GGTCGGTTGTGCTGGTCCCCGCCGTGTCCGGATCACGTGGTCGAACCCATGGAGGACACAGCGGTGGAACATCAGTTGGTCAGCGCCATCGAAACAGCGCTTGGGTGGAGCGGCCCCGAAGAACTGGGCAAGGGCTTCGTACGCGGAAGCATGGAGGACCCCGCACTCGTCTCCCGCGTCATGACTCCGAACC
This sequence comes from Streptomyces sp., assembly GCA_036569285.1. Taxonomy (GTDB): domain Bacteria; phylum Actinomycetota; class Actinomycetes; order Streptomycetales; family Streptomycetaceae; genus Streptomyces. Next base: position 194 of record DATCQX010000862.1, read on the forward strand.
GCCTCCTCGACATCGCGATGCGCAGGAGTCTGAACCGCCCACAGTTCCGGTGCTTCCAGAGGGGCGAGGAGGTGCACCCGGCCATCTACTACACAGACAGCGTGAGCCCTCGGGGTCAGAGCATCTCCATGGTCAACATGCGTGGCCTGGGCAGGCTCCTGGGGGAAGGCGCGACCGTGATCATGGACCAGGCCAACGTCTTCGATCCGACGATGGAGGTCGCCTGCCGAGCCCTGCAGTGGTGGTCCCGAGAGCGAGTCCAGGTCAATGCCTACCTGACGACGAACGACGCCGCCGGCTTCCCCCTGCACTGGGACGACCACGACGTCGTCATCGTCCAGCTCGCGGGCGAGAAGGAGTGGGAGGTGCGCGCGACCTCCCGCAACGTCCCCATGTACCGGGACACGGACCCCAACAACGTTCCGAGTGACGAGATCATCTGGTCCGGCACCCTGCGGACCGGCGACGTCATGCACATCCCCCGGGGCCACTGGCACCAGGCGACCCGGACCGGAAGTGGCTCCGGCCAGAGCCTCCACGTCACCTTCGGCATCACCAAACGCACGGGGGCGAGCTGGCTCACGTGGCTGGGCGACTGGTGCCGCGAACACGAGATCTTCCGCCACGACCTCGACCGCCGACCCGGCACCGACACCGAAGCTTTGACCGAGGCCGCCGTCCGCCTCGTCGGCGAACGCTCCCCGGCCGACTTCCTGGCCGCGTACGAGCAGGAGACGACGCTGCCCCGGCACGTGCCGTTCCTCGACATCCTCGGGCCGCTCGACGCCGTGGTGTGCACCACCCACTTCCCTCCCCTTGTCCAGGAACAGGGGGAGGCCGTCGATGTCGTGTCCGCCGGGAAGGAGCTCACCTTCACCGCCAAGGCACTGCCCGCCCTGCGCCTGCTGCTCAGTGGCGAGCCGGTCGCGCTGGAGCGGGCCGAGGCCGTCATCGGGGCCGAAGTGTCCGAGGTCGCCGAGATCCTGGTGGAGGAGGAGCTGTGCGCGGTGCTGACCCCCGAGTTGTCCTCGGGCTACACAGGTCTCGTCACGAACGCCGTCTGCTGACCGGGGCGTTGGACCTTGGTTTCACCGCCCTCGACACCAGCAGCAACTACCTCGGCTTCCGCTCGCACGAGGTCCTGGCGCGAACAGCCGGTGACCTGCTGCCCAAGTTCGCTCTCTCCACCAAGGTCGGCTATTTCCCGGGGCCGGACGGTGCGGAACATTCCCTGGACCCCGAGCGCCTTCACACGGCCGTGGAGCGGGCGGTAGCAGACCTCGGACGGGAGCCGGATGTGGTGTTCCTGCACAACCCGGAGCAGTCGCTCCGCGAGGCCACCGCGCGCGACCGGGACACGCTGGTACAGGCGTGCACCACCCTCGACTCCGCCGTGGAGAAGGGACTGTGCGCGTCCTGGGGTGTCGCGTCCTGGGACCCGTCGCCGCTGGTGAGTCTGATCGATGGGACTGCACCGAAGCCGGCGGTACTGATGGTCCGTGCCGGTCTGCTTGTCGGAGCCGGGACGCTGGCTGCCGCAGACGCTCTTGCCGAGGTGTGGGGTGTGGACAGCGGCGGGATGTGGGGGATGAGTCCCTTCGGAGGCAGCACCAGCACATCCGTGTGGGACAGGATCGACCCATGTGTCTTCATCCGAACTGGAGGCCAACTCTCCCGCATACAGGCGGCGTTCAGGGTCGCCTATCGCCTTCCCAGGGTCGGCGCGGTCGCCGTCGGTACCGATGAACCGGCCCACCTGGGGGAACTCGTCGGCGCCTTGGCGGTCGAGGTCGACGAGCGGATGGTCCAGGAGTACCACCGTCTCCTCAGCCCGCCTGAAGCTCCTCGATGACCCGCTCGGCCATCCGCCGGGCGGGTTCCAGCCGAGGGTCCTCCGGGTGCGCGTACGGCCCGAGGATCTTCGAGCAGACGAACAGTGTCATCACCTTGCCGTCCCGGCTCTCGAAGTCTGACCGGCGTTCGCTCCGTACCCGCTCGGCCAGAGCCGGGACGGCAAGGGAACTCGCCCACAACGAGGCCGAGTCCAGCCCCAGCGGTGCATTGCCCCAGTCCTCCCAGTCGAAGAGGCTGAACGCCGGAGCGGTCATGTTCGCCCAGTTCAGATCCGCGTGAGCCGGCACCCATCGCTCCACGGTCGTGTCGAAGTCGCCCGAGACGGCACTGCGGACGGACTCGGTGACGAGGGCCTGGGTGATGGTGTCGGTGTCCGGCGTGGCGACACGTCCTGTGCTCTGGGAAGCCAGCGCGTCCAACGAGGCGTTCAACGCAGTCCACCAACGGTCCGGCAGCTCAGGGGCCTTACTCAAGATGGCGCTCCCGACGGGAGCCCCCGGCAGGAGGTCCGTCTCGTCGGCCCGCCACATCGCCTGCCCGGCCGAGTCCCGCCAGACCACACATCCGTGCCATGCCGGCTGGGCAACGCCTCTCAGACGTGCAGCGGTTTCCGTGCCGTTCCAGCCTTGGTCAGGGATCTTCTCGATCGGGCGCCGCTCGATCCGTACCCACGTCTCCTGATCCGTCCTCGCCCCGAGCGAACGACGCTTACGCACCAGCGTGTCCGGGAGCAAGCGCACCCCCAGAGACCGCTCGAAACGATCAAGAACCTCATCAACCGGCTGCACCCGTAGATCGACAGCCTGCCCTGTGGAGACCGAGAGCGTCATACGCGTGAACGTAGCAGTGGCGCGGCGGGAGCGAGGAGTGCTCGCGGGTGCCACTTCACTTACTGAAGCACCATCTGGTTCGCGCAAGAGGCCGACGGCAGGGGCATCACCGTATGGCGCGAGCGGCGCGGGTACGGACGACGACCTCGGCGCCGTCTACCGGGACCGGACGCTGGTGACCGCGTTCGCCCCCGACACGATCCTGATCGCCGATGTCGGGTTGGGGGGCGAGGGTGGAATCGTCCGCCTGGAGGTCGACGAGCGGGGCCGAGCCTCGGGCATTTCACGCTGAACGCGGAGCGCTTCATGGCGGCACGTACCGAGGCCGAGACGTACGCGACACCGAAGCGGCCAGAGCGTGCCGTGGAGGCGGGGCCCCGGCCTTCGACCGTCACAGCCGAGGACGTACGCGGCCACCACGCCTTCCACTCGCTGCTCGCCTTCCGTCCGCCGGAGGCAGAGGGCGTCCGACACCTCGATGAGGCGGGAGCTGTGGCGCTCCAGATGCAGAGCTCCGACGGTTCGTGGGCCCGTGTGGCGCTCGTCGGCGGCGACCCCGGGCTCCGGTCGTCCTTCGCACGACAGGTTCGGCTATGTCTGGCACATTCCCGGCGAGACCCGGCGGGACCTGCCCGCCCGTACGTGAACAAGGCCTCCTGAACAGCTCGTCGGTGTCGAATCACCGAGCTGTTGAGGAGGCCTTGGTGCAGCAGTGCCGGACACCGGGCCGCCCCTCACGGTCGGCCCGACCCCCAGGCCGGTTCAGGCGACCCGCTCCGGCTCCCGCTCCCCCTTCGGCGCAGCCGTAAGGCTGCTGCCCTCGACGTCGAGGTCGGGGAGGGCGCGGTCGAGCCAGGTGGGGAGCCA
>DATCQX010000863.1:0-5698 GCA_036569285.1 Streptomyces sp.
CACCAAGCCCCACCTCAGCCCAGCACCCCAGCCCACCCCGGCCCGAGTGCCCCACCCGGCCCCCGAATACGTTCCGGTCACCTCAACCCTCCAGCCCGCAGAACTTCCGCTCAGCCTCCCTCGGGTCCACCGGAACACGCAGCTGGGTCCGGGCCCAGGCCCCGGTGACGTTGCGCCACAGGCGCCCCGCGTCCAGGGGTGCCCGAGCCGCCGCCAGCAGGTCGGCGGGCGCGGCGCACGTCAGGGTGCGGCGCGCCGCCGCGGTCCGGCCGGGGTCCACTCCCCTGGCCACGGCCGACGGCGCCGCGTAGTCCGCGACGATCCACTCCGCCGCCAGCGACTTCTCGTGCCCCGGACGCCCGTGCGCGGTACGCACGAGGTGGCCCGCGAGCGGATAGGCCAGGCCCAGCTTGTCGACGACCAGGCCGTCGAGCGGGACCAGCGCCCCCAGCCCGCCGATGTTCCGGCCGACGGCCGCGACCCCGGCCGCGACCCGGGGGGTGAGCGGGGCGGTCTCGACGGCCCACGCGGCGTCCCGGTCGTACAGGAGCCGGCGCTGCGGGGTACGGGTGTGGAGCTGCCACCAGTGGTAGAGCGCCCCGTTGTGTCTCCGCTGCGCCCGGAGGAACGATTCCGTGGAGAGCGGATGCGCCTCCCCCACCGCCTGGGTCCACCACGCCCGCTCGTCCGTGACGCCCCCGGGGCCGTACCCGTGCCCGTAGGGCGGGCGCAGCACCGCGGCGCACAGGCACGCCCAGACGACCAGGCCCGTGAGGAGGGCCGCCTCGATACGGCGGGCGGGCACCCCCGGGCGGGGCAGCGGCACCACCATGGCGGGCAGCAGCAGCGTGAACACGCCGGGCAGCAGCATCCGGCCGTGCATGAAGTCACCGCCGAGCACCACGACATAGCCGGTCAGCAGCGCGCCCCCGGCGAGGGCCGCGCGCGTGAGGACACGCTCCCGTGATCCGCGTTCCTGCCCGGCCGAACCGACCATCAGGGCGAGGGCCGTCAGTGGTCCCGCCCACCACAGGTGGTAGGTGTTCATCAGGTCGAGCGCGTAACCGATGCCCCGGGGGACGTCGTGGGACAGCGCCTCCTTGGCGACCGCCGGACCGGGCACCAGTTTTCCGTAGTACGCCGCGCGGAACAGTTCGTAGCCCACCGGGAGAGCCACGGCACAGGCCGCGAGCCGCAGTGCCGTCCGGCGCGCGGGGCGGGCCACCGTCCAGGCCGCGACCAGGAAACAGACCGTCGCGACGGCGAGTTCGGGCCGTACCAGAGGGCCGAGGCCCAGGACGACCGCGAGGCGCACGGCACCCGGCCCGCGCCGCCCCCGCTCGGGGCCGGTGAGCAGCCCCGCCAGCAGCCACCAGCACAGCCCCAGCCAGCACAGGACCAGCGAGGTCTCCAGCCCCGAGGTCGTGAAGTCCCAGAAGGGCGGCAGCACGGCCACGACCAGGGCACCGGCGGGCAGGACGACGGGGGCGGCACGCTCTTTTCCAGCGACCGCGTTTCCGACGCTCGCCTTTCCGGAGCCCGCACGCCCGGCACTTCTGTCCCCGACGCCCTCATACCTGGCGCCCGCACGCCCGGCACCCCTGTTCCCAGCGCCCTCTTTCCCAACGCCCCCGCTCCGGGCACCCGCATGGCCGGCGCCCTTGTTCCCGGCGGCCGCACGCACGGCGTCCCCCTTCTCGGCGCCCCCACGCCCGACGTCCTCATGCCCGCCACCCGCACGCCCTCCCGAGTGGTGCAGCACTCTCCGCGTCCCGTCACAAGCCAGCGCGAGCCCCACCGGCCCCAGCACCAGCCCACCCCACACCACCACCGACGCGGGCGCCGCCCCACTGGCCCAGGCACCCCCCGCCGTCAGCCACGTCCAGACCGGGGAAGTGACGGCCTCCACCCGTTCCCCGGCGTTGAAGACCGGCCCGTTCCCCGCCAGGATCTGACGGACCGTGCGGACGACGATCAGCCCGTCGTCGCTCAGCCACCGCCGCTGCCAGGCGAGGACGGCCAGGATCAGGGGCGCCGTCAGCACACCCGCCGCGTGCAGGACGGTCGGCCGGGACCGCCGGGGCGCCGCCGGGCGGGCGGTACGCGTCTGCTGCGGGATCCGGGTGGCGGAACCGGCGTCGAGGACCTGGGTCGTGTGGTCCGCGCCCCGCCACGCCAGGGGTTCGGTCATGTCAGACGCCTCCGTCCACCAGGCGGGACACCGCCCGCACGATGCGCTCGCTGGCCCGCCCGTCCCCGTAGGGGGACCGCAGCACCGCGAGCCGCTCGGGCAGGTCGGGGTCGCCCAGCATCCGGTCGGCCACCCGCCCGATCTCCCGCCCCGGCCGCACGAGCCGGGCGAACCCCGCTTCGAAGGCCTCGGGGCGTTCGGTGGAGTTGCGGACGACGATGAGGGGCTTCTTCAGGACGGTGCACTCCTCCTGCACCCCGCCCGAGTCGGAGACCAGGAGCCGGGCGTGCAGCGCCAGGGACAGGAACTCGGTGTGGTCCACCGGTTCGACGGCCTTCATCTGGTCCAGCACGTGCCGCAGCCCCGCGCGTTCGGCGGCGGCCCTGGTGCGCGGGTGGATGGGCATGACGACGGGGACGGGGAGCTTCGCCAGCTCGGTCAGGATCGCCGCGAGCCGTTCGGGGTCGTCGGTGTTCTCCGGCCGGTGGATGGTGGCCAGCACATAGGTGCCGGGCTCGACGCCCCGGGACCTGGCGATGCGCCGGGCCCGGCGGACCGAGGGCAGGGAGAGCCGGGTGGCCTCCACGATGGTGTTGCCGGTGACCTCGACGCTCGCCCGGTCCACGCCTTCGGCCAGCAGGTTCCGGGCGGCCTGCGCGGTCGGCGCGCAGTGCAGGTCCGCGACGGCGCCGGCGATCCGCCGGTTGATCTCCTCGGGCATGCCCCGGTCGTAGGAGCGCAGTCCCGCCTCGACGTGGACGACGGGGATGCCGCAGTAGTGCGCCGCCTGGGCCGCCGCGCACACGGTGTTGGTGTCTCCCTGGACGATGACCGCCGAGGGGCGTTCGGCCGCGAACCGCTCGCCGAGGTCGGCCATCATCCGGGAGATCTGCGCCATGCGCGAGGCGCCGCCGACGCCGCTCAGCCTGGCGTGCGGCGCGGGCATCCGGAAACCGGCGAAGAACGCCTGGGTCAGCGCCGGGTCGTAGTGCTGGCCGGTGAACACGACGCGTCCTCGGGGGCCCAGCAGACGGCACACCTGCGAGAGCTTGATGATCTCCGGCCTGGTGCCCATGACGACGGTGACCGGCGGCCCGTCCGGCCGGATCAGGGGCTGGTCACCCGGGGTGGTCTCGCCGTCGGCCGACGGCTCGGCGGTCCGGTGTGCTGCGGGACCGAGGCCGGCCAGGTGGGCAGCGGACATGCACTGTCTCCCATTCGCGAGGTTCGTCAAGGGCACAGAGGAGGTCACAAGAGGAGGAGGCCGGCGGCTCAGCCGTCCCTCGCGGTGTCCCGGGCGCAGAACAGCCGCTGCGCGGTGCCGGGTTCGAGCGGTACCCGCAGCCAGGTGCGCCGCGCGGCGCCCGCCAGATTCCGCCAGAACCTGCCGGGGTCCAGCGGATCCTGTGCGGACCGCAGGAGTTCGCGCAGGTCACCGCAGTCGAGGGCGTGCCGGGCCGCGGTGACGCGCGCCGCCGAGGGAAACGGTTCCCCGGCGAACGGCGCGGGCGCCGCGCGTGCGGACAGGGCCGCCGGATCGGCGTAACGGGCCAGCAGCCAGGCGTTGCCGAGGTACTTCTCGTGTCCGGGCCCCCGCTCGTGGCGCGGCACCAGGTGCGCGGCGAGGACGTCCGCCGTCCCCCACACGTCCACGGCCCGCTGGTCGAGGGGGACGAGGCTCCCGGCGGCCCCGGGCTGTCCCGCGGCGACGACGGTGCGCGGCGGCACGTCCGGGCGCAGCGGCACGGACGTGTAGGTGCCGGTGAAGGGGCCGGCGTCGAAGTACCACAGGGACGGCGGCCCGTGCGGGGCGCGCCGCAGGACGTCCGTCAGCTGGGGGGCGGCGATCCGCCGGGCCGCTTCGGACGGGTGCCGGTCGCCCGTGACCTCGGTCAGGTACGCCGACTCGTCGAGGAAGCCGCCGTATCCGCCGTCGTAGGGCACCCGCCCCGGATGGAGGCAGGCCACCGCCCACAGCGCGACGAGCACGGTGACCGGGACGAGCGTCAGCCTGGCGGGCACCGCCATGACCGGCAGCAGCACCAGGAAGAGCGCGGGCAGCAGCAGCCGGGCGTGCATCGGGTCGCCCCCGGCGCGCACGACACAGGCACCGGCGCCGGTCCCGGCCACGACCGGCGCGAGGATCAGCAGGGCGTGCTCACGCCCGCCGAGACGGACGGCGCCGGAGCGGGGCCGGCGGTGCTCGAAGTCGGGGACGGCGAAGCAGAGCACCAGACCGGCCAGGATCGTCAGCGAGAACCCCAGCCAGTAGGGCCCGAGGAAGTCGTCGAGGTACAGCCGTCCCCGGTCGTAGGCGGGCAGGGCCGCCTCCCGCGCGATGGCGGGCAGCGGCAGCAGCACGCCGTAGTACCCGGCGCGGAAGATCTCGTATCCGAGGGGCAGGACGGCGGTGACGCCCGCGAGGGACAGCGCGGTCCGCGTCGGCGGCCGGAGCACCAGCAGCAGCGCCGCGAGCAGCACGGCGGAGGCGATGGACAGCTCCGGGCGGACGAGCGGCCCGAGGCCGATCACCCCGCAGACCGGAGCCGACCGCGCGGGCCTCGCGGGGTCGAGGTCCAGGAGCAGCCGCCAGCACAGCGCGGCCCACAGGAAACAGAGCCCGGTCTCCAGGCCGCCGGCCACGGCGTCCCACACGGGCGGCAGCACCAGCACCACCAGGACGCCGACGGGCAGCAGCGCCGGGGTGCGTCCGGTCAGCCGGGTGTGCAGCACGCGGCTCCCGTCGAGGGCCACGGCGACGGCGGTCGCGGACAGCAGGAGCGAGGTCGCGGTGGCGAGGGTGGCCAGGTCGGTGGGCAGCAGGGCGCCGAGGGCGGCCAGCAGCCACTGCCAGGCCGCCGAGGAGACCGCCTCGACGCGCTCCCCCGCGTTGAAGACCGGGCCGTGACCGGCCAGGATCTGCCGGACCGTACGGAGCTGGACGAGCGTGCCGTCGGCGGTCCAGCGGCGGTGGTGTCCGGCGAGCACGAGGCACAGGGCACACGCGACGGCCAGCGCCGTGTTCCAGCGGCGGACACGCGCCCGTGCCGGGGGTGTGCCGTGTTCCCGGGGACCGGTGTCCGTGAGGTCAGCGGGTACCGCCGGAGAGGGGAAGGCCATGCCGGAGTCCTTGAGGAGTACGGGCCCTCAGCGGGGCGGAGAGGGGTGGGAGGCGGCCTCGCCGCCTCCCACCGGTCTTCGGTGTTACCCCTGGTCGCGACGCCTGCGGCCCAGCACCATGAGCGCCCCGCCGCCGGCGGCGAGCAGCGCGCCGGCCCCGAGCAGCTCCACGGCCTGGTCGCCGGTCAGGTCCGCGCCCGTGTGGGCGAGCTGGTCCGGGTCCGGGTTCGGCTTCGGCGGGGTCGGAGGCTTCGGCGGGACGGGCGGCTTCGGCGGGACGGGCGGCTCGGGCTTCTTGCCGATGTCGGTGGTCACCGTCGAGGTGTTGTCCCCCGGCTTGGGGTCGTCGAGGCCCGGCGGGTTCGTGGCGGTGGCGGTGTTCTTCAC
>DATCQX010000864.1:0-15054 GCA_036569285.1 Streptomyces sp.
CACCGACACCGCACCACGCGTCACACACCACACCGGCGCCGCGATCCCACACTCACCCAACGCCCGCACCAACCCCACCGTCCCCGACAGCCCCACCGGTGTCGCCTCCGACCCGACAAGCCCCAGCAGCGACACCACACCCGTCAACTCAGGCAGACCCTCCAACGCCGCACGGTCGACATCCCCCTCCATCTCCACCACCCCAGCACCCAACGCCTCCACCACCGAAGCAACCCACGCATCCTCACCAAACCCAGCAGGCACCACGACCAGCCAACTCCCTGACAGCACAACCCCAGACGCCCCGGGCAGCAGCTTCCAGTTCTCCTCGTACCGCCACCCCTCCACCGCCGACCGAGCCCGACGCCGCTCACGCCACGCCGCCAACGCCGGCACCACCTCAGCCACAGCCCCCTCATCCACCCCCAACTCAACCGACAACGCCCCCGCATCCGCCTCCCGCACCACGGACCACAACTCGTCGTCCACACCTGAGGGCTCCGACACCGCCTCGGGCCAATACCGCTCGCGCTGAAACGCATACGTCGGCAGATCCACCACCGATGAACCGGAGCCCACCACCGCAGCCCACTCCACCGGCACACCACGCACATACAACCGAGCCGCAGCAGCCAACAGTTGCTCGGACTCGTCCTCACTCCGCCGCAGAGTCCCCGTCACAACCGCCGCCGGATGAGACTCGAACAGGGTCTCTTCCAGGCTGGGAACCAGCACCGGATGAGGACTGATCTCCAGGAACGTCCCATAACCGGCCGCAGCCAACGCCCGCGCAGTGTCGGCGAACCGCACTGTCTCCCGCGCGTTGCGATACCAGTACTCCGCATCCAGTTCACGGGTGTCCGTCAGCTCACGCGTCACGGTGGAGTAGAACGCGACACGGCCCTCCACCGAGCGAATCCCCGCCAGGGACTCGACCAGTTCACCCCTGATCCGCTCCACCTGCGCGGAGTGCCCCGCGCCGTCCGCGGCCATCCGGCGGACCCGGAATCCCTCCGCCTCCCCTGCCGCGACCAGTTCGATCACCGCGTCGGTGTCGCCGGACACCACCACCCAGGAGAGCCCGTTGACCGCCGCGACCGACAACCGCCCCTCCCACCGGGCGAGCAGCGACTCCAGCTCGGCCAACGGCAGCCGCACAGAGGCCATCCCGCCGCGCCCGGACAGCTCCTGGTCGAGCAGACGGCTGCGGACGGTGATGATCCTGGCGGCGTCGTCCAGCGACAGCCCGCCCGCGACGCACGCCGCGGCGATCTCCCCCTGCGAGTGGCCCACCACAGCGGCAGGTGTCACCCCCAGCGACCGCCACACCTCCGCCAGCGACACCATGACCGCCCACAGCGCCGGCTGCACCACGTCGGTCCGCTCCAGTGCCTCCTGGTCCCCGAGCACCTCCAGCAGATCCCACTCCACGAACGGCGCCAGCGCCCGCGCGCACTCCCGCATCCGCTCCGCGAACACCGGCGAGGCCCCCAGCAGCCCCTGCGCCATTCCCACCCACTGCGACCCCTGGCCGGGGAACACGAACACCACGCCCCGCCCGCCGGCCGCACTCCGGTCGGCCACTCCAGCCACCACACCCGCACCGGGCTCCCCTGCAGACAGCCCGGCCAGCCCCGCGATCAACTCGTCCCGGTCGGCGCCCAGCACCACCGCCCGATGCTCCAGACTCGCCCGCGTGGAGACCAGGGCCGCGCCCACGTCCACCGGGTCCACGGCCTCCACATACGCCGCGAGCCGCCCCGCCTGCTCCCGCAGCGCCGACTCCGACCGCCCCGACACCACCCACGGCACCACCGGCGACGACACCACGGGTGCGGACGACTCCGCAGGCGCCCCCTCAGGGATCCGAACAGGCGCCTCCGCCAACACCAGGTGACAGTTCGTCCCGCCCATCCCGAACGCACTCACCCCGGCCACCAGCCGTCGGCCCCCTTCGGGCCAGTCCGCGAGCCGGGTGTGCACGCGCAGCCGAAGCTCGTCCAGCGGGATGTCGGGGTTGGCTTCCACGAAGTTGAGGCTGGGCGGAAGCACGCGGTGCCGGAGGCTCAGCACCACCTTGAGCATCCCGGTGATGCCGGCCGCGCCCTCCAGGTGACCCACGTTGGTCTTGACGGAGCCGACCAGCAGCGGGGATTCGGCCGGACGCCGGGTGCCGAGGGCGGCGCCGAGCGCGGCGGCCTCGATCGGGTCGCCGACCTTGGTGCCGGTGCCGTGCAGTTCGACGTACTGCACCTCGGCGGGGTCCACCGAGGCCCGCTGGTAGGCCTCTTGGATGACGTCGGTCTGGGCCGACCGGCTGGGGACGGTCAGGCCGCTGCCCTCGCCGTCGCCCTCGCCTTCGTTGTTGACGGCGCCCCCGGCGATGACGCAGTAGATCTTGTCGCCGTCGGCGAGTGCGTCGTCCAGCTTCTTCAGGACGACGACCGCGCCGCCTTCACCGCGGGCGTAGCCGTTGGCCCTCGCGTCGAACGTGTGGCAGCGGCCGTCCGGTGACAGTGCGCCGATCTGCCACGCGCTGACGGTGCTCTCGGCCAGGATGTTGAGGCTCACCCCGCCCGCGATGGCGACGGTGGACTCGCCGCGCCGCAGGCTCTCGCAGGCCATGTGGACGGCGACCAGGGACGAGGACTGCGCGGTGTCCACCGTCAGGCTCGGTCCGCGCAGGCCCAGGAAGCGTGAGACGCGGTTGGCGATGATCGCGCGGCTGGACCCGGTCAGGGTGTGCTGGCCGATCGTCTCCTGTCCGAGTCGGCTCGTCAGGACGGCGTAGTCGTCGCCCATCGCGCCGACGAACACGCCCGTGCGGCTGCCGCGCAGGGTCGTGGGGACGATCCGGGTGTCCTCCAGCGCCTCCCAGCTGAGTTCCAGCAGGAGCCGCTGTCGTGGGTCCATCGCCACGGCCTCCCTCGGGGAGATCCCGAAGAAGTCGGCGTCGAAGTGGTCTATTTGGTCGAGGAATCCGCCGCGGCGGGGGGAGTGTGTGTCGCCGATCCACCGGTCGTCCGGCGCCGCGCCGACCGCGTCGACGCCGTCGCGCAGCAGCCGCCAGAACGCGGCCGGGTCGGCCGCTTTCGGCAGGCGGCAGGAGAGTCCGACGACGGCGATCTCGTCGGCTTCGGCCTTACCGGCCGTGCGTGCTACGTCAACACCATTCATCGCTGCCCCTTGCCGACGAGAGCTGGGTGGATTCGCGCTGTGGGGAGTAAACAGGTGGGCCGGATCGGCTCCGTAGGTTCACCAGCCCAAAACAGCGGGCGGTTCCTGCGTTCAAGAGCCGAGCAGCGATCACTCGGCTCGGCGGCGGCCTCGCCGGATCCCGGTCGTCCGGACATGCCACAGACGCCCTCCGCTCCCGGAGAGCCCCCTTCAAGAGCCCGCGTCCCCCGGACTCAGCCGATGTCCCGCCACCGCAGCAGGCAGTGTCCGGTCGACATCCCCCCGCCGAACGACGTCAGGACGACGAGGTCGCCGTCGTTCAGGGCGCCCTCGCGGTGCGCGGCGTCCAAGGTCACCGGCACGGAAGCACTGCCGACGTTGCCGTAGCGCTCCACGGTGCGGTGCAGGCGCGCGTTGGGGAGTCCGGACATTTTGTCCAGTTCGTCGAGGAGTGCGCCGTTGGGCTGGTGGGGGACGATGTGGGTGACTTCCGTGGCCGGGACTCCCGCCTCCCGCACGAGGTGGGCGAGTGCCGGCGGTATGTGTTCGAGGACGAATTCCCGGACGAGTCGGCCTTCCATGCGGAAGAAGTGCCCGCCGTCGGCCACGGTCTCGTGGGAGGCGGGCCTGCGGGTGCCGCCCGCTTCGACGCGGATGAGCCGTTGGAGGTCGCCGCGTGCCGCCAGGTCGATGCGCTGGATGCCGTAGCCGTCGCCGGTCTCCCCGACGACGGCCGCTCCGGCGCCGTCGCCGAGCAGGGTGGCGGTGCGGCGGTCGGTGAAGTCCAGGGAGCGGGAGTACAGGTCGGCGGCGACGACGAGGACGCGCCAGGCGGGGTGCGTGGCGATGAGGCCCTGGGCGAGGGCGAGGGCGTAGACGAAGCCGCTGCACACGACGTTCACGTCGAACGCGGCGGCGCGGCGGGCGCCGAGGAGGTGCTGGACGAGGTAGGCGGTCGGTGGTTGCGGGGAGTCCGGTGTGGAGGTCGACACGATGATCATGTCGAGGTCGTCGGGGGTCAGTCCGGCCGAGTCGAGGGCGGCGCGGCCGGCGTGGGCCGCGAGGTCGGAGGTGGCCTCGTCGTCGGCCGCGAACCGCCGTGACTCGATCTTCGTCTTGGTGAGGATCCAGTCCTCGGTGACGGCGACGCGCTCCGCGATCTCCGCGTTGGAGATCGCGTTCTTTGGCAGGTATGAACCGATTCCCAGGATGCCGACGGGCATGCCAATCTCCTTGTGGACAGTCGGAGCTCGCACGGACCGTCAGGGCCCGGGAGCGGTTACCCCCGGTAGTCGTGGAAGCCGGTCCCGGTCTTCTTGCCCAGCATTCCGGCCTCGACCATGCGTGACAGCAGGGGCGGCGGGGCGTAGAGCGGTTCCTTGTACTCGTCGTACAGGCTGTTCGCGGTCTCGGCGATGACGTCGAGGCCGATGAGGTCCACGAGTGCCAGCGGTCCCATGGGGTGTCCGCAGCCGCCCGCCATCGCCCGGTCGATGTCGACGGCCGGGGCGACGCCCGTCTCGACCATGCGGATCGCGGACAGCAGGTAGGGCACCAGCAGTGTGTTCACCAGGAAGCCCGCCCGGTCGGGTGCGCGGATCACCTGTTTGCCGAGGGTGTCGCGGAGGAACTCCTCGGCCCGGCGTACCGTCTCGTCGTCGGTGAGCAGGGTGGGGACGAGTTCGGCGAGCGGCATGGCCGGTGCCGGGTTGAACAGGTGGGTGCCGATGACTTTGGCGGGCCGTGAGGTGGCCCGTGCGAGGCGGGTGATGGGGATGGAGGAGGTGACGGAGGCGAGGACGGCGTCGGGGTCGGTGACGATGCGGTCCAGCGCGGCGAAGAGCTCCCGTTTGAGGGGTTCCCGCTCCGGTGCGCACTCCACGACGATCCGGCAGTCGTGGAGGGTGTCGAGGTCGGTGGTGAACGTGGTGCGGGACAGGGCTTCCTTGCGGTCGGCCTCGGTCATGCGGCCCTTGCGCACACCTCGGTCGAGTGATGCGGCGAGGCGTTCGCGGGCGCTGTCGGTCGAGGTTTCGCGGCGTCCGTGGACGACGACGTCGAGGCCTCGGACGGCGCAGAGTTCGGCGACGCCGGTGCCCATCACCCCGCAGCCGACGACTCCGACGCGGCCGAGCCAGTCGGGCGTGTTCATCGCTCACCTGCCGCGGCGGTGCGCTGGAAGAGGGTGATGCGGTCCTCCCCGATGGCGGCGCGGCGCTGCGGGTCGGTGATGCCGGTGCCGGGTTCGGGGGCGAGGCAGAGCACGCCGACCTTCCCCGCGTGCGCGTTGGTCTGGACGAGCCGTGCGGCTTCGCCGACCGCCTCCAGCGGGTAGACCTCGCTGAGCGTCGGCTGGAGCCTGCCGAGCGAGAAGAGCCGGTTGCACTCGGCGTGTTCCTGGAGGTTGGAGGAGTGGCTGCCGACGATCCGCTTGAGCCGCATCCACAGGTAGCGGTTGTCGAAGGTGTGGTCGTAGCCGCTGCTCGATCCGCAGGTGACGACGGTGCCGCCGCGGCGGACGACGAAGACGGAGATCCCGAACGTGGCGCGTCCCACGTGGTCGAAGGCGATGTGCGGGTCCTCGCCGACCTCGCGCCGGATGATCGACCCGAGCCGCTTGCCGATCGCGATGGTCTGTTCGGGGGTGGGCCGGCCGTCCGCCGGCATGCCCAGGTCGTTCCGGTCGATCACCACGTCGCAGCCCAGTTCGCGGGCCAGGGTCACCTTCTCCTGCGAGCTGACCACGCCGACGGCGATACCGCCGCCGTTACGGACGAGCTGTGCCGCGTAGGCGCCGAGGCCTCCGGCGGCGCCCCAGATCAGCACCACGTCGCCCTGTTTCATGCGGGCGCCTCGGTCGCTGACCAGCATCCGGTAGGCGGTGTTCGCGCACAGCGGGTTGCTGGCCGCCTCCTCCCACGTCAAGTGGGCCGGTTTGGCGGCGAGTTGGCTCGCGCGCACCACCGCGTAGTGGGCGAGCCCGCCGAAGTTGGTCTCGAACCCCCACGCCCGCTGGTCCTCGCCGAGGATCCCGTCGGCGTGCGTGATCGGCTCCTCGCCGTCCACGTGCATCGGGTTGACCACCGCGTGGTCGCCGGCCTTCCAGCGGCGGACGCCGGATCCGGTGCGGACGACGACGCCGGCCGCGTCCGACCCGATCACGTGGTAGGGCTGGTCGTGCCGGGCCTCCCAGCCGCCCAGGCGGCCGAGCTGGCGCAGGAACCTGAACGTCGGGATCGGTTCGAACATCCCCGACCAGACGGTGTTGTAGTTGATCGAGCTGGCCATCACCGCGACGAGCACCTCGTCCGGCGCGAGTTCGGGCATCGGCACCCGGCCCACGCGCAGCGACTTGCGGACGTCCTTGTCGGCGACGCCGTCGAACATGTCCACGTCCTCGGCGCGCAGGTGCGCGGCGAGGTACTCGGCCGGCAGCGGGATGCGCTCCAGCTCCTTTGGCGGGGCGCCGGCCAAGACGGCCTCGGACAGTGTGTCCATGGTGGTCTCCTTCGAACTCTCGACCGGCTAGATGAGGATGAGGGACGGGCGTTTGCCCCAGAGGGCGAGGCTGTAGTCCTCCAGCAGGGTGGGCCCGTGGAACGAGACGTGGCGGCTGCCGACGCCGAGGTCGCGCCAGTAGCGCTGGAGCGGATTCGTCAGCGCGAAGCCGCGCGTGCCGCTGATGTCGAGCAGCTTCTCCATGCCCTGGCGGGCGAGCTGGACCGACGTGGAGGCGTGCATCCTGAGGTCGGCGCGCTCCATCCACGGGACGGGTTCCTCGTAGGTGACGTCGTCGAGGCGGCCCATGGCGTGCATGAGGTGGAGCATGCTGCTGTCGATCAGGTGCTTCGCCTCGGCGAACCACAGGCGGATGCCCGCTGATTCGATGGCACCGTTGACCCGGTAGTCGGTCTGCGCGTCCTTGGGGAGCGAGTCTTTCAGGAGGGTCTCGCGGACGACGTCGAGCGCGCCCTGGGCGGCGCCGACCAGCGCCGCGAGTGTCGTCAGGCTGGCCTGGATGAAGTATGTCGGCCGGTCGTCCTCGTCGAGGGCCATCACTTCGGCGACGCGGAACTGCCGGGTCCGGTGCTGCGGCACGAACACGTTGTCGATGACGAGCGCGTGTGTTCCGGTGCCGCCCATGCCGGTGACGTTCCAGGTCCGTTCGACCGTCACGTCGCTCATCGGCATCATGCAGCTGAACACGTGGTCCTCGTCGTCGATCTTGACCGGTATCGCGCTCACGAGCGCCCAGTCGGAGATCTCGGCTCCGGTGGCGTAGCGGCAGTATCCGGAGAGCAGGAAGCCGCCCTCTGTGGGTGTCGCCACGGATCTGGTCTGGTCGACGGCGGTGGACAGCATCAGCGCGTCGGGGTGGCCGTCGAACACCTCCGCCATCGCCGTCTGCGAGACGACGTTGCCGAGCATCGTCGACGCCGCCTCGGCCGCGACGACCCAGCCCGCCGCCGCGCATCCCCTGGCGACCGCCGCGATGACGCGTGCCTGGGCGGACAGGTTGAGGTCGTGGCCGCCGAACTTCGCGGGGGTCGTCAGCCGGAAGATGCCCGCGTCGCGCAGGGCCGTCACGACCTCGGGGGCGAGGGTGGACTCCTGTTCGGAGCGTGCGGAGTGGGAGCGCAGGAAGGGGATGAGTGCGTGGGCCTTGGCGAGCGGGTCGTCCGGGGCGGCGGAGTCTGCGGTCATGGTGTCTTCTCCTCAGGAGGTAGGGGAGTTCTGCGTGCTGGAGAGGAGCCGACGCCTCAGACCGTGAATCCGTGCCGGCGGGCCAGTTCGCGGATGGCGCGCACGCGGGCCCGCGTGACCTGGCCGTCGTGCTGTCCGGGCCCGTCGTCGGCCAGCCCCAGCACGACGGCCTCGGCCATCCCCGCGAACAGTTCCCCGTCCCCGAGGCCGCCCCGCGCGCCGGCGGGCAGCCCGGCCCCGCCGGGCACGGTCAGGACTCCGGTGCGGACGTGGTGGACGCCCTGACGGAGCAACGCGGCGCTGTCCACCGTGCTCGCCGGCACGGCCACGTCGCACACGACCGCGCCTTCACGGAAAGTCAGCGCCGGTGTCGGGGTCGTCACCGCCGACAGCACCAGGTGGCCTTCCGCGAGCGCGGAGAGGTCGTCGGTGGCGACGACGAAGGGATCGGTGCCGTACCGGTCCTGGACGTAGCGGGCGATGAGTTCACCGCTGGGTTCGTCGCCGGAACGCCCGTCGCGCAGCCAGCCGTCGATCAGTGGTTCTTTCCGCAGCAGCGCGGGGATGCCGGACAGGTCCCCGACCTCGGCGATACACGACCAGGCTTCCTGGTAGACCCGGTGGGCCGCGTCGCGCAGCCGCGCCTGGCTGCCGTCCCGTCCGCTGCCCACGAGGACGACCTTCGCGACGTGCTCCGCCGCGAGTGCCGCGCAGGTGGAGCCGGTGCGTCCGGCGCCGCCGAGCACCGCGAGGGTGAGCCCGTCGAGTCCGCCGTGATGGTCCTCGGCGGCGGCCGTCAGGTCCCGCAGCACGGTCGCGGCGGTGAGCGCCAGGCCGGAGTGGACCGTGACGCCGGGGACGCGGACGGCGCTGCGGTCGGTGGCCGCCCCCGCGTGCAGGGCGATCCCGGCGAGGTCGCAGCCGAGGCTCTTGATGATCCGCAGGTACGCCTCGACGTCCTGCCGGATCTCGTCGTGCTGTCCGAGCCGGATCCGCTCGGCCATCCGCTGTGCCGTGACGGTCAGCGGGTACACGGTGAGTTCCACCGACGTGCCGAGCGGGGAGTCGATCCGGGTCGGCGGCAGGGGCGGCATCGCCTTGAGCGGTTCGATCCTGCGGCCGTACAGCTCCAGCTGGTCGTCGTCCAACTCGCCGAGCGAGGGGTCGAGTTCACGCAGGGTGCCGGGGGTCGGCAGATAGCTGATGACGGCGACCTTGCGTGCCGGGGGCTGGTCGTCGGGCTGGGCGGCCTGGTGGGCGGGTGCCGTGGAGAAGTCCCTGACGGCGACGGTCGTCCTCGTCTCCGGGGAGATCACGGGGTGGACGAGGTGCAGCGCGTCCTGGTTGCGCAGAACCGTACAGAGGTCGGTGAGCGCGCTCTCCAGGTGGGCGATGTCGTCGTCGCCGAGGTAGATCGAGGGTTCGATGCGCAGGACGTTCGGTGCGCTGCCGGTCGGCAGCATCCGGATCCCGTGCACCCGCAGGAGGTAGCCGGCGACGACCTGCCCGAAGGTCCCGGACAGCGCGTGCTGCCTGATGACCGCCGACGTCGCGGTGTACGGGCCGGTGAACTCCAGGCCGATCAGCAGCCCGCGACCGCGCACGTCCGCGATGACGTCCGGATACGCACCGGCGAGACCGCGCAACATCTCCAGCAGGCGTTCCCCCCGCTCGGCGGCGCGCACGTAGGCCTTCCCGCCGTCCGCCTCCAGGAGCCGCAGCGTCTTGAGGGCGATGGCGGTGGAGAAGCCGTCCCGGCCGAACGTCGAGCTGTGGACGAACTCGAACTCCTTGCGGTACAGCGACTCGCGGACGAGCGTCGCGGACACTTTCGCGAGCCCTCCGCCGAGTGACTTGGAGAGGGTGAAGTAGTCGCCGCGGAACCCGTTGAGGGAGCCGGCGAAGAACGCTCCGGTCCGGCCCATTCCGCTCTGGATCTCGTCGACAATGACCGGGCAGCCGATGTCGTCGCAGATCTCCCGTACGGCGGCGGCGAACTCCTCGGTGAGGACGTGGATGCCGCCCTCGCTCTGGACGGGTTCCACGATGAGGGCGGCGAAGACGGGGAAGTCCCGCTCCACGATGTCGATCCGGCCGTCGCGGACGACGACGTCGTGCACCGTGACCCGTTCCTCGCCGGCGATCCGGCGGAGCACCTCCGGCTGCTCCGGCGGCACGAACCGGGTGGCGAGGCCGAGCGCCGCGAACGGAGCCCGGTAGGAGGGGCCGTGCGTCAGCTGGACGCTGCCGACGAGCTTGCCGTGGAAGCTCCGCTCCAGGGCGAAGAAGACCGGGGGCTTGCCGAGCTTCTCCCGGTTGCCCGCGAGGAGTTCGGTGAGCGCGCTCTCGAACTCCTCGACGGTGGCGGGCGCCGGGCGGCCCGACAGTCCGCCGGGCAGCGCCACCGCTCCACTGCGGACGGCGGCGAGCGCGTTCCCCGCGTTCCACTCGATTTCCTCTATCAGCCGCATCGCCTTGTGCAGCCGGTCGAACTCGGCGTGTTTGACCGCCCCTTCGACCGCCTCCGCGCCGGAGTTGGCGAGGGATATCAGGTAGTTCTCCGCGCCGGGGAACTCACGCTGGATGATCTCGTTGAGCAGGCGCCCGACCTCGTCGGCGCCGTTGTGCACGGACACCTGGGTGTGGACGGGTGAATCGGCGTCCAGGAACTTCTTCGCCTCGGCCACGAGGTCCGGGTGATTGTGTCCGAGGATCAGCGATCCGACCCCGCTCAGGAGGTCCAGTACGGCGACCTCTGTCCCGTCGCCCGCTCGGTGGAAAAGGGTGTCGCCTTTCGCCCGGACGTATTCGACGTCGGTCCCGAAAGCGCCGAGCAGTTCGGTCAGGCACGAGTCGGAGAAACGGGTCGGACCTGCCACGGTGGCTCCTCACGTGAATCAGGCGGTCGCTGCCGGTGACCGGTCCCCGGTCGTCGGCGCCTTGGCATCGTGCGTGGCCCTGTGACGCACCGGCAATAGCCGGTTCGGGAAGTGCGACTCGTAACGCCCGCCCGTGTTACGGGTCGGATTTCCCAAAGCCCTGATTGCTCCGGGGCCGGGGTGGCTCGCACGATCAGCGTGGGTCAGTCTCGCCGGGACACGGGAAAAGGATCGGCCGCCGATGGAAAAACGCGAAAAGCTCCTCGACTATCTCAAGTGGGTCACCGCCGACCTGCACCGGGCCGAAGCGCGGATAGCGGAGCTGGAGGCCCTCCCGCGTGAGCCGATCGCGATCGTCGGGATGAGCTGCCGGTACCCCGGTGGTGTGTCGTCGCCCGAGGAGCTGTGGCGCCTCGTCTCGGACGGCGTCGACGCCGTCGGTGACATGCCGGCGGACCGGGACTGGGACGTCCTCGGCGGCTACGACCCCGACCCCGACAGGGTAGGCACGTTCTACAACCGCGGCGGTGGCTTCCTCTCCGACGTCAAGGGCTTCGACGCCGCGTTCTTCGGGTCGTCCCCCCGTGAGGCGCTGGCGATGGACCCCCAGCAACGTCTCCTGCTCGAAACCGGCTGGGAGGCGATCGAGCGCGCCGGAATCGATCCCCGCTCCCTGCGGGGCAGCGCCACCGGTGTGTTCGCGGGCGTCCTCTACAACGGCTACGGGCTGGGCGGCGACGAGTCCGAGGCGGGCACCGAGGGCTACCTCATGACGGGTACGTCGTCGAGTGTGGCGTCCGGCCGTCTCTCGTACACGCTGGGCTTGCAGGGGCCCGCGATCACCCTGGACACGGCCTGCTCGTCGTCCTTGGTCGCGCTGCACCTGGCCGCCCACTCCCTGCTGCGCGGCGAGTCGACCCTGGCGCTCGCCGGCGGTGCCACGGTGATGGCCAACCCGGGCTTCTTCGTCGAGTTCAGCCGGCAGCGCGGCCTGTCCCCGGACGGGCGGTGCAAGGCGTTCTCCAGCGCGGCCGACGGCATGGGCTTCGCCGAGGGCGTGGGGATGGTCCTGCTGGAGCGGCTGTCCGAGGCCCAGCGCAACGGGCACCCGGTGCTGGCGGTGCTGCGGGGCTCGGCGGTCAACCAAGACGGCGCGTCGAACGGGCTGACCGCACCGAGCGGCATGGCACAGCAGCAGGTGATCCGGCAGGCCCTCGCCAACGCCCGTCTCGCCCCTTCGGACGTCGACCTCGTCGAGGCCCACGGCACCGGAACCCGTCTCGGCGACCCGATCGAGGCGCGGGCCCTGCTCGCGACCTACGGCCAGGCCCACAGCGCGGAGCGCCCCGTCCGGCTGGGAAGCCTGAAGTCGAACATCGGTCACGCCCAGACGGCGGCCGGTGTGGGCGGCGTGATCAAGGCGGTCATGGCACTGCGGCACGGCGTCATGCCGCGCACCCTCCACGCCGACGACCGCACCCCCGAGGTCGACTGGTCGGCAGGCACGGTCGAACTGCTCACCGAGGCACTGCCCTGGCCGGACGACGACCGCCCCCGCCGCGCCGCCGTGTCGGCCTTCGGCGTGAGCGGCACCAACGCGCACGTCATCCTCGAACAGGCACCCGAGGAAGAACCACCGACCGCCGACCGCACCCTTCCGGTCCTCCCCTGGCTGCTGTCCGCGCGAACTCCCGAGGCCCTGCGCGACCAGGCCGCCCGACTGGTGTCCTTCGTGGATTCCGCAGACGACGTCGACGCGCGTGACGTCGCGTACTCCCTGGCGACAGGCCGAACCGCCTTCCAGCACCGGGCCGCAGTGCTCGGCAAGGACATCACCGACCTCATCGCAGGCGTACGAGCCATCGCGGACGGCGCTCCCGGCGCCACGACGCTGCACGGAGTGGCCGGTGAGGGGCAGACGGCGTTCCTGTTTACGGGACAGGGTGCGCAACAGGCTGGGATGGGCCGTGAACTCTCCGAAGCTTTCCCGGTGTTCGCGGACGCCTTCGAGGAGGTGTGCGCCGGTTTCGACGGGCTGTTGCCGGGGCCGTTGAAGGACGTCGTGTTCGGGGGCGAGGGCCTGGACCGCACCGAGTGGACGCAGCCCGCGCTGTTCGCGTTCGAGGTCGCCCTGTTCCGGCTGCTCGCCTCCTGGGGTGTGACACCGGACTACGTGGCCGGTCACTCGATCGGTGAGCTGACCGCCGCGCATGTCGCGGGAGTGCTCTCCCTGCCGGACGCGTGCCGCCTGGTCGCGGCGCGGGCACGCCTGATGCAGGCGTTGCCCGAGGGCGGTGCGATGCTCGCCGTCCAGGCCTCGGAGGACGAGGTGCTGCCGCTCCTGACCGGGCGCGAGTCCGAGGTGGGGATCGCGGCGGTGAACGGCCCCCGTTCCGTCGTCCTGTCCGGCACCGAGGACGCCGTCTGCGCCCTGGAGCGCGCGCTGTCCGGCCGTGGCCACAAGGTCAGCCGGCTGAAGGTGAGTCACGCGTTCCACTCGCCGCTGATGGATCCGATGCTGGCCGAGTTCGCGGACGTCACGCGTCGGCTCGCGTTCGAGACACCGGCCGTCCGTATGGCCGCGTCGGCGCGTGAGGTGTCCGCGCCGGAGTACTGGGTCGAGCACGTGCGGCGGCCGGTCAGGTTCGCCGATCAGGTGCGTCGGCTGCGCGATCAGGGCGTCACCCGGTTCATCGAGGTCGGGCCGGACGCCGTCCTGGCCGCCCTGGGCCGGGAGTGTGTGGACGCGGGGTTCGTCGCGCTGCAACGGCGCGGCCGGCCGCAGGTGCGGACGCTGCTCGCCGGTCTCGCCCAGGCGCACGTCCTCGGTACCGGGGTCGACTGGCGGGCGGTGTTCGCCGGTACCGGCTCGCGCTGGGTCGACCTGCCGACGTATCCCTTCCAGCGCAGCCCGTACTGGATCGCCCCGCCTTCATCAGTACCAGCCGATAAGTCGTGGGGCTATGAGGACCGTTGGCGTCCCTGGGAGGTGCCCGCCGCGGCGCAGGACGGGACTTCGCTGGTGGTCGTGCCCACAGGGGTGCCCGCCGAGTGGACGCGGGCGCTGGGTGCGACGGTGCTTGTCGAAGTGGATCCGGCCGGTGGGGAACAGGCCGTGGTGGACGCGGTGGCCGGTGCGCGGGGCAGTGAAGTGACCGCCGTCGTCTCGTTGTTGGGGCTCGCGGACGGTGTCGTCGGGTCCGTGCCGGTGGGGCTGGCCGGGACGGTGTGGCTGGTGCGGGCCCTTGCCGGGGCGGGGGTGACGGCGCCTTTGTGGTGTGTGACGCGGGGCGCGGTCGCGGCCCTGCCGGACGACGAGGTGCGCTCGCCGGAGCAGACCGCG
Organism: Streptomyces sp.; assembly: GCA_036569285.1. Classification (GTDB taxonomy): domain Bacteria; phylum Actinomycetota; class Actinomycetes; order Streptomycetales; family Streptomycetaceae; genus Streptomyces. The sequence goes on from DATCQX010000864.1 coordinate 14,104, forward strand.
TTGTGGGGGCTGGGGCGGGCCGCGGCGCTGGAGTTGCCGCGCGGGTGGGGTGGGTTGGTCGATCTGCCCGAGCGGGTGGACGAGCAGGTTGCCGGGTGGCTTCGGTCGGTGCTGGCCGGTGGTGAGGACCAGGTCGCGATCCGTCCGGCCGGTGTGTTCGCGCGGCGCCTCGTGCGTTCCGCTGCGGGCGGGGCGGGCGCGTGGGCGATGCGCGGGACGGTGCTGATCACCGGTGGTACGGGGGCGCTCGGGGCGCATGTGGCGCGGTGGGCGGTGGCGCGGGGTGCCGAGCACGTCGTCCTGGTGTCGCGGCGCGGCATGGCCGCTGCCGGTGCGGACGGTCTGCGGGGCGAGTTGGAGGAGGCGGGGGCGCGGGTGACGGTGGCCGCGTGCGACGCGGCGGACCGGGCGGGGCTCGCGGCCGTGCTCGGTGCGATCCCCGGCGAGTTCCCGTTGACGGCGGTGGTGCACGCGGCGGGCGTGGGCGACGGTGACGCTCCCCTGCGGGAGATCACCGCCGAGGGGTTGGAGGGGCTGTGGCGGGCCAAGGCGGGCTCGGCGTGGCTCCTGCACGAGCTGACCGGCGAACTGGGCCTGGATCTGGACGCGTTCGTGATGTTCTCGTCCGGTGCGGCCAGTTGGGGCAGCGCGGGCTCCCCCGGATACGCGGCGTCCAACGCGTTCCTCGACGGCCTCGCGGGCTACCGGCGTGGCCGGGGTCTGGCCGCCACCTCGATCGCCTGGGGCACCTGGAGCAGTGACGGCCTGGCCAGTGAGGAGTTGCTGGAGCACCTCTCCCTCATCGGTCTGCGGCCGATGGCGCCGGAGCCCGCGATCGGCGCGCTGGAGCGGGCGTTGCTCGACGGCCACACCCTGCTGACGGTCACCGACACCGACTGGCGGCGGTTCGTCCCGGCGTTCACCGCACACCGTCCCAGCCCTCTGCTGGCC
>DATCQX010000865.1:0-16229 GCA_036569285.1 Streptomyces sp.
GGACGGCGGTGAAGGTGTACGCGGTGAAGATCGTGCCGCCCAGCAGGAACCAGGTCCACACCGGGCCGAGCCCGCGGTCGGCCAGCGCCCAGCCCTCCAGGGACGGCAGCCGGTCGGTGGGGCGCAGGCGCCGGGCGGTGATGGCCAGCAGCGACGCGCCGCCGATCACGGCGAGGAATGTCGCGGTCATGGTGCCGCCGGCCATGGGTCACCGTCCTTGGTGTGCCTGTTCCCTGCGCAAGAGTTGCGCGGCGAGTGGGAACGGAGGACACGCGTGGGGCGGAAATTTTTTTCTGGGATTCGCTGTCATCCGGTCGCCCGGGCCCGGCAACTCTATGGACGGACCGACAGCGAGCGGGAGAGGAGCGCAGGTCACGGCACGGAAGGCGCCGCCGGCCGGCCACGCGCCGCACCCGCATCGCTGATCCCCGGTCCCCGTCCGCTGTCGCACGTGTCGAGGTTTGGAGCCGCCATGCCCGCAACCCCCCTTGAGTCGCCCGGGAAAAGGCGCATGTCCCCACGGTCGATCGCCCTGTGGATCGCCGTCGCCCTGCTCGGCGCCGTCGCCTGGGGCGTGCTCGCCCTGGCCCGGGGCGAGCGGATCTCCGCGATCTGGCTGGTGGTCGCCGCGCTCGGCTCGTACGCCATCGCCTACCGCTTCTACGCGCGGTTCGTCGCCCGCCGGGTCCTCCAGCCGGACGACCGCCGGGCCACCCCCGCCGAACGCCTGGACGACGGCGTCGACTTCCAGCCCACCGACCGCCGCGTGCTGCTCGGCCACCACTTCGCGGCGATCGCCGGTGCCGGACCCCTCGTCGGGCCGGTGCTCGCGGCGCAGATGGGCTACCTGCCCGGCACCCTGTGGATCGTCGCCGGGGTGATCTTCGCCGGAGCCGTGCAGGACATGGTGGTGCTGTTCCTGTCCATGCGCCGGGACGGCAAGTCGCTCGGCCAGATGGCCCGCGAGGAGATCGGCAAGGTGGGCGGAACCGCCGCCCTGATCGCGGTGTTCGCCATCATGATCATCCTCCTCGCGGTGCTCGCGCTGGTCGTCGTGAACGCCCTCGCGCACTCCCCGTGGGGCACCTTCTCGGTCGGCATGACCATCCCGATCGCCCTGTTCATGGGCTTCTGGATGCACCGCATCCGCCCCGGCCGGGTCACCGAGGCCAGCGTCATCGGGGTGGTGCTGCTGCTCCTGGCCATCGTCGGCGGCCGGTGGGTCCAGGACTCCTCCCTGGCCGGGGTCTTCACGCTCAGCCCGACCGTGCTCGTCCTGTGCCTGGTCGGCTACGGCTTCGTCGCCTCCGTGATGCCCGTGTGGATGCTGCTGGCGCCCCGCGACTACCTCTCCACCTTCATGAAGATCGGCACCATCGGGCTCCTCGCGATCGGCGTGGTCGTCGCGGCGCCCCGGCTTCGGGCGGACGCCGTCAGCGAGTTCGCGACCTCGGGCACCGGCCCCGTCTTCGCCGGTTCCCTCTTCCCCTTCCTGTTCATCACCATCGCCTGCGGCGCCCTGTCCGGCTTCCACGCCCTGATCGCCTCCGGGACGACACCGAAGCTGATCCAGAAGGAGTCCCAGGTCCGCATGATCGGCTACGGCGCCATGCTGATGGAGTCGTTCGTCGCGATCATGGCCCTGATCGCCGCCGCGACCCTGGAGCCCGGCCTGTACTACGCGATGAACGCCCCCGCCGGGCTCCTCGGCACCACCGCCGAGTCCGCGTCCCAGGCCGTCGCGAACCTCGGCTTCACCATCACCCCCGACCAGCTCACCCACGCCGCGAACGCCGTCCAGGAGAAAACCCTGATCGCCCGCAGCGGCGGCGCCCCGACCCTCGCCGTCGGCATGTCCGAGATCTTCTCCAGCGTCCTCGGCGGCAGCGCGGCGAAGGCGTTCTGGTACCACTTCGCGATCATGTTCGAGGCGCTGTTCATCCTGACGACGGTCGACGCCGGGACCCGTGTCGGCCGCTTCATGCTCCAGGACATGCTCGGCAACGTCTGGAAGCCCGTCGGCCGCGTCAACTGGAAGCCCGGCATCTGGCTGTGCAGCGCACTCGTCGTCGCCGCCTGGGGCTACTTCCTCTACACCGGCGCCACCGACCCGCTCGGCGGGATCAACCAGCTCTATCCGCTCTTCGGCATCGCCAACCAGCTCCTCGCGGCGCTCGCCCTCGCCGTCTGCACCACGATCCTGATCAAGTCCGGGCGGATCCGCTGGGCCTGGGTCACGGGCGTTCCGCTGGCCTGGATCACCGTGGTCACCTTCACCGCCGGCTGGCAGAAGATCTTCTCCGGCGACCCGAAGGTCGGCTTCTTCGCCCAGCGGGCCCGGTACGCCGACGCCCTGGACGCCGGACAGGTCCTCGCCCCGGCGAAGAACCTCGCCGACATGCACACCGTCGTCACCAACTCCACCGTCGACGGCGTCCTCATCGCCCTGTTCCTGCTGCTGGTCACCGTGGTGCTCGGCAACGCGGCGGTGGTCTGCGTGCGCGCGGTGCGCTCCGGCGCCCCGGTGCCGACCACCGAGGCGCCGTACGTCGAGTCCCGCATCGACGTGTCCGAGCGGCCCGCGCAGCCGCTCGCCGGAGTCCGCCCGTGACCGTCCGCCGCTGGGCGCGCGCCGTCCGCTGGTACCTGCGTGAGCTGACGGGGGAGGCGGAGTACGACCGCTACTGCGAGCGGCACCGGCTCCACCACCCCCTCGCGCCGGTGCCGACTCGCCGCGAGTACCAGGTGCTGCGCACCGCCCAGCAGGAGAGGCGGTCGCACGGCCGCTGCTGCTGATCCCCACGCCGTCAGGGGGTGCGTTTGCGGGCGAGGGTGATGCCGTCGGCCATGGGCAGGAGCGCGAGGTCGACGCGGGGGTCCTGGTGGAGGAGGGCGTTGAGGGCGCGGATGGCGGCGGTGTCCTCGTGCCGGTCGGCGGGGTCGATGACGCGGCCGAAGAGGGCGGTGTTGTCGAGAACGGCGAGCCCTCCGGGACGCAGGAGCCGGAGGGCCTTCTCGTAGTAGTCGCGGTAGCCGGTTTTGTCGGCGTCGATGAAGACGAGATCGACGGCGGATTCACCGAGTTCGCCGAGGAGGGCGGTGAGGGTGTCGCGGGCGTCGCCTATACGGACGTCGATGAGGTGGTCCACCCCGGCCCGCTTCCAGTAAGGCGCGGCATAGCGGGGCCATTTGGGGTTGGTGTCGCAGGTGATGAGCCGGCCGTCCGGGGGCAGGGCGCGGGCGAGGCAGAGAGTGGCGTAACCGGTGAAGGTGCCGATTTCGACAATGGTCCGGACTTGGATGAGCGAGGCGAGAAGTCCGAGAAGCTGACCCTCCTCGGGCATGACCTGCATGGTGTGCCCCAGGGGGAGTTCCCGGGTGTCCGTTCGCAGGTCGGCGAGGATGTCGTCCTCCCGCAGGGAGATGCCGCGGAGGTAGGTGAGCAGTTCGGCGGAGAACTCTGTCTGGTCTGCCACGTGCAGGGTCCTTCCTGGGACTTGTAAAGAGTCTTTACGGATTCGGCACGCCCGGCTTAATCGGCTTACACATAAACGTATGCATAGTGAACTAATGGTGAAATAATCGGGCAGGAATTGCCGGATTTGAGACGATGTTTTGTTCGTTTGGAGGCTTATTGCCTGTTATGTCTGATGGTTGCGTGAGAGTCGACCTGGGGGTCTGGTGTGCCGCCCGGGGTGCTTGTATGTTCAACATCGGACTGCGTGTGAAGCCGAGAGCGGAAGGCGGGGTTGTGGAGTTCCAGGTCCTGGGTTCGCTTCGAGTACTCGGTGAAAACGGCGAGATTCCCCTTCCCGGAGCGAAGGCGCGTGCCGTACTCGGATATCTTCTCCTGCATCCCAACCAGGTCGTTTCGAGCAACGCTCTGACCATCGCATTGTGGAACGGAAAAGAACCCGCTTCCGCCCGCAAGATTCTCCACAATTCCGTGATGCAGGTACGCAAGACCCTTTCCGGCCATTCGGGCGACCGGGGTGACCGGAACGGGGTAGCGGTGGAATTGCTGACGCGTGCTCCCGGATATCTGCTGAAAGTCGGCGAAGAACGGATCGACGTCACACGGTTCGGCGCGCTCGTGCGGCGCGGTCGCACCCTGATGACCGGCAGCGTCCCCGAACGCGCGGCGGCGGTCCTCCGGCAGGCACTGGACCTGCGCCGCGGGGAGACCCTGGCGGACCTGGTCGAGACCGGCATCGCGTGGCCCGAACGGGACGCCGTCGAGAACGCCTGCCTGGACGCCTTCGAGGACTACGCCGAGGTCGAACTGATGTGCGGCCGGCACGAAGAGGTCCTGGTGGAACTCCAGAGGCTGACCTTCGCCGAAGGGCGCCGCGAACGGCTGCTCGGCCTGTGCATGATGGCCCTCGTCCGCTGCGGCCGGCAGGCGGAGGCCCTGGACATGTACGAACGCCGGTGCACCGAACTGCAACGCGCCTTCGGCGTCGAACCCGGCCCCGAACTCCAACGCCTCCACCACGCGATCCGCACCCGCGACCCCGTCCTCCTGCTGCCCGGCGCCGGCTCGGGATGGTCCCCCGCCCGCCGTCCCGCCCCGGCCGCGCACCACACACTCCCGGGCACCGCACGCGACCCCGGGCATCCGCGGCCGGGCGCCCCCGCACCGCCTCCCGGACACGCCGACCGGCCCCCCACGGAACGCAGGCAGGTCAGCATGGTCCAACTGCGTGTCCTGTGGCAGTGGACGGACCTCGGCACCCTCCCCGAATCCGTCGAGGAGAGGCAGACACAGATGCACACCGCGGTCCAGGAGGAGGTCACCCGGTTCGGCGGCACCCTCCTGTCCCGCATGGGCGCCAACTGGCTGGTCGCCTTCGGCGCCGACTCCTGCCACGGCGACGACCCCTACCGCGCCGTCCTGTGCGCGCTGGCCCTGCGCGCCCGCTTCACCCAGGGCGACCACGCCCCCGGGACGTCCGGCGCCTTCCCGGCGTCGGACGGCGGGGTGTTCGTCGCCGTCGCCTCGGGGCTCGCCGTGGTGCGCGCCCGGCAGGGCGGCGGACCCCCGGCCGTCACCGGAACGGTCGGCGAGCTGTGCGCCTCCCTCCAGCCGTACGTCCAGCGCGACGAGATCTGGGTCTGCGACCGGACCCGGCGCGCCACCGAGACCAAAGTCGTCTACCACCGCGCGCAGATCCAGAGCGTGGTGTGGCGCGCGATCGGCGTCCAGCCCTACGGCCACGACCTGGCCGCCCCCCAGCCGACGGTCGGCCGCGACTGGGAACGCGCGCAACTCGACGCCGAGCTGGACCGCTTCCTCGGCGGCACCGGATCCCGCCTCGTCTCCCTCGTCGGAGCCCCCGGCACCGGCAAGACCCACCTCGCCGCGGAACTCCTGCGCACCCTCCGCCAGCGCCACCCCCACGAGCCACTGCCCGTCGTACGGCTGCCCGCCGTGCTGGACGACTGGTCCCTGGCACACGCCCTGCGGGACTGCTGCGGCATCACCCCCCAGGACCCCCGCGAGGAGGCCCGGACGAAACTGGGCCGCACGGCCACCGCCACCTCCCGCACCCCGGACGAGGCGATCCGCACCCGCGCGGCGCTCCTCCCCCTCCTGGAACGGACGCCCGACCGCGACCGCACCGGCGACACCGACCGGCCCCAGGCCCTGCTGACCCTGCTGGAGTCCCTGGCCCGCTCCCGCCCGCTCGTCCTGGTCGTCGACGACGTCGAGTACGCCGACCCCCTGGTCCTGGACTTCGTCGTCCGGATCGCGCAACCCTCCTGCGGCGCCTCGGTGTTCGTGATCGCCGACGCCCGCCAACCGGCACGCGAGACCCGCCCTTCCTGGCTCGGAACCCGGTCCCCCGGGACGACGGTGACGGTGCCGCCTCTCGCGGACCGGCACCTGGAGACCCTGTGGAACCGCCTCCTCGACCACACCGTCCTCAGCTCCCACCCGGTCGACGAGGACCGCGCCCTCACCGAACTGCTCACCGGGCTGCGCCGCGTGCTCGTACCGGTGTGCGGGGGCGTCCCCCGGGTCGCCCACGACTACGTACGGCTCATCCGGGACGCCCTGCGGCCGGACGGCGAGCCCACGGCGGACGGCACGCACGCCGAACGCCTCGTCGACGCCGTACCCCCCACCCTGCGGTGGCGGTCCGAGGCCGCGCTGGACCGCCTGCCGGGCACCCTGCGCGCCACGCTCCAGGACGCCGCCGTCGCCGACACCGTGTTCTGGGCCGACGCGGTCGCGGCGGCGGGCGGCCGGGACCGGGAGGAGGTCCGCGCCGACCTCGACGACCTCGTACGCCGAGGCATCCTGTCCGTCTCGTACGGCGACACGCCCGGCAGGCATCCGCACTACGTCTTCCGCGACGCCGTCGACCGTCATGTCGCCCTCGCCCGCATCCCGCTCCAGGAATGCGCGCACAAGAGCGCCGACTACGCCCTGTGGCTCGGCGGACAGACCCCCGGCCGGCAGGAGGAGTCCCTCCGCCACCGCGCCCGCGTCCCCGGATCCGGCGACGACACCGGCAGGTCCGGCCCGTCCCTCTGGTACCCGGAGCGGCTGGCCCCCCTCGCCGAGCGACTCAGGGCACTGCTCTCCCGCGACGGGCAGGCGCGGGCGGCGTTCCCCTTTCAGTACGGCGCCCCCTGCCCCGCCTCCCCGTAGAGGCGCCGCCAGTCCACCGGCAGCCCGTGCACGTAGGCGTCCGCGAGCGCGGTGACGAAACGCCGCATGCCCCCCTCGTCGCGGCGCAGGCTCGCCAGCAGCGACACCGGGGTCCCCGACTCGTCGGCGATCCCCTGGAGGCCGATGTTGAGCACCGGCTGCGGACCGCACTCGACGAACGTGTCGTAACCGTCCGCCAGGAGCGCCGACACCGTCTCGTGGAAACGCACCGGCTCCCGGAGATTGCGGTACCAGTAGTCGCCGCCGAGCCCGGCCGGTCCGATCCGCCCGGCGGCGACCGTGGAGTAGAAGCCGACGCCGGTGTCCCGGGGGCGGGTCTCCTCCGACAGGCGCAGCACCTCGTCCCGGACCGCCTCCACATGCCCGGAGTGCGCGGCGAAGTCGACTCCCGGCAGCCGCCACCGCAGGATCCGGGCGGCCGACAGAGCCGACTCGAACTCACGGACCGCCTCAAGACCGCCGGAGACCGTCAACGCGCCCGGCCCGTTGACGGCGGCCACCCACAGCCGCCCCTCCCAGCCCGCCAGCATCTCCCGCACCGGCTCACCGGAGCCCATGACCGTGACCATGGCCCCCTCGCCGCGGATCGCGTCCAGGGCCCGGCTGCGCAGGGCCACCAGCCGCGCCGCGTCCTCGAGCGAGAGCGCCCCCGCCACGTGCGCGGCGGCGATCTCGCCCTGCGAGTGGCCGACGACAGCGGCCGGCTCCACCCCGAACGAACGCCACAGCGCCGCCAGCGACACCATGGTCGCGAACAGCACGGGCTGCAGGACGTCCACGCGCTCCAGCGACGGCGCCCCGCCGCCACCGGTCAGCACCTCCTCCAGCGACCAGTCGACGTGCGGGGCCAGCGCCCGCTCACAGGCACGGACACGGTCGGCGAACACCGGCGCCGAACGCAGCAGATCCACGGCCATCCCGGGCCACTCGGTGCCCTGACCGGGGAACACGAACACCGCCCGGCGGCCCGCCCCGCCCCTGCCGGTGAGGAGGTTGGGCGCCTCCACGCCCGAGGCGAGCGCGTCCAGCCCCGCGAGCAGCCCCTCCCGGGTGTCGTCGACGACGACCGCGCGCTCCCCGGACGCCGTGGCACCCGCGACGAGCCGCGCTCCGATCTCGGCCGCCGGCGTCGCCGGGTCCGACCGGGCCTGCCCGCTCAGCCTGGCCGCCCGAGCGGCCAGACCGGCACCGGTTCTCGCCGACAAAGCCCAAGCCACCGGTAGGGAAGCGACGTTTTTCCGACCGGTCTCAACAGTCATGCGCGGAGTCTAGATAACGCCGGGCAACCCATGCCTCATTGCAGGGTATGAGTAATCGGCCGATCACGGATACTCCGCAATTACCCGGTGATTCCTCGACCGTCGAACACGGGTGCTAGCGTGGGGATCACTGAGAGGGAAGTGCTGGAGGATGTGCTTTGATACATTTGCTACGCCCCCTTGAGCAAGGAATTCTGAACCAGTCGGCCGTCAATACACCCCTGCTCGACCAGGCGATATCCGTCGCCGGTCCGGCGGCGGTCGGCTGGGCGCTCGAGAAGAGCCGTATTCTCGTCGACCGGGTGGCCGCGAAACACGATGTCGAAGATATCGGTGCACACGTCGACCCCAGATTCTTCGAAGTGGCCTCCCTGTGGGGAGTGCTGCGCCTCGGCGGGATGGGCGAACTGCCGGAGAACGTGAAAAAAGAAATCAGCGACATGGTCGGCAGAGGCGTCGAATCCGGAATGCAGGTCGACCCGCTGCTCCGCTGCGTACGCTTCATCCACGCCGAACTCATGCAGGAGTTCTTCGACTCCTGCGCCGTCACCCTCCCCATGGCGGAACGCCCGGTGGTGATGCAGCGGCTCTCCGCGGATCTCTTCGACGGCATGGAACAACTGGCCCTGTTCGTCGGAAAGGAATTCGCCGAGTGCCGGGCGCGCTGGCTCTCCGGATTCGCCCGAGGACGCATGACGCTCGTCAACGCGATCCTGGAAGGCCGCCCGGTCGACCTGGCGAGCACGGTGCAGCGCCTCGGCTACGACCTGACGCTCCACCACGTCGCCCTGATCCTCACCTGCGAGGAACCCGTACCCGACCGCGTCGGCGGCCTCAAGGACACCGCACGCAACCTGCTGGAGGCGGCCGGCTGCTCCTCCACCCTCCTGCTGCCCGTCGGCACCACCCGGCTGTGGGCGTGGGGAGGCCGCAGCACCGCCCGCCCCACGGCGTTCCGGCACATCGAGAAACCCCTCGCCGTACCCGCCCACATCCAGGCGTTCTCCGGACTCCCCGGCGACGGCATCACCGGCTTCTGCCAGTCCCACTTCCAGGCCCGCGCCTGCGAACCGCTGGAGACGGTGGGGGAGACCCGGCCCGCGGGCGTCCACGACTACGGCGCGCTGGAACTCCTCCTGCTCCTCGGCAACGAGATGCCCGCCGCGACGGACTTCGTCGTCCGTGAACTCGGCCCGCTGGCCACCGACGACAAACCCACAGCGGCGCTCCGCGAGACCGTCCTGTGCTACCTCGAACAGGAACGCAGCGTGGCGGCGACCGCCGAACGCCTCTACGTCGCCAAGAACACCGTCCTGTACCGCGTCAGGAAGGCCGAGCAACTCCTCGGCAAGTCCCTGCGCGAACTGGGCGAGGACCGGCTGCGCCTGCACAGCGCGCTCTACCTCGTCCACAAACTCGGCACCGGCATGCTCGCCCCCCGCGACAAGGGCGCGCCGTCCGCCGTCACGCGCGCCCGCCGGTCCGCCTGACAGCGCAGCCCCGGCCGGGTCCTTTGGTTCGCGTTACAGGTTCGGGCGCGAAGTTGGGACCGCGAACCGAGAACCCGGACGCGCGTGGACTGTGTACTCACCGCATGCCGAGCTCGCGACGTGCCCCATCAGCCGACGACGTTCCGCCGGTGACACCGGACTCGTTCGTCGGCCGCCGAAGCGAGCTGCGCACACTCCGGCAGGCCGCCGCCCGACACCGTCTCGTCACCCTGACCGGGCCGGGAGGCTGCGGCAAGACCCGACTGCTGCTGGAGACCCTGCGCGGCTCACGCGCCCGCGTGTGGAGGGTGGACCTCGCACCGGCGGCCGACGACGACGCCGTCACCGGCCTGATCGCCGCCGCGATCCTCCCGGCCCCGGCCGACGGCACCTCGATCGACCGGCTGGCCTCCGCCATCGGTGACCGGCGTGCCGTCCTCGCCCTGGACACCTGCGAGCGCGCCCTCGAACCGTGCGCCCGGATCGTCGCCGAACTGACCGCCCGCTGCCCGGGGCTGCGCGTCCTGGCCACCAGCCGCGAACCACTGGCCCTGCCCGGCGAAGCGGTCGTCCCGGTGCCGCCCCTCTCCCTCCCCCCGCCAGGACACCACCCGACCCTCCGCGAACTGCGGCGATCCGAAGCCGTCCGCCTGTTCGTCGACAGGGCCCGCGCCACCGCACCCGGCTTCGAACTGACCGACGCCGACGCCACCGCCGTCGGCACGCTCTGCGCCCGCCTCGACGGCCTTCCGCTCGCCATCGAACTCGCCGCGGGCCTGGTGCCGCGACAGCCGGTCGAGGAGATCCTGACCACGCTGCACCGAGGCGACGGCCCGGCGGACGACACCCACCGGCAGGCGAACCTGCGCACCGTCGCCGACTGGAGCTACCGACTGCTCGGCGCACGTCACCAGGCGGTCCTGCGCAGACTGTCGGTCCTGCCGAGGGACGCCCCCTTCGACGCCGCCGAGGCAGTGTGCGCCACCGGTGACGTGGCGGCGGCCGAACTGCCCGCCCTGCTGGCGGACCTCGCGGCGAAGTCGCTGCTCACACGATGCCCGCCCGCCGCCGGAGGCGGAATCCGGCAGTACGAGACGGTCCGGCGGTACGCCGAAGAACGGCTCGTCGAGGCCGGAGAGCAGGCCGCCGCCCGACAGGCCCTGACCGCCTGGCTGGGCGAGCGCGCGACGCGGTTCGCCGACGCCGGGTACGTGCCGCAGGAGACCGCACAGTGGGTCGCCGCGCGCAGCGAGTGCCTGGCCCTGGCGGTCCGGTGGACCGCCGGCACGGACCGGGAGCTGCACCTCCCGCTGGCCACGATGTACGGCTGGCACCTGGCACAGACCGGAGACGCCCGGGCCGCCGAACGCGTCCTGGAAGAGGCGCTGGGACCGCACCGCGACCTCACCGGAGCGCGGACAGCCGGGATCCAGGGCCTCGAAGAGACCGGGGACGCCGCCTCACTGATGGCGCTAGGCGCCGCACGCGCACGCGAAGGCGAGGTGGAGTCGGCGATACGGCACTACGAGGACGCCCTGACGTCCCTGACCGGACGCGGCGAGCACGCGGGCGTCGCCGCCTGCCGTCAGTACCTCGCCTGGCTCGCCGCGCGCTGCGGAGACCACGAGCGCGCACGACAGGGCACCGAGCAGGCCCTGCCCGTCCTCCGCCTCTACGGCGAGACACGGCTGGTCCCCTTCGCGCTGTGCACCACGGGCACCGCGGCACTCGTCCGGGGCGACCTCGTCACCGCGGAGGCGATGTTCACGCAGGCCGCCGAATACGCCGCCGACGACGAACTGGCCCCCGCGCTGGACGGCCTCGCGGCAGTGGCCGCGAGCACCGGCCGCCACCGGCAGGCCATCGTCCTCAAGACAGCCGCGGAACGACTCGCCCACACACCGTCCACCTCGCCGTGGCACAGCCTCTTCGCGGGCAAACCCCTCATCGCCGGCTCCCTCCTGGAAGCGGGCGAGTACCGCGCCGCCGAACGACTGTCACGCGAGCTGACCCGACAGCAACTCCTCGACCACGCCCACGACATCACCGCACGCCCCACCACCGCCGAACCACCGCTGAGCCGCCGGGAGAACCAGGTCGCCGAGTTCGTCGCGGCCGGACTGACCAACCGGGGCGTCGCGGCGAGACTCCAGATCTCGGAGCAGACCGTCGGCTCCCATATCACCAGCATCTACTCCAAACTGGACCTGAGTTCCCGCTGCGAACTGGCGACATGGCTCACCGCCCGAGCCTCCGGCGAGTGAGGGGCGGACGACGATGGCGACCACCTACGCACGGTGCCTGTCCTGCGCGGGCCCCCTGCCCACCGGACGGCCGGGACCCGCCGCGAAGTACTGCTCCAACGCGTGCAGGCAACGCGCCCACCGCCGCCGCACCCACGACAAGACAGCGCGCACCGGTGGCATCGGCGGCGTCCGCGCCCTCCCCCCGACGGCCGACAGCTTCATCGGCCGCGAGACCGACCTCGCCCACCTCACACACCTCCTCGCGCGCCACCGGCACCTCACCCTCGTCGGACCACCAGGCGTGGGAAAGTCCCGGCTGGCCCACGAACTCGCCCACCGCACCCGGCAGTCCTACCCGGGCGGAGTGTGGCGCCTGGACCTGGCCGCCGTCACAGAGCCCGCCGAGGCCCGCGCCGACATCGCCGCCGTGCTGGGCCTCGGGCGGCAGCCCGCACTGGTGCTCCTGGACAACTGCGACGAAACCCTCGACGCCGCCGCCGAACTGGTCGCCTACGTGTCGTGCCGATGGCAGCACGCCACGACACTGCTCACCAGCCGGGAACCCGTACGCCTCCCCGACGGGACGACGCTGGAGGTGAGCCCACTGCGCACCGCCGCCGTCCACCTGTTCGTCGACAGGGCCCGCGCCGCCGACCCCTCCTTCACCCTGGACGACACCGACGAGGACGACGTGGCACGCCTGTGCGCGCACCTCGACGGACTGCCCCTGGCCATCGAGTGCGCCGCGCGCAGAGTCGGCTTCTTCACGCCGGGAGAGATCCTCGAACGGCTCGGCGACGGGATCGGCCTGCTGAGCGGGCCCGGACGGTCCCAGGGCCCGCGTGAGGCACTCCGGCGCAGCTACCGCCTCCTCGGCCAGGGCGAACAGGCGGTGCTGCGGCGGCTGTCCGTGCTGGGCACCGAGTTCGACCTGTCCGACGCGACGGCGGTGTGCGCGGGCGACGACGTCCCCGCCGGTGCCGTCGCCGCACTGCTCGCCCGCCTCACGACGGCCTCACTCCTCTCCGCCGCCGACGGCCGGTACCGCCAGCTGAACCTGGTACGCGGCTTCGGCCGCGAAGTCCTCGCCGCCGAGGGCGAGGACGCCGACGCCCGCGACCGGTGGGCCGCCGCGCTCGTCCGCGACATGGAACGCGACGGCAGCACCAAACCGCACGTCGCGGCCGACCGCGAGACCCTGCGGGAGGCCTGCACCCGGGCGGGGGAACACCGCCCCGAGTGGCAGGGGCCGCTGGCCGTCGCGCTCGCCCGCTGCCTCCTGCGGCAGGGCCACGTCCGGCAGACCGACTACGACCTCGTGCGCTCCGCCCTCGCCCGCCTCCCGGCGGCCTCCCCCTGGTCGGGCCCCCTGCTGACGGAGTGCGCCGCACTCGCCACCTGGGTCGGCGACCACGCCGGTGCGCTGACGTTCGCCCTGGACGGCGTCGAAGCCGCACGTGAACCGGCCGTGCTGGCACGGGCGTTGCTCGAACTCGGTGCCGCGTACTCCTCCGCGGGCGAACACGCCCGCGCGAGGCGCTGCCTGGAGGAGAGCCTCGCCATGAACCGTGCGGCCGGTGACTGCCTGTACCGGCTGGCGGCCGTCGCCCTGGCCCTCGGAGACGGCCACCGCTGCGGCGCCCTGGCCGCCAGGGCCGTCGAAGCACTCCGGGTGTCCGGCCCCCGCCCGACGCTGCTGCTCGCCCTGCACCTGGCCGGTCACGCCGCCGTCGTACGCGGCGACGCCCAGCACGCCCGCGCGCGTTTCACCGAGGGCCTCGACGCGGCCGAGGAACACCCCTGGGCCGCCGCCCTCATGCTGGAAGGCCTGGCCGCCGCATCCGTCCTGGACGGCTATGCGGCACAGGGGCTCTACATCGGCGGCGCGGCGCTCCGTCTCCGCGCGGCGGCCCCCCAACCCGGCCCGGGATGGGACCCGCTGGTGAGGACGACTCTGGAGCGGGCCCGCGCCGACCTCGACGTACGGGAGACCCGGCGCGTCAACGCGGCGGCGGCCCGGGCGACGCTCCCGGACATGGTGGCCTACGTCCGGCCGCGCGGAACGTCCGACGACGACCCGACGGCCCTTCCGCCCCTCGCCGAACGCGAACGCGACCTGCTCACACTGATCGGCCACGGGCTGACCAACGCGCAGATCGCACGGCGCCTGCGGATCTCACCGCGCGCGGTCGCCTACCGGCTGACCGGCGTGCGCCGCAAACTCGGCCTGCTGTCACGCACCGAACTCGCCGCATGGGCGGGGCACCGACCGGGGGAGCCACAGGGACCCTGAAGCGACGCCCTCAGGCCGGAACGAGCACCTCGCTGATCGCCCGGACGACCTCCGCGCGATGGGCGTCGAGGTAGAAGTGGCCGCCCGTGTGGATCCGCAGGCTGAACCGCCCGTTCGTCTGCTCGCGCCAGTCGGCGGCCTCGTCGGGCGTCACCCGGGGGTCGGTGTCGCCGATGTGGACGTGGACCGGTGCTTCGAGCCGGGGGCCGGGTTCGAAGCGGTACGTCTCGACGGCCGTGTAGTCCGACCGCAGCGCGGGCAGGAACATCCGCACCAACTCGTCGTCGTCGAAGACCCGCGCGTCGGTGCCGCTGAGCTTCCTGACCTCCGCGAGGAGCCCGGCGTCGCCGCGCTGGTGCACACTCTCCCGGCGCAGGCGGGTGGGCGCGACCCGGCCGGAGACGAACAGGGCGAGCGGCACCGTACCGGCCCGCTCCAGCCGCCGGGCCACCTCGAAGGCGACGCTGGCGCCCATGCTGTGCCCGAACAGGACGGTGGGCCGGTCGAGCGACGGCCGCAGCACCGACGCGATCGTCTCCGCGAGGCCCACGACGGACGTGACGCCGGGTTCGTGCCGCCGGTCCTGCCGGCCCGGGTACTGGACCGCCAGCACCTCGGCCCCCGGGGCCAGCGCCTTGGCGACCGGGAGGAAGTAGCTGGCCGCGCCACCGGCGTGCGGGAAGCACACGACCCGGAACGGGGCGTCCCGCGCGTCGGCGAACCGGCGGATCCACAGGCCGTCGTCGTTCTTCTCAACCATCCGGCAGTTCCTTCTGTCGTCGGGACACCACCACGCCATCAGCTCTGTCCGGCCGGGAAATAATCGGACTCGGCGAAGAAGCGCGCATACAGATCGAGGAGTTCGACGCCGATCTCGGGGCAGGCGATGCCGGATCCGGCGAGGGCTTCCTCGGTCCCGGTGACGTCGAGGGGGACGTGGCTCGCCTCGCCCAGCCGCATGAACGTGCTGAAGACGTCGATGACCGGGAACAGCGCGTTGTCGCGATCAGCCCGTACGGCCGCCACGAAGTCGTCCCAGGGCATGTCGTCGAGCTGATGGCCGGTCGCGCGGAGCCGGTTCGCGATCCCCCGGAAACTGACCGGCTTCCGGTTCTGGAGATGGAACGTCCGGCCGGCCGCCGACGGAGTCAGGGAGAGCCTCATCATGGCCGCGGCGACGTAGTCCACCGGCACCAGGCCGAGCAACGCGTCCGCATCGGACGGCAGCGCCTTCGCCTGGAGGCCGCCTTTGAGACTCAGCCAGACGAAGTCGCGGGTCTGGCACGCCCCGTTGACCTGGTCACCGCACACGGCGTCGGACCGGTAGACCGTCACCGGCAGGCCACGACTCCTGGCGATGTCGATCATCCGCTCCGCCACGTACTTGCTCTGCGTGTAGCCGGTCAGCAACCGCGAGCCCGGCCCCGCGGGGTCGGTCGGCGCCAGCGGGCCACCGTGCTCCGCGCGCCGCGAGAAGACACCGTTCGACGACAGGTAGTGCACCGGCACCGCGCGATACCGCGTCGCCAGCCTCAGCACCTCCTCGGTACCGGTGACGTTGGCCGCCTTCAACGCCGCGTACGGCCGCAGCCAGTTGACGTCCGCGCCGACGTGATAGATCACGTCCACCGCGCGAGCGAGCGCGTCGGACGTCTCAGGCGTCAGCCCGAGACCCGGCAGGGACAGATCGCCGACGACGACCCTGACGCGCGCCGCGTCGATCTCGTCCCACAGCCGGTACCCCGTCAGAGCGGCGCGCAGCCGGTCGAACCCGGCCGCCTCGTCGTCGGCGCGGACCAGACAGTGGACCCGCGCCTCGGTCGACCGCATGATCTCCCGGAGCAGGAACGCCCCGACGAACCCGGTCGCGCCGGTCAGGAACACCTCGCGGACGTCCCCCGCCGCCGCGAGCCTTGCACCGGTGGGAGGAACCACGTCGGAGGCGAGCCGGATCTCCGCGTCGAAGTCCACCACCGCCGGTGCCGGGCCCACGGCGGAGGGCGAGCCGCCCACCAGCTCGGAGTGCAGGTACTCGACCAGCGCCGTCAGGTTCTCGTGGTCGAACAGCGCACTCGGCGGCAGACGCACACCGGTCGCCGTGCTCAGCCGGTTGCCGAGCTCGACGGCGGTGAACGAGTCGAGGCCCAGCTCCTTGAACGGATGGCCGGGATCGATGGCGGTGAGGTCGTCGTAGCCGAGGGTCGCGGCCAGCTCGGCGTGGGTGTGGCGCAGGAGAAGCCGGCGCCGCTCGTCGTCGGACAG
>DATCQX010000866.1:0-2092 GCA_036569285.1 Streptomyces sp.
GTTCATGACGGGTGCCGCCGACTTCCTGAGCCGGGTCGACCCGGCGGTCTTCCCCCGGCTGCCCGTCTCGCTGCGTCTGAAGTGCCACCTCATCCAGGAGAAGCGCCTGGACGAGCTGATGGAGCTGATCGCCTACGAGCGGGAAACGGGGCGCGCCGTGCCCGTCGTCCGGCAGGGGCTGCGGCACTTCGCCGACTACCCGGTGCTGTCCGGGAAGGGCTCGGTGCCGCGTGAAGTCCTGCGGGTGGACGCCGACTTCGCGGCGCGGGCGCGCGCGGAGGAGATCGTCTGGCGCGGCGGCAAGCTGCGCATCCAGGGGCACGCCTACATCCGCAACCTCGCCGCCGAGCGGCCCCAGCCGACGACGCTGCGGGTGCTGATGCTGCGCGAGACCGGCAGCCGCCGCACGGTCCTGGTCCGCCCGAACCGCGTCCAGGCCGCGCGCGCCACCCAGACGTCGGGTCAGTCCCTGCACAACTACGACTGGTCCGGGTTCTCCCTCGACCTCGACCCGCGCAAGTTCAAGGCGCGCGGCGGCTGGCGGGACGGCGTGTGGCGGCTGACCGTCGCGACCGTCCAGCAGGGCATCGTCCGCCGCACCCGCCTCAAGGCCGGCGAGAGCGGCAGCGCCGAGAGCCCCGTGCCGCACTGGGTCGAGCGGGACGTCCGTGTCGTCCCGTTCATCACCGACGACCACGTCTACCTGCGGGTCGAGCGCGTGCGTGCCAAGCTCACCGGGCACCGCGTCACCGACGGCGTCCTGGAGCTGACCGGCGCCCTCGGCCACGAGGCGCTGGCCGGGAAGCTGGGCCTGCGCCTGACGCACGGCTCGACGCAGGCGACGCTGGCGTACGACGTCCAGCGCGACGGCACGACGTTCATCGCGCGCGTCCCGCTCGCCGACCTCGCGGTCGACGGCCGTGACGTCGGCAACTGGGACCTCACCGACAAGTGGTCCGCGGAGCTGTCGGTCGACGGCCGCTTCCACCCGGTCGCCGTCGCGCCCGAGGAGGGCGGCCTCACCGGCCAGTACCCATTCGACGGGACGCCCGTGTGGGGCGGACGCTCGGTCGCGGTCGCGGACGACGGGGTGGGCCGGCTCGCGCTGCGCACGCAGGCCGCGCAGCCCTCGGTGACCGAGCTGTCGGTGACGCCCGAGGGGCGGATCACGCTCTCCGGGGCGCTGCCGGTGACGCTGGACGAGCCCGTCGAGATCGTCATGCGGCACAGCCGCCACTCCGAGGAGCACTCCAGCCCGGCGACGCTCGCCGACGGCGTGTTCCGCGCGGAGTTCCTGCCCGTGCCGGACAGCCTCAGCGAGGTTCCGCTCAGGCAGGGCCGCTGGTACCTGACGGCGCGTGCCGCCGAGAGCCGCAGCGAGGTGCCGCTGCGTGTCGCGCCGGCCGCGCTCGGCACGCTCCCGCTGCGGTTCGAGGTGCGGGGACGGCAGTACGCGCTCACGCACCGCTTCTTCGACCGGCTTCTCATCGAGGCCGCCCCCGACCTGCTGCCGGACGAGTTCGGCTGGTTCCGCCAGCGCGAGCTGCGCACCGGGGTGTACGCCGCCGCGCGCACCGCCCCGCTGCGCGACACCGTGCTGTACGCGTCGTTCTCCGGCCGCCAGTACTCGGACTCGCCGCGCGCGGTGTACGAGGAACTCCTGCGCCGGGGCGACGAGTTGGAGCACATCTGGGTCGTCGAGGACAAGCGGGCGCAGATCCCCGAGGGCGTGAAGGTGATCCGCCGCTGGAGCCGTGACTGGTACGAGGCGCTCGGGCGTTCCCGGTACATCGTCACCAACACGCACCTCCCGCACTGGATCCGCCGCCGCGAGGGCCAGGTCATCGTGCAGACGTGGCACGGCACCCCGCTCAAGCGCATCGGGCACGACATCGACAGCGTCCAGTTCGCCGACCGCAAGTACCTGGCGAAGGTCGCCGAGGAGACCCCCAGCTGGAGCTTCCTCGTCTCCCCCAACCGGTTCTCGACGCCGATCATGAAGCGGGCGTTCCAGTTCGACGGGGAGATCCTGGAGTCGGGCTACCCGCGCAACGACCTCCTGCTCGCCAAGGGCACCGAGGAGAAGGCCGCC
>DATCQX010000867.1:0-2206 GCA_036569285.1 Streptomyces sp.
TCAAGCACCTTCACCTTGACGATGTCCCCCGGCTTCACCACCTCCCGAGGATCCTTGACGAAGTTCCGGGACATGGCCGACACATGCACCAGCCCGTCCTGATGCACCCCGACATCCACGAACGCCCCGAACGCGGCGACATTCGTGACAACCCCCTCCAGCACCATCCCCGACGCCAGATCCCCGATCTTCTCGACGCCGTCCTTGAACGTGGCGGTCTTGAAGGCGGGCCGGGGATCACGCCCCGGCTTCTCCAGCTCACGCAGGATGTCGGTGACGGTGGGCAACCCGAACGTCTCGTCCACGAAGTTCTCCGGCCGAAGCGAGCGCAGCGCCCCCGTGTTGCCGATGAGCGCGGCCACCTCCTGCCCGGACGTCTTCACCATGCGCCGGACGACGGGATACGCCTCGGGGTGGACGCTGGACGCGTCCAGCGGGTCGTCCCCGCCCCGGATCCGCAGGAACCCCGCGCACTGCTCGTACGCCTTGGGCCCGAGCCGCGCCACCTTCTTCAGCTCGGTACGCGACCGGAACGGCCCGTTGGCGTCGCGGTGGGAGACGATGTTCTCGGCGAGGGTGGAGGTGACGCCGGAGACGCGGGCGAGGAGCGGGGCGGACGCCGTGTTGACGTCGACGCCGACGCCGTTCACACAGTCCTCCACGACCGCGTCGAGGGAGCGGGAGAGCTTCACCTCGGAGAGGTCGTGCTGGTACTGGCCGACGCCGATGGACTTGGGGTCGATCTTCACCAGCTCGGCGAGTGGGTCCTGGAGGCGGCGGGCGATGGAGACGGCGCCGCGCAGCGAGACGTCCATGTCCGGCAGCTCCTGCGAGGCGAACGCGGACGCGGAGTACACGGAGGCGCCGGCCTCGGAGACCATGACCTTGGTGAGCTTCAGCTCGGGGTGTTTCGTGATGAGTTCACCGGCGAGCTTGTCGGTCTCGCGGGACGCTGTGCCGTTGCCGATGGCGATCAGCTCGACCGCGTGCTCCTTGGCGAGGCGCGACAGCTTGGCGATCGCCTCGTCCCACTTGTTCGCCGGGACGTGCGGGTAGATGACGTCGGTGGCGACGACCTTGCCGGTGGCGTCGACGACGGCGACCTTCACGCCCGTGCGGAAACCGGGGTCGAGGCCCAGCGTCGCGCGGGTGCCGGCGGGGGCGGCGAGGAGGAGGTCACGGAGGTTGGCGGCGAACACGTTCACCGCCTCGTCCTCGGCGGCCGTGCGCAGGCGCAGCCGGATGTCGATGCCGAGGTGGACGAGGATGCGGGTGCGCCAGGCCCAGCGGACCGTGTCGAGCAGCCACTTGTCGGCGGGGCGGCCCCGATCAGCGATCCCGAACCGCGAGGCGATGATCGGCTCGTACGATGAAATGGCCCCCGCCCCCGAAGCGGCCTCCGAAGGCTCCTCCGGCTCCAGGACGAGATCGAGGACCTCCTCCTTCTCCCCGCGCAGCATCGCCAGGATCCGGTGCGAGGGCAGCGCCGTGAACGGCTCGGCGAAGTCGAAGTAGTCGGCGAACTTGGCGCCCGCCTCCTCCTTGCCGGCGCGGACCTTCGCGGCCAGCCGCCCGCGCGTCCACATCCGCTCGCGGACCTCGCCGATCAGGTCGGCGTCCTCGGAGAACCGCTCGGTGAGGATCGCCCGCGCGCCGTCCAGCGCGGCCTGCGGGTCGGCGACGCCCTTGTCGGCGTCCACGAAGGCGCTGGCGGCGGCCAGCGGATCCACCGACGGGTCGCCGAGCAGGCCCTCGGCGAGCGGTTCGAGACCGGCCTCCCGCGCGATCTGCGCCTTCGTGCGCCGCTTCGGCTTGAACGGGAGGTAGATGTCCTCCAGCCGCGCCTTCGTCTCGGCGCCCCGGATGCGCGCCTCCAACTCGGCCGTCAGCTTCCCCTGCTCGCGGACCGACTCCAGGACGGCCGTGCGCCGCTCCTCCAGCTCGCGCAGGTAACGCAGGCGCTCTTCGAGCGTGCGCAGTTGCGCGTCGTCGAGCATCTCCGTCGCTTCCTTGCGGTAGCGGGCGATGAACGGCACCGTCGAGCCGCCGTCGAGCAGCTCCACGGCCGCTCTGACCTGCCGCTCCCGTACGCCGAGCTCCTCGGCGATCCTGCCTTCGATGGACCCTGCTTCGGTCACGACCCGTACCGCCTTCTCCACGTCAGCTTGCGTCGCAATTGTGGCAGGTGCCACTGACAGCGGTGACC
>DATCQX010000868.1:0-6246 GCA_036569285.1 Streptomyces sp.
CGCCGCCGGCCGGATCACCGCGCTCGCCGCGACGATCGGCCAGATCATCGCGACCGGCGCGAACGTCGCCGCCGTCGAGAAGGTCACCGACGCGGACGAACCCCTCTACGCGACCGTCTACGTCCCCGCCGAGAACGCGGCGACGATCCCCGCGGACGCCGCCGTCGACCTCACCGTCCAGACCGTGCCCTCCCAGCGGTACGGCGTGCTGCGCGGCCATGTGAAGTCCGTGGACCGCACACCCCAGTCCGCCCGGCAGATCGCCGCGTTCCTCGGTGACACGCAGCTCGGTGAACAGTTCACCGCGAAGGGGCGGCCGGTGGCGGTGCTGGTGCGGCTCGACACGTCGCGGGCGACGAAGAGCGGTTACCGCTGGTCGTCCGCCGAGGGGCCGCCGTACGGGATCGACTCCATGACGCTGGCGAGCGGTTCGATCGAGCTGGCCGACCAGCGGCCCGTCGACTGGCTGCTGCCGTGAGCGCCGTGAAGACGGTCCGTACGCCGACCGTGCTGCAGATGGAGGCCGTCGAGTGCGGGGCCGCCTCCTTGTCGATGGTCCTCGCGCACCACGGGCGGCACGTCCCGCTGGAGGAGCTGCGCATCGCGTGCGGCGTCTCGCGGGACGGCTCGCGGGCGAGCAACCTGCTGAAGGCGGCCCGCAGTTACGGGTTCACCGCCAAGGGCATGCAGATGGACCTGGCGGCCCTCGAAGGGGTGCCCACCCCGGCGATCCTGTTCTGGGAGTTCAACCACTACGTCGTCTACGACGGCATGGGACGGCGCCTGGGCCGGCGCGGCGTGTTCATCAACGACCCCGCCAAGGGGCGGCGGTTCGTGCCGATGGAGGACTTCGACGGCAGCTTCACCGGCGTCGTCCTGGTCCTGGAGCCGGGCGAGGACTTCAAGAGGGGCGGGCGCAGGGCGGGCGTGCTCGGCGCGATGCCGGCCCGGCTGCGCGGCACCGCCGGGACCCTCCCGGCGGCCGTCCTCGCGAGCCTCCTCCTCGTCCTGGTGGGCGCGGCGGTCCCCGCCCTGAGCCGCCAGTACATCGACATGTTCCTCATCGGCGGACAGACCTCCTTGCTGGGCGTCCTGTTCACGTCCATGGCGGCCTGCGTCGCGCTGACCGTCGCCCTGACCTGGCTCCAGCAGGCCAACCTCCACCACGGCCGGATCATCTCCTCGACCCTCTCCAGCGCCCGGTTCCTGCGCCACCTCCTGCGGCTGCCGGTGACGTTCTTCTCGCAGCGCTCCCCCGCCGACCTCGTCCAGCGCCTCCAGTCGAACGACGCGGTCGCCGAGACCCTGGCCCGCGACCTGGCGTCGGCGGGCGTGGACGCCGTGGTCGTCGTCCTGTACGCCGTCCTCCTCTACACCTACGATCCCCAACTCACCTTCGTGGGCGTCGGGGTGGCGCTCCTCAACATCGTCGCGATGCGGGTCGTGATCCGGCTGCGGGCCACCCGGACGGCGAAACTCCGCGCGGACAACGCCCGGTTGACCAACACGGCATACACCGGGCTCCAGTTGATCGAGACGATGAAGGCGACCGGCGGTGAGGACGGCTACTTCCGCAAGTGGGCCGGGCAGCACGCGACGACGCTGGAGGAGCAGCAGCGCCTCGGGGTGCCGAGCGCCTGGCTGGGCGTGGTCGCGCCGACGCTCGCGACCCTCAACAGCGCGCTCATCCTGTGGATCGGCGGCATGCGCGCGATCGAGGGGCACATCTCGGTGGGTCTCCTGGTCGCCTTCCAGGCGCTGGTCGCCCGCTTCACGGCCCCGCTGACCCGCCTGAACGGCGTCGCGGGCCGCATCCAGGACTTCGCGGCCGACGTCGCCCGGCTGAAGGACGTGGAGAACTTCCGCGCCGACCCGCTGTACGACCGTCCCGGCGGCGCCGACTCGACGCGCCGGCTGCGCGGGCACGTCGAACTGCAGAACATCACCTTCGGCTACAGCCCCCTCGACAAGCCCCTGCTGTCCGGTTTCGACCTCACGGTCGGCCCCGGTCAGCAGGTCGCGCTGGTCGGCGGTTCCGGCAGCGGCAAGTCGACCGTCTCCCGTCTCCTGTCGGGCCTCTACTCCCCCTGGGAGGGTGTGATCCGCATCGACGGGCAGCGCCTCGACGACATCCCGCGCGGTGCGCTCGCCGCGTCGGTGTCCTTCGTCGACCAGGAGGTGTTCCTCTTCGAGGGGTCGGTGCGCGACAACGTGGCGCTGTGGGACCCGTCCATCACGGACGACGCGGTGACCGAGGCGCTGCGGGACGCGGCCCTGTACGACGTGGTGATGCGGCGGCCGGGCGGCATCCAGAGCAAGGTCGAGCAGGACGGCCGGAACTTCTCCGGCGGTCAGCGTCAACGCCTGGAGATCGCGCGGGCGTTGGTGCGCCGGCCGAGCGTCCTGATCCTCGACGAGGTGACCAGCGCGCTCGACGCGGAGACCGAGCTGGTCGTGATGGACAACCTGCGGCGGCGCGGCTGTGCCTGCGTGGTGATCGCGCACCGGCTCAGCACGGTCCGCGACAGCGACGAGATCGTCGTCCTCCAGCACGGCACGATCGTGGAGCGCGGGCGGCACGAGGAGCTGGTGGCGCGCGGTGGCGCGTACGCGGCGCTGGTGAGGGAGCGGTGACGGCGGTGGAGGACGGCGACCTGGTCCTGGGCGCGCTCGGGCAGCTCGGCGCGCGGCTGGACTGCGCGGGGTCGGCGCGGCTGGATCTGGAGGGGCCGCAGGTGCTGTGGCTCGTCGCGTCGGGGGCGCTCGACCTGTTCGCGGTGGACGCCGGGCAGGAGGGGCACTGGCATCATCTGGGCCGCCTGGAGGCGGGGTCGCTGCTGCTCGGGCCGGTGGCGGGGGCGCAGCACACGCTGGTGGCGCGGCCGGTGCGGGACTGTGTGGTGCGGCGCATCGGGTTGCGGGAGCTGTACCAGCCGGTGCCGCAAGACGTGTGGTCGTACGACGAGTACGGCAATCCGCAGTACGCGCCGCTGACGACCAGCCCTCTGGAGTACGCCCTCGCCCTGGGCGTCGGCCGCAGCCTCTCCATCCTCTTCCAGGCGCCCATGGGGGCAGCCGAAGATGGGGGTGCCCCCGCGCGAGTTCATTCGAGCGTGGGGGAGGACGAGGACGTCTTCTGGATGCAGGTGCCGCCCGGCACCGTCCAGTACGGCGCCCTCTACGGCCAGGAGGCGGCGGCCGATCTCCTGATGGACCCTGCCGTCTGGCAGAGCATGGTCGACCAGCAGTACCGCCTGCTCACCACCCTCGACCGCTGGATCGAGCAGGTGGAGCGCACCCACGAGACGCGGGCCGCCGCCGGTATCAAGGCCGGTGAGGCGGTCCGTGTCCAGGCCGACCGGACGCTCATCGCGTCCATCGGGAAGCCTTCGGCCCGCCGGACGACGTCGGCGGACGCGGACGCCACGTTCGCCGCATGCAAGCTGGTCGCCCAGGCCGCCGGGATCGCGCTGACCGAACCCGCGCGGATGGGCGCCGTCAACGAACGGCTCGACCCCGTCGAACAGGTCGCCCTCGCCTCGCGCGTCCGGGTGCGTGCCGTACGGCTCGACGGGCGCTGGTGGCGGGACGACATCGGCCCGCTCGTCGGCCACCGGGCGCTGTCCGGGGCGCCGGTCGCGCTGCTGTGGCGGCGGGGCGGGTACGTCGCCGTCCATCCCGGGACCGGGCGGGAGACACCGGTCGAGAAGGCGAACGCGAGCGAGTTCGAGCCGCGCGCGGTGATGTTCTACCGCCCGCTGCCCGACCGTCCGATGGGCGCGCTCGGTCTGCTGCGGTTCAGCATGCGCGGCACCGGGGGCGATCTCGCGACGCTCGTGCTGAGCGGCCTGGTGACGGTGGCGATCGGGGCGCTGGTGCCGATCGCGACCGGCAAGGTGCTCGGGGAGTTCGTGCCGCGCGCGCAGGAGGGCCTGATCGTCCAGGTGTGCCTCGCGGTGATGCTCAGCAGTGTCGTCGCCGCCGCGTTCACCCTGCTCCAGAACCTGACGATCCTGCGCCTTGAGGGGCGCATCGAGTCGACGCTCCAACCCGCCGTGTGGGACCGGCTGTTGCGCCTGCCGACGAAGTTCTTCTCGGCCCGCTCCACCGGTGAGCTGGCCAGCGCGGCGATGGGGATCAGCGCGATCCGGCGGCTGCTGGCGGGCATCGGCCCGTCGGTCGCGCAGTCCCTGACGATCGGCACGATGAACCTCGGGCTGCTGCTGTGGTACAGCGTGCCGATGGCGCTGGCCGCGATCGGGATGCTCGTCGTCATCGGGGCGGTGTTCCTCGGGCTCGGGCTGTGGCAGGTGCGGTGGCAGCGGCGGCTCGTCGTCCTGTCCAACAAGCTGAACAACCAGGCGTTCCAGACGCTGCGGGGCCTGCCGAAGCTGCGGGTGGCCGCCGCCGAGAACTACGCGTACGCCGCCTGGGCGTCCGAGTTCGCCCGCAGCCGGGAGCTCCAGCACCGGCTCGGGAGGATCAAGAACCTCAACGCCGTGCTGGGCGCGGTGTATCTGCCGCTGTGCTCCCTGCTGATGTTCATGCTGCTGGCCGGGCCCGCGCGCGGGAGCATGTCCGCGTCCGACTTCCTCACGTTCAACACGTCGGTGACGATGCTGCTGACCTCGGTGACGTCCCTGACCGGGGCGTTCGTGTCGGCGGTGGCCGCGCTGCCGCTGTTCGAGGAGATCCGGCCGGTGCTGGAGGCCACGCCGGAGGTGCGGGGGGCCGCGACGCGGCCGGGGCCGCTGACCGGGGCTCTGGAGGCGCGCCGGCTGTCCTTCCGGTACTCCGACGACGGGCCGCTCGTCCTCGACGACGTGTCCTTCGAGGTGCGGCCCGGGGAGTTCGTCGCCGTCGTCGGGCCGAGCGGGTGCGGGAAGTCCACTCTTCTGCGGCTGCTGATCGGGTTCGACCGGCCCGTGTCGGGGAGTGTCCTCTACGACGGGCAGGACCTCTCCGCGCTGGACCAGTCCGCCGTGCGGCGGCAGTGCGGGGTCGTCCTCCAGAACGCCCAGCCGTTCAGCGGTTCCCTCCTCGACGTCATCTGTGGCA
Source organism: Streptomyces sp. (assembly GCA_036569285.1). GTDB lineage: Bacteria > Actinomycetota > Actinomycetes > Streptomycetales > Streptomycetaceae > Streptomyces. The sequence continues at coordinate 5,059 of DATCQX010000868.1, forward strand.
CCGAGTCCTACACGCCCGAGGAGGCGATGGCCGCCGCCGAACTCGCCGGGCTCGCGGACGACATCAAGCGGATGCCGATGGGGCTGCACACCATCGTCTCCGGCGCCGGCGCCATCTCCGGCGGCCAGCGCCAACGCCTCATGATCGCCCAGGCGTTGATCCGCCGGCCCCGCATCCTGTTCTTCGACGAGGCGACCAGCGCGCTGGACAACGAGACACAGCGCGTGGTCATCGAGTCGACCCGCAAACTGAACGCCACACGCGTGGTCATCGCCCACCGGCTGTCCACTGTCATGGACGCGGACCGGGTGGTGGTGATGGAGAACGGGAAGATCGCGGAACAGGGGGCGCCGGGGGTGTTGCTGGCGGATGCCGGGGGGCGGTTGCACGAGTTGGTGCGGAGGCAGTTGGCGTAGGGGGCGGCTGTGGGGTGGTGGGGCTGGGGTGGGAGGCGTTGTCGCTTGCCCTGACGCCGAGTGCGGTGGCCGCCGCCGTCCAACGCACCCCGCCTGTCCACGCCCGCCCCAAACCCCTCGTGCCCTGAATGGGTGTCGTCCCCCATAGGCAGGCGCACCGGCCGCAGGGGACGATCTCTCCGGAGGGCGACGGGGGCCCACCGCTTCCGCGTCGTCCCCGGTCAGGGTGTGCGCAGACGGGGGAACGGGTTCGTGATCGGTGTCCTGGTGGTCGAGGGCGTGGAAGTGGTGCGGGCCGGCCTGGTCGCGCTCCTCGACGGCGAACTCGGCATCCGGGTCACGGCCCAGGCGGGCGACGAGGCCCAGGCGCTCGGCGCGATCGAGTCGGCCGTCCCTGATGTCGCGCTGCTCGGCATCGACGGCCCCGGCCTGGACGGCCTCGCGCTGGCCAAGGAGTTCGCGTCACGGGCACCGGAGTGCCGGACGATAGCGCTGACGGCACTGGACCGTCCCGGCAGGCTGCGCCAGGCCCTCGACGCGGGCGCCTCCGGTTACGTCCTGAACAACGTGTCGGGGCGGCAACTCGCCCGCGCCGTCCGCGAGGTGGCGACCGGGGGCCGCGTGGTCGAACCTCGCCGGCTCGCCGACACGACCTGGACGCGCACGCCGCTGACCCTGCGGGAGGCGGAGGCCCTGAGGCTCGCGGCGGGCGGGGCGACCGCGCAGGAGATCGCCGGGGAGCTCTGCCTCGGCGTCGGTACCATCCGCAACC
>DATCQX010000869.1:0-31006 GCA_036569285.1 Streptomyces sp.
GTCCCACCTGGCGAGCCACTCCCCGCGCCCCCGCAGCCCCGCCTCAAGCAGCCGCGCAACCGCCCCTGCCGGCCACTCCCAACTGCGGTCCTCTCCGGCTCGCCGGACCTCGGCAGCGTACTGACCTGCGGCGAACCGAAGCTCCGGCAGGTCGACGTCCTGGTCGGCGGGGTCGCGCCAGCCCGCCCAGACGACACGGTCCCCGCTGCGCGTCACCGTCACGTACAGCGCACCACAGCACTCCTCCACACCGCACCCGGACCGAGCGAGCCGCACCTCGTGGGGCGTGACCGTGGCAGGCAACGGCCCGTCCTGGCCCAGCAGGTACCTGGGCTCCACGCCCAGGTACCGGGAATCGGGGGCCATCTCGGCCAGCAGATCCCGCCCGTCGACGATCGGGCGAACCTCCACGACGCCCTCCTCGGGTGGAGGGCACACGATGCTGAGCCTGAGAAGGTGAGGTCTCCTGGTCATCGGCCAATGATCGCAGGGCGGCAACTCTTCAACACTCCCCCGCAAATGCCCCACAGCACGTTCACAGGCGGTCGCGAGGATGGGACGGCGGAAGGTTCACTCCATCGTTCGTCCGACGGAGAGGAAGAGTCATGCGCAAGCTCATGATGGTGACGGCGGCGGCCCTGACGGCGGCCCTCGGTGTCGCCGTACCGGCGCAAGCCACCGTGAACGACGTGGACAGGCCCTTCGACCTGGCCTACGGCAACAGCACAGCCGCCGGAACGATCCACTTCACGGACGGATACACCGCCACCGTGTCCGGCAACGTCCACGCGGCGAGCGGCTTCCGCCGGATCTGTGCCTACGGGGTGAACGGCAGCGCGTCATCGGGGCTCATCTGCAGCCCGTACGCGCAGGCGGGCGGCCCGAACCAGCCCCTCAGCGGCTCACTGCGGATCGCGGTCTCGGGCGGCGTCCAACGGGTCTACATCACGATGTACGACGAGAACACCACCCGGCTGACCGAGAAGTCCTGTACCCGCACGGGCTGCAGGACCGAAGCCTGAGCCGAGTCGGCCCGGGACGGCGCCCCCTCCAGCCCGCACATCAGCAGGTTCTTAGTCGAGCATCCCCCCGAAGTCGAAGGTGTTCCACCGTTCCGGGCGCATGGAGATCGCGACGGAGTCGGCCACGGACTCCTCCGTGGAGTTCACGTAGTCGGTGGCGGCGTCGCCCAGGTAGCGCTCGGCGATGTCGAAGCGCTCCTGCTTCGAGGCCGGTCTGATCTCGGTCACCGGGCCTTCCACCGAGACGTATCGGTAGTCCTGCCCTTCGGCCACCTGGGAGCACAGCGCGAACCGGCCCGCCTCCTGGATGAGCCGGGTCTTGCGCGCGTTGGGGGAAGTGATCACCTTGACCAGGCCCCCCGGCTGGTACTCGTACCAGATCGGGGTGGTCAGGGGAGCCCTTCCCGGCTCGGCTGTGACGCTCAGGATCCCTACGTACGGTTCCGCGAGGAACGCCTCGCGCTCCGCTTGAGTCATCGGTCGCATGCCCCACACCTTAGCCACCGTCTCACCGAGCACGCCGCTCCCCCGGAACCGCCCGCTTCAGCACTTCCTCGCACCACTGGCGGAAACCGGTGCCGGTGACGGAGACCGCCGGGTCGAGGGGTTCGGCGTCGTAGATGCCGTTGTTCTGCGCGGCGGCCATGCCGGCCATGTCCTGGGCCAGCGCCGGGCTCGCGCCACTGTGCACGAGGCGGGCCCGGAAGTCCGCGAGCGGGGCCTGCCGGTAGCGCACTGTGCGGCCCAGGACGTCGGAGAGGATCTCGGCCATGGCCTCGGGGGTCAGGTTGTCGGGGCCGGTGAGGGGGACGCGGGCCTGTCCGGTCCACGTGGTGTCCAGCAGCAGGGCGGCCGCGACGGCGGAGACGTCTCGGGTGGCGATGGCCGGCAGCGGCCGGTCCGCGGTGTTGGGCAGGGAGAAGACGCCGTGCTCGGCGATGGGACGGGCCTGATGGAGCAGGTTCTCCATGAAGAAGGGCAGGGCCAGCGCCCGGTGCCGCACGCCGGCGCGCTCGATCAGGTCGTCCATGTCGAGCGCGGCCGACAGGAGGCCGGCCTCTCCCCGGTGACCGTGGCCCAGTGAGGTGACGTGCACGGTCCGGACGTCGCGGCGCGCGGCTTCCGCTGCGGCGGCGCGGGTGAAGTCGAGGTAGTGGCGCCGGGCGGGACGGGCGTCGCGGAAGCCGGGCGGGGGTACGAGCCAGAACAGCCGGTCGGCGCCGTCCAGGGCCTTCGCGACCGTGTCCGCGTCGGCGTGGGAGCCCTCCACCGTCTCGACCCGGGCGCGGATGTCCTCGGGGAGCCGGAAGGGGTCGCGGACGATCACGCGGACGGGTTCGGCGCTGTCCAGGACGCGGTCCAGGACCTGTCGGCCGATGCCGCCGGTCGGGGTGGTGATGACGATCATGAGTACCTCCGCGGGTCTGTTCGGACGTCTTCGAGTCAAACCGCGGCGGCGGCGCGGGTGAAGGACCGCTTCGGTCGCCATTGATACCTTGGCGGTATGAGTGATCTGGAGGTGCGTCAGCTCCGCTACTTCGTCGCGGTCGCGGAGGAACTGCACTTCGGGCGGGCCGCCACCCGGCTCGGCATGGCGCAGCCACCGCTGTCCCGCGCGATCCGGGACCTGGAGCGGCAGCTCGGTGTGGCGCTGTTCGAGCGGACGACCCGGCACGTCGGCCTGACCGGCGCCGGTGAGGTCCTGCTGCACGACGCCAGAGCGGCCCTCGAAGCGGTCACCGCCGCCGCCCACCGGGCCCGGCACGCGGGCAGCCCCTCCCCCAGGCTGCGCATCGCGCTCAAGGCCGACATCGACGGCGGCCTCCTGCCGCGGATCCTCGACGCCTACCGCGCCGACCCCGCCGCCCTGCCCCACGAACTGGTCCTCGGTGGGTACGGCGACCAGCCGCGGGCCCTGCGCGAGGGCCTCGCGGACGTGGCGCTCGTCCTGTGCCCCATGGACGACCGCGGCCTGGACAGCGAGCCGCTGATCACCGAGCCCGTCCTGGTCGCCCTCGCGGCCACCGACCCGCTGGCCGCCGAACCCCGCCTGCGCCTCGCGGACTTGACCGGCCGCAGCCTCCCCGACGGCACACCGGCCTCTCGGGGGCGCACCCGCCCCGGGACACCACGGCCGGTCTCCAACCTCTCGGAGATCTTCAGCCTCGTCGAAACGGGCGGGACCGTCTTCTTCGCGCCCGCCTCCGTCGCCCGCCGCAACCCACGCCCCGGTATCGCCTACCGCCCGGTCAGCGACCTCCCGGACGCCACCCTGGCCGTCGCCTGGCCCCAGAACACCCGCTCACCGGCCGTCGCCGCCCTCGTCCGCGCCGCCTGCGCGGTCGCCGCTTCCCTTCCCACGCGAGCGGACCGGCACATCGGCGCGCCGGGGTTCCCCTGACCCGGGTACGGCAAGTCGGGTGCAAGTGCCCGGCAATCGGGCTCCGAAGACTGGGGGTCATGACCACGAGCAATACCTCAGACTCCACCGTCCACCCCTACACCCGCGAGATGGCGATGATCCACCAGGTGTTCCGTCGCGAGTCGCGCCTGCTGGCCGACCTCGTCCAGGACGTCCGGCACACGGACACCGCCCGCGCGCGGATCCTCGCCGAGCACTGGCGGCTCTACTCGTTCGGGCTGCACGTCCATCACACCGGGGAGGACGAGATGCTGTGGCCGGTCGTGCTGCCGCATCTGGACCTCGACGCCGAGCACGTGCTGGCCATGGAGGCGCAGCACCGGGAGCTCTCCGAGGGGATCGACGAGGTCCAGGCGCTGATGGACCGGTGGCAGGCGAGGGCGCTGGCCGAGGACCGTGACGAGCTGGCCGAGGCGCTGCGCCGTCATCATCGGCTGCTGTGCGCGCATCTCGACGAGGAGGAGCGGCAGGTCATGCCTCTTGTCGCCCTCCACGTGAGCGAGAAGGACTGGCAGGCGCTCGGGGAGCGGGGCCTCGCGGAGACGCCCCGCGACCGGCTGATGATCTCGCTCGGCGCCGTCCTGGAAGACGCCTCTCCCGAGGAGCGCGAGGAGTTCCTCGGCCGGCTGCCCATGCCGGCGCGCGTGCTGTGGAAGCTGCTCGGGCAGCGGCAGTACCGCCGCGAGACCGACCGGGTCCGGGGCCGGCGCACCTCCGCGTGACCGTCGTCCCCGTCGTCCAGCCGTCCTTCGTCGATCGAGGAACCTCACCGATGCGCATCGGATTCTCCGTCCCCCAGTTCGGTCCGTTCGCCGACCCCCGGCTCTCCGTCGGCATGTGTACGGCGTTGGAGGCGCTGGGGTGCGACAGTCTCTGGGTGGCCGACCGGCTCTTGTCGCCGCTCAGTCCGCCCGACGGGTACCCGGGCGGGAGGATGCCCGTCCGGTACGGCACGCACCTCGACCCGCTGCTCGCGCTGGGGGCGGCGGCCATGGCGACCGGACGGGTGCGTCTGGGCAGCAGTACGGTCAACGCCCTGTGGCAGCCGCCGCTCGTGCTCGCGCGGGCGCTGACGACGCTCGACCTGCTCAGCGGCGGGCGCCTGGAGGTGGGGCTCGGACTGGGCTGGATGCGGGAGGAGTTCGAGGCCGCCGGGGTGCCCTGGGAGGGCCGGGGTGCCCGGCTGGAGGAGACGCTCGACGTCCTCGACGCCGTGTGGCGGCCCGGGCCGGTGGTCCACACCGGCCCGCTGTGGACGATCCGCGAGTCGACCGTCCTGCCCGGGCCGCTCCAGCGGCCGAGGCCGCCGGTGCTGCTGGGCGGGTTCACCCCGGTCGCCCTGGAGCGGGTGGGCCGGCGTGCCGACGGCTGGCTCGCGGCCTCGATGCCGCTGGAGCACTTCCGCGGTCTGTGGGCCGTGGCCCGTGAGGCGGCCGAACGGGCGGGGCGGGACCCGGCGGGACTGCGGCGGGTGCTGCGGGTGAACCCCGACGTCACCAAGTCCCCGGCCGACCCGGCGGAGGTCCACCGCCGTGGGACCGTGCGCCAGATCTGCGGCCACCTGCGCGCGATGTGCGCGGCGGAGACCGACGAGGTCCTCGTGGACCTCCAGCTGACGACGGACTCGGCCGGTCAGTTCCTTGAGCTGGCGGCGGAGTTCATGGCCGAGCTGGCCTGAGCGCCCCGCTGGCCGCTCCCCCATCACGGCGGATCCGCAGATCCGACACAGTCCCGCGTTCCTGGAGTCCCTTCCGCGCAAGCTGGGCCAGGGCGGCCTGGGCGGCGGCCGACCAGTGCGGGGAGTCCCAGGCGGCCGCCACCCGCTCGGCCTCCTGGTAGTGGCGTCGCGCTTCCTGTGCCTGGCCCAGGAACTGGGCGAGTTCGCCGAGGGTCTGCGCGACGGGCCGGAAGACGAGGCTGAGGCTGCTCGCTCCGCCCGCGAGCCCCTGGAGGGGGAGGAGGTCGCGGTAGACGTCGGCGGCGGCCTGCCGGTCGTCGAAGGCGATGGCGGCGATGCCGCGCAGGGCGGTCAGGACGGGGTAGGCGAAGTCGCGGCGGATCGGGGCTCTGCGGGCGAAGACCTCGCGAGCCTCGTCGGCGCGGCCGGCGGCCAGCAGGGCGAGGGCGGTGAGGGCTTCGTTGTGCGGTCGGTACAGCTCCCACACCGCGAGCAGCACCGGCAGGACCTCGGCGAGCCGGCCTTGCTGGAGGCGCATGCATCCGGCCGCCAGGCCCGCGAGGCCGCTGAGGTCCACCGCCCCGCGCTCGCGCAGTTCCGCCACCGCGGCCATCAGGTCCTGTTCGGCCTCGTCGAACCGGCCCTGCGCCATGGCGACCATGGGACGGCGCAGCCTGGCGATGGCGAAGGCGCCGCGCAGTTCGTAGGTGCGGGCGATCTCGTCGGCGTGCGCGAGGCAGCGCTCCATCCGCGCCGGGTCGTTGTCGGCGGCGGCGATCCGGGCGGCGATGTAGGAACTCATCCACGCGTACTCGGGGCTGTCCTGGCAGGCGGCGACCTCGGTGAGTTCTTCGTGGAGGGCGAGATAGGCGGCGGGTTCCAGTTCGCAGTCGACGCGGCGCAGCAAGGACGTGAGGGTCAGCCCCCGCAGCCGGGGATCGCCGGTGGTCCGGGCGAGTTCCACGGCCTGGCGTGCCACGGTCACGGCGCGGGGGTCGGTGTCGTCCAGCGCGTCGGCGAGCTGGTCGAGGAGCAGGCAGCGCTGCCGGTCGTCCGGGTGGTGGTTCTCCAGGAGGTCCGTGAGTTCCTCGACGGCCTCGGGGTCGCTGGCCGCGTACGGGCGCACCCGCCAGGGCGTGGGTTCGGTCCAGGTCGTGTAGGCGGAGGTCAGGAGGTCCGCCCGGTTCTCGGCGCGGGCCACTCGGACGGCCTGTTGCTGTGCGTCGCGGGCCGGTACGACGGCGCCCATCCGGATCCGGCAGTCGACGAGCCGGCCCAGGAGCGTCACGCGCAGCAGGGCGGCGTCCTGGTCCGCGAAGGCCGCCGGGTGGTCGGCCAGCAGGCCGAGGGCCTCTTTCAGCAGGGTTTCGGCGTTCTGGGGGGCGTAGCGGCGGACGGCCTGCTCGCAGGCGAGCCGGGCGTGGTGGACGGCGGGGCCCGCGTCGGCGGTCACGACGGGGGCCGCCCGCAGGAGGTGGTGGGCGGTGGCGGCGACGTCGTCCGAGCCGAGGGCGATCAGGCTCCGGCCCAGCCGCGAGTGCATCCGGGCCAGCCGAAGGCGTGTGAGGTCCGCTTCGAGGGCGTCGCGTACGAGGGCGTGGCTGAAGCGGACGGTGCCCGCCTTCGGTTCGGTGAGCAGTCCGGCGGTCACGCCGGCGTCGAGGGCGTCGAGGAGTTGCTCGGGATCGCCGTCCGCCGCCCGCACCAGGAGTGCGATCGGGGCCTCGCGTCCGGCGACGGCGGCGAGGCGCAGCCCGGCGGTGACGGCCGGTGCGAGGAGGGCGAGCCTGCGCCGCAGGACGTCCTGGACGCCTTGCGGGATGCGGGCCAGGGCTTGCTGTTCGCCCTCGCCGGCCAGCAGGAGGGAACTCTCCCGGAGGTAGAAGGGGTTGCCCCCGGCCCGTTCGGCGAGGGCCGCCGCGGCCTGCTCGCTGATGCCGGCCGCCGATCGCCGCAGCAGTTCCTTCGCCTGGGTGTCCGACAGGCCGGAGAGTTTGACGCGTACGGGCGAGCAGGCGGCCAGGCGTGCCAGCGCACCGGTCAGGTCGCCCTCGCCGGTGCGGTACGCGCCGATCAGGAGCAGGGGTGCGTCGCGCAACTGCTCGGCGCACAGGAGGAACAGTTCGATGCTCTCCTGGTCGCCCCGGTGCAGGTCGTCCAGCACGATCGCCAGCGGCTGCCGCGCGCTGGCGTCGCGGAGCCAGCCGAGCAGCGCCCGGTGCAGCCGGAAGCGCCGGGCGGGGCTGCCGTCCGGCTGCTCGGGGCCGCTCGATGTGCCCGGGGTCAGCAAGGGGGCCAGTTCGTCGGCGTGGGGGCCTGGTGGGGCGTCTTCGGCGAGGCCGGGGAGGAGGTCGAACCAGGCCCGGCCGGGCGGGGCGCCGTCGGTCTCCGGGCACTGCCCGGATCCGACCAGCCAGCCCTGTGCGGGCAGTTGGCGCAGTGCGGCGTGCAGGAGGCTCGACTTGCCGATTCCGGCCTCGCCGGAGACGAGGACGACCTGTGCGTGGCCGGCGCGTGCGCGCTGTGCCGCGTCGGCGATGGCCGCCAGCTCTTCGTCGCGGCCCAGGAGCGGGCCCGCGGTGAGGGTCGTCGGGACGGTCGGGGTGCGTGGTGCGGCAGCTGTGACCGGGGTGCGGGGTGTCACGGCGGCGGGCGCGCCGGTCTCCCTGTGGAGGACGTCCAGCCGCTGGTGCAGCAGGGCCTGTTCCAACTCCAGCAGGGCCGGGCCGGGTTCGACGCCGAGTTCCTCTCCGAGGACGTGCCGGGCCTGTCTCAGTGCCGCCAGGGCGTCGCCCTGCCGGTCGCGGGCCCACAGCGCCAGGGCCAGCAGGCGCCAGCCCTCCTCGTGCAACGGCTGCTCCCGGGTCAGGGCGCCCGCTTCGGTGAGGGCCTGCGCGGCCTGCCCGTGACTCAGCCGCGTGGCGACGAGCCGTTCGCGGGCGGCGCGGTGCAGCTCCTCCAGGCGGGTGCGTTCTCCGGCCGTCCAGGGCTCGTCCGCGAACTCCGCGTACGGCTGCCCGCCCCACGAGTCGAGCGCCTCGGCCAGGCCCTCGGCGACGGTGTGGGCGGGCAGTCCCGCGACCGAGCAGGCCGCGATCCGGTCCTCGAACACCCAGGCGTCCAGGGCGTCCCGGTCCAGGGCGAGGGCGTAGCCGTAGGGCGCGCTGAGCAGGATCTGCGAGGCGGTCCTCGGTGCTCGCCCCGGTTCGAGAAGGCGTCGCAGGCGCGCGATGTAGGCGTGCAGCGACGCCTGCGCGCTCGACGGGACGCGTGTGGGCCAGAGCCGCTCGACGATCCGCTCCGTGGAGACGATCTCGCCTCGGGCGAGCAGGAGTTGGACCAGGATCATCCGCGCGAGGCGGCCCTGCGCGGCGACCGGGCGGCCGTCGACCTCGACCCGGAACGCGCCGAGCACCTTCATTGTGACCATGACCACCACATCGTAGGGGGCGCGGCGTAGTGGCCATGCGTGGAGCGGCGGTTCAGTGCGACGGGCGCCGTTCCGTGTGCGACGGCGCCGCCAGGGCACGGAACTGGTCCCACTGCACCTTCGGACGGGGCAGACCGCGCCGCGCGAGATAGCGGTCGGTCGACCTCTTGGTCTGACGCAGGACCTTCAGGGCGTCGCTCGCCCGGCCCGAGCCCATGGGTTCGATCACGCCGGACGGCACCAGGAGCCAGCCCTCACCGGTCCGCCTCAGGTCTCCGCGGACGAACGCGTTGTACATGTGGTTCAGCAGTTCGTCGTGCCGGTGCACCAGCAGGCCGGCCGGACCCAGTTCGACAGGGCAGTCCGGCGGGACCTCGACCAGATAGCCCGCCGGTGTCGGCCGGGGGCGGGTGCGGGCGAGCAGGGGTGCTCCCGAGGCGTCCCGGGCTGCCAGTACCGCCGTCGGCGCACTGGCGATCTGCGCGGCGCCGAGGAGCGTCGGCGTCGAGGGGGCGGGAGCCGGGAGTTCCTCCAGGCTCGGCCTCGTGCTCACCTGTTCGGGGTCGACGGTGATGAGGAGGCGCAGGTAGTACCAGGACATCAGCGGCCTCATGGGGCGGCTGAGGTAGGCGCGGCTGTGCGGCTGGCGTTCGAAGAGCCTGCGCCAGTACTCCTCGGCTCCTTCCGGGCCCGTCATGACCGTGTCGGGGCAGTGGGCGCGGCCCCTGACGAAAATGTGGGGTGCCCGGTCCAGGCCGCTGCCCGTGGGGTCGGAGAAGAGCAGCGCTACCCGGCCGTCCCGGCGTACGTTCAGCGCCTTCTGGGCGAAGGCGAGGGACGTGGTCAGCAAGAGGGTTCCGTCTTCACGCCGGGCCACGGCCGTCGGCCAGGCCAACGGCGTTCCGTCCTTGCCGAGGGTGGCGAACTCGCAGGTGCGGTAGGCGTCCAGGACGTTGTGGGGAGCGCGGTCGAGTCCGTGCGGCGACGGCGGATTCCGCTCGCGACGGTCCGCGTGCGTCTCGTGGGGGCGGGGCTTGCTGGGTGACACGCTCGGTTGCTCCAGGTTCGAATGCGGACGGCGGATACGGCACGGTGCCCACCGCGCCTTGCCGTGGACTTGACACCGACTTGCCACCGCGTTCCGGCCATGCGGCGCCCCGCCTCCGTGTCACCGCCCGCCTCCTCGTGGCGGATTCCGTGCAGCGGGCGTCGGCGTTCGTCCGGGAGGGCGTGAAGGAGGGGCGCATTCCGCCGTGGCCTGTGCGATGTGCGGTCGGCGGCAGGGGGCGAGTACCGGTGTCCGAGGCCCCGTTGACATCTGCTGTAACGCCGCAAGGGGGCCATTTCCGTCTTGGGGGTATTGTCCGGAAGAACCGTTCAGAGACGCCGGAGTGCGACGGTTAGGCTCCCCATTGCCCCGGAATCGGCGTATCGCGCACCACAGCCCCAGGGGGCTCCCGCAGGTACACCCGTGAACAGAGGAGCGGCCATGCACGAGATCAGTCAGTCCCAGTTACACCGAGAGGCCGCGGAGATCGCGCTGTGGGGGATGCCCTCCCCCACGCCGGACGCCGCGACGAGGTCGGCGCTGGCGCGGTTCGACGCCGGGAGCGACGACCAGGCGGTGGGCAACAACGCGGCGGGGGACGGCAGTTCGCTGCCCGACCTGGGGCCGCTGTCGGACTTCGGCTCGTGGGAGTCCGTCGCCAGCACGATCGTCCACAAGGCCGAGACCATCAGCGGCTTCGACCCGGGAAGCACGAAGTTCGACCTGACCGCCTGGACCCACTTCCTCACGAAGTTCTCGACGATCCCCTTCCTCCTGGGGTTCGCCTCCGACAACCGCTACGCGGCCATCTCCTCGCTCTCCCTGGAGAAGGGCGTCGACGCGGTGTCGGACCTGGTCCAGAACCTCATGACGCCGCAGGACTACCAGGGCATCGTGACCAGCATCAAGAAGATGGCCACGCTGGCGCTCCAGAACGAGGGGCAGACGGAGAAGAACAACAACCAGCAGGTCGGGGTCCTGTCGCGCCATGCGAGCCAGCTCTACCTCGGAGCCCTCCGGACCGAGGTGGTGATGCAGTACAAGAAGGGCAAGGGGTACGAGCAGCTCCAGCAGACCCTCACGGTCTACCGCGGCTACGGCAGGCTCGACTTCGACATGTGCAAGCGGCACTCCGACAAGCTGCTCGACTGGGACGGCAAGAACGTGGACGACTGGACGGACGACACGGCCAGCGCCGACAAGAAGCCCAACGACAGCCCCGCCTGGGACAACTGAGCCGGCCCCGTGACAGCCTCGACCTTCGCCCAGGTCCTCACCGAGAACCTCGGCCACTCGGACGGCGGCTTCACGTTCGTCCAGGACGACGGGCGCGAACACTTCGTGAGCTGGTCGGAGCTGTCGCGGGAGGCCCTGCGCCGGGGGCGCCGGCTGCTGCAAAGCGGCCTGCGCAAGGGCGAACGCGTCGCGCTCGTCGTCCCCGGGCAGCGGGAGTTCGTCCTCACCTTCCTGGGCGCGGTCTCCGTGGGCGTCGTCCCAGTTCCCCTGTATCCGCCCATGGGTTTCGGCACGTTCGCGGCGTACCGCGAGGACGCCGCCCACATCCTCCGCTCGGCGGGAGCCCGGGTGCTCTTGACGACCCGGAGCCTGACGGGGCCGCTGGAGCCGCTGGTCCGGTCGGTCGGGGGCTTGCGGGCCGTCGTCGCGGAGGATTTCTTCGTCGAGCCGCTGCCTTCGCAGAGTGTGCCCGCCCCCGAGGAGATCCTCCCGGAGGACGTGATGTTCCTCCAGTTCACCTCGGGGAGCACAGCGGCCCCCAAGGGGGTGCGGGTCACGCACGCGAGCGTCCTCGCCAACTGCGCGGCCATCATCAATGCCCTGCGTCTGGACGGCCGTCAGGACCGGGGCGTCAGCTGGTTGCCCCTGTACCACGACATGGGGCTGGTCGGTTTCGTGCTGGCGCCGCTGCTCGCGCGCTGCCCGGTGACCTTCCTGCCGACGCTGCGCTTCGCGTTCTCCCCGAGGCTGTGGCTGGAGACGGTGAGCCGTCACCGCGCGACCGTGACCTTCGCGCCCAACTTCGGCCTGGCGCTGGCCGTCAAACACACCCCTGTCGAGGGGCTGGACCTGTCCTCCTTGAGGGTCGTCGGCTGCGGCGCCGAGCCCAACCACCCCGAGACGCTGCGCTCCTTCGCGGCGCACTTCGCGGCGGCCGGGCTGCGGACGGGGACGGTGGTGCCGTGCTACGGCATGGCCGAGGCGACGCTCGCGATCTCCTTCGGCGACCTCGGCACTCCGCTCGCCCTGGACGTCGTCCAGAAGGAGCCCTACCACGCGCACGGCCTCGCGCGGCCCGCCTCGGGGGCGGGGGTGGCGTTCGTGCCCTGCGGACGTGCCGTCCCCGGCCATCGAATCCTCGTCGTGGACGAGGAGGGCAGACCGCTTCCGGAGCGGCATATCGGTGAGGTGGTCTTTCAGGGGCCGAGTGTGGCCGCGGGGTATCACGGTGACGTGGAGGCGACGCGGCGGAGTTTCACGGCCGGCGGCCTGCGCACCGGGGACTGTGGGTATCTGGCGGACGGCGTCCTCTATGTGACGGGCCGCAAGAAGGATCTGCTGATCGTCAACGGGCGTAATCACGATCCCCAGACGGTGGAGTGGGTCGCTGCCGAGGTGCCGGGGCTGCGCAAGGGCAACGTCGTTGCCTTCACCCGGCCGGGGCCGATCACCGAAGAGGTGGTGATCGTCGCCGAGTTGCGCGCAGGGGACGCCGACGCTGTGGCGTTGCGGGTCCGCGGTCACGTCCAGACGGAGCTGGGGCTGCCTGTGGCGGAGGTTCTCCTGCTGATGCCGGGGGAACTGCCCAAGACGTCCAGCGGGAAGGTGCGGCGGGGGAGAACACGGCAGCGGTATCTCGACGGAGTTCTACGTCTTTGACAAGGAGCAGCCTTGCATAGCCATCTGACCCCCGCTGAGCGAGAGCGGCTGTACTGCCTGATCCGGGAGAAGTTGGAACTCGACGGCGCGGAGTGCCCCGAGGCGATCGAAGACACCACCCTGGTAAGGGAGTTGCCCGGGGTCGACTCCATGAAGCTCTTCCGGCTGCTGGGGGCGGTCGAGTTGGGCTTTCAGGTCAACCTGGGCTTCGAGTCCGTCCTCCAGGTGCGGACGGCGCGGGACGTCGAGCGGTTGATCTGCGAGTCGCGCGAGCGGTACGCCGGACGTGTCCTGGGTGCCGGATGAACGAGGAGCAGGTGAGGAGCGAGGCGTCGGCCATCGCCCGGTGGGTGGAGGCCCGGCGGGATGCGCCGGTGAGGCTCGACGAGTTCGACGGCAGTCAGGAGACGGGTGTCGGCAACACCTACGGCGGGGACGACTGGGGGCTGCCCGACCTCGGGCCCCTGTCGGAATTCGGCTCGTGGGGGTCCGTCGCCGCCACCATCCTGCGCAAGACCGAGGAATCCGTCGGCTTCGATCCGTCCTCCACGGAATTCGACCCCTGGGCATGGGTCCAATTCGTCTGCCAGTTCCAGGAGATGCCGTTCCTCACCAACGTCATCGGCCCCGACACCCAGAGCGCCTACATCTCCTCCCTCTCCCTCCTGGGAGCCATCTGGGCAGTCCACGACCTCATCGAATGGCTCGTGACCCCCGACACGCTCACCGGCATCATCAACTCCATCAAGAAGATCGGCCAGTTGGCCGTCGAGAACGAGGGGCTACAGGAAAAGGACACCAACGTGCAGCAAGGAGTCCTGACCGTCGCGGACGGGGATCTACGCCTCGGACTGCTCCGCACCACCGTCCAGATGCGGTACGAGACAGGCAAGGGATACCAGCACCTGTACCAACAGATCACCGTCAGCCGCCTCTTCGGGAGCCTCGACTACGGCATGTGCATCCGACATGCCGACACCCTCCTCGACTGGGACGCCCAGGACGTCGACGACTGGACGAACAGCGCGTCCAGTTCCCCGTACTCGCCCAACACCAGCCCTGCTTGGGACAATTGAACCCCCGCACTGAGTCCCGGTTCAGCGGGCAAGGGATCGGCAACTGATCAGGGCCGCTACCGTCATGGCGTGGAAGCGAACAGTGCGGCGCCCGGTTGCCCGTCCTGCGGCCAGGCGATGAACTGCACCGCGATGGTCCTCGCGCGTCGGGAGGACGACGGGAAGCGTGTCTGCCGGGGTGTGTGGCAGTGCGCAGGCCAGCACCTTTGGTGGGGCTGGAGCGATCGTCCGGGAGAGGAGCTGGAGATCTGTCCCTACCCTGACTTCGGCGCCTGACCTGGGAGGGCTTGGCCGGGGCGGATAAACAGTGGCTGCCTGATCGTCGTGGTGACAAGGTGAGGCCCATGGCAGCGACCGCATCCGACCGGCTTCTCCGTGAACTGCACGCCACACTCACCCTGCGCAAGCGCCCGGAGGATGTGGCCCGGCTCATTCAGGACCTGTACGCCGCCCACGGCACCGACCTCGACGCGGCGACCGAGGCGGCGCTCGGCAAGGCCGCTGAGTACTCGCTGCGGAACCTCTGGCACGGGTACACCTCCATGCGGGAGGAGTTCGCCCGTCCGGTTGGGGCGCAGCGGCAACTGACGCGGGCGGCAAGTCTGTTCATGAGCGTGGGGGATCTTCCGGACGACGCCGGGGATGATCCGGCGCGGATCGAGGCGGTGATCCGGCGGGCGGGTGAGGAGATCGGCCGGGCGTACGGGCAGAACGACTTCGGGCTGGACCGCTTCAACCGGGCCGAACGTGCGGCGGCGGGTCTCGGGGAGGTCTCCAAGCGCCAGTACAACAAGCGTTTCCGGCTGCTGCGCCGCATGGAGGCCAAGTTGGCCCGGCTCGTTCACGAGGAGCGGCGCCGTGAGGTGACGATGACCGGTAAAGGCGCGCTCGCCCACGTCCTGCCGTACGAGTTGTTCGCCACGGACCCGGACACGGCAGCCTTCGTCGCCTACGTCACGGCACGCGGCTACATGCGCAGCGTCTTCACCAACGGCAGTCAGCGTCAGGTCTACGACGAAGTCGCCGAGGCACTGTTCCAGCGGCTGCGGAACTCTCCCGAGCGGACCTGCTGGTACGCGGTCGCGCATGTGCACCCCGCGGCCGAGGTGCTGGCGCACGTGTCCGACGAGGACCTCACACGGCTGCTGGTCGGGTGGAACGGGTTCCTGCGCCAGGTCGCCGGTCTCCTGGAGGACGCCTGGAACCGGCATCCGCTGCAACGCGACACGATGATCGTGCGCCGCGGCGACGATTCGTCCACGTGGAACCAGGCCGCGCAGGCGTGGAACACAGCACGGGCGCATTGGTTCGCCCTGATGACCGAGCTGGGGCAGGAGCAGATCCTGGACCGGATCTGCCCTGGCAAGGTGCCCCGCCTGATGGCGGCCGACGTGGCGTACTGGCACCGGATGAGCGGGGGCGGGCTGCACCCGGACACCTCCATATGGGCGGAGCTTCCGCTGCCCTGGGAAGTACTCCGCGGTAAGAAGGAATGCCCACGCTCACTCGTCGAAGCGGTCTGTGCCCGGCATCGGGTGGACCCGGTCGCGGGCGCCTGGACCGCCTCCAGGCCCGCGGCCGAGGCCGTCTCCTTCCGGCGGACGCCCGAGTTGGTGCACGGCGTCCCCGTCGCCGACCCCCTCATGGCCGGCGCCCTCCGGTCGGCAGGGATTTTCTCCGGCAAGCACAAGCGTGCCGCCGCTCAGGAGTGGACGTGATCACGCGCCCGTCCCTGTAAATCAGTTGCCCCTCTCGGTGGATCGGGCAAGGATCATGGTGCGACGAGGAAGCTCTGCGGTGGAGCGCCCGGCTCTGATTCCGGGTGGACGTAGGTTCGAATCCTGCCCTCGTCGCGTCTTCATGTCCTTTCCGGAGGGCGAAGTGGCGGCCCCGGCCGGTTTTCCCGCCTTCGCGGCGCTAGCGTCAGCCCCATGATCGTATGGCTCAACGGCACGCACGGCGCGGGCAAGACCACGACCAGTGCGCTCGTCCAGCAACTGATCCCGGACTCACGGGTGTTCGACGCCGAGAAAGTCGGCGAGACGCTCATGGACATCAAGCCGGGACTGCCCTCGACGGACAACTTCCAGCACTGGCCTCCGTGGCGGGCGCTGGTGGTGGAGACCGCCCGGCACATCCTCGGCTACACCGGCGGCACCCTGGTGATGCCCATGACCGTGCTGGTCGAAGAGTACTGGCGTGAGATCAGCTCGGGCCTCGCCGAGCACGGCATCCCGGTCCGGCACTTCGTCCTCCACGCCGACCAGGACACTCTCCGTGCGCGTATCGCGGGTGACACCGTCCTCGGCCCCGATTCCCCCTTCCGTCTGCGATACCTGGAGCCCTACGCGGAGGCGGCCCGCACGTGGCTCCACGCCGAGGCCGAGGTCGTCGACACCACACATCTCACGCCCGCCCAGGCCGCCCGGCAGATCGCGGAGGCCGTGTGACGGACGGCGTCTCGAACAGGGCGGTGGGCGCCGGGAGTTGCCTATCGTTCTGTCGTAGCCAGCTGGGAGGGGTCGTCATGCCCGTCATGCGCCGCGTCACGGCGAACGGTGTCCAACTCAATGTCGCGATCGCCGGGGAGGGGCCGGCGGTGGTCCTGTTGCACGGCTTCCCGCACACCTGGCAGGTCTGGAGCGGTGTCATGGGCCGGCTGGCGGGGCGGTTCAGGGTCGTCGCTCCGGATCTCCGGGGCTTCGGTGACAGTGAGCGTGCCGTCGAGGGGTACGACGCGGGCACTCTTGCCGCCGACGTCGAAGGGGTGCTCGATGTGCTCGGTGAGCCTTCGGCCGCGGTGGTCGGTATCGACGCGGGCGCCGCTCCTGCCGTCCTGCTCGCGCTGCGCCGGCCCGGGCGAGTCCGGCGGCTGGTGGTGATGGAGGCGCTGCTGGGCCGGCTGCCCGGTGCGGAGGACGTCGTCGCGGGCGGTGCGCCGTGGTGGTTCGGATTCCATGCCGTGCCGGGCCTCGCGGAGACCGTGCTGGTCGGCAACGAGGCGTCGTACGTCGACTGGTTCCTGCGATCCGGGACGCTGGGGCGGGGAGTGCCCGACGACATCCGGGCGGCCTTCGTCCACGCGTACACCGGGAGTGAGGCCCTGCGTTGCGCGTTCTCCTATTACCGGGCCCTGCCCACCAGCGCGCGGCAGCTCCAGGACGCCGTCTCGACGGCCCGGCTGACCATGCCGACCATGGCCGTCGGCTCCCAGCCCGTCGGCACCGGGCTCGAACGCCAGCTCCGTCCCCTCGCCGACGACCTGGTCGGGCACCACCTCCAGGACTGCGGCCACATCATTCCCCTCGACCGCCCCGACGCGTTGTTCGACCTCCTCGGCCCTTTCCTCTGCGCTGATCTGGCGGGGTGAGGGAACAGCCACGCACCGGATACCGGGCGACGTCGCCCGCCGTCACTCCGTCTCGAAGTCCGTCCCCCGGGAGACCTTCTCCCACTCCGTGAGTTCGGCCCGCACGGAGTCCAGATGTGCCGTCAGGAAGTCGACCGCGTCGCCGCCGAGGGCGAGGCGGAGTGGGGGGTTGTCCGCGGCCAGGGCCAGCCGGATCGCCGCGGCGGCCTTCGCCGGGTCGCCGGGCTGGGTGCCGTCGCTGCCCTGAACCATGTGCCGGGTCGCGCCGACCTTCTCCGCGTAGGCCGGGTTCTCCTCGGAGAAGTACGCCGCGCCCTTGCCGAACAGGTTGGTGCGGAACGAACCGGGCTCCACGATCAGCACCTTGACGCCGAACGGCGCCACCTCGTCGGCGAGGCCCTCCGACAGTTGCTCCAGTGCCGCCTTGGTCGCGCTGTACGCGGAGAACCCGGCGAACGAGAGCTGGCCGCCGAAGCTGCTGATGTTGACGACCGATCCGCTCCCCCGCTCCCTCATCTGCGGCAGGAGCGCCCGGGTCAGGCGTGCGGGCCCGAACACGTGCAGCTCGAACAGGTCGCGCAGTTCCCGGTCGGTGGTCTCCTCGAACGCTCCGACCTGGGTGCGGCCGGCGTTGTTCACGAGGACGTCGACCTTGCCGTAGCGGGCCAGGACGTCGGCGGCCACGGCGTCGATCCGGTCGCCGTCGGTGACGTCCAGAGCGATCGCCTCGACACGGTCCGGGTGGGCGGCGACCAGGTCGTCCAGGGCCTCGGTTCGGCGGGCGGTGCCGATGACCGTGTCGCCGGCGGTGATCGCGGCTTCCGTGATGGCCCGGCCGAAACCGCTGCTCGCGCCGGTGATCAGCCAGACCTTGGACTTGTCGCTCATGTCCGTCTCCCTCGTCAACTGCCGTACGGAACCGTCCCGTCGACAAGGACGATCTTTCTCCAGGCAGCCGGGTGGCGTCCAAGACCTGTTGTGATAGCCATGAGTTATGGATGTACACGGGCGTGATCTGCGCTACTTCATCGCCGTCGCCGAGGAGTTGGGCTTCACCCGTGCCGCCGAGCGGCTGTTCGTCTCCCAGCCCGCGCTGAGCAAGCAGATACGGGTGCTGGAGAAGCAGCTCGGTGGGGCGCTGTTCGAACGGGACCGGCGGGCGGTGCGGTTGACGGCCGTCGGGGAGGCTCTGTTGCCGCACGCCCGCGCGGTGCTCGCCGCGTGGCAGGGCGCGGAGACGGCGGTGGAGGACGCGAAGACCGCCGGACGGTGCGCTCTGGTGATCGGCATGTCCACCAGTCCGGGGCGCGGGCTGCTGCCCGCTCTGCGGACCCGTCTCGTCTCCCGGCACCCGGACGCGCGGCCCGTCCTGCGCCAGGTCAACTGGGCCGACCCCACGGCCGGGTTGGCCGACGGCTCCAGCGACGTCGCCTTCGTCTGGCTGCCCCTGCCGGACGACGGCCGCTACCAGTACGCGGTGGTGGCCCGCGAGCCCCGCCTGGTCGCCCTGCCGGACGGCCACCCCTTGGCAGCGCGGGCCGCCTCCGACCCCGAGGGCATGCTGAACTTCACCGACCTGCTGGACGAACCCTTCCTCGCCCTCCCTCCCGAAGCCGGCCCCCTGCGCGACTACTGGCTCGCACTGGACGCCCGGAACGGCCGCCCACCACGGATCGGCGGAGTGGTCGCCAGCGCCGAGGAGACCCACGAGGCCGTCACCGCCGGCCAGGGCCTGGTCCTCCTCGCCACCGGCAACGCCCCCCTGATCGTCCGCGACCAAGTGACCGCCGTACCGGTCCGGGGCATCTCCCCGTCCCAACTGGCAGTGGCCGCCTGCCGAGACGACCGCCGGCCACTGGTGCTCGCCTACCTCGATGCGGCACGGAAGGTGGGGGCCACGAGCTGTTGAGTAGGGGCTTGAGGGCTCGCAGAGGAGGGGCTTACATGTGACGAGGGCATACTGACGGCATGAGTGTCTCTTCGTCCGCCTCCACCGACTGGGTGGAGTCGATGGGCGGCCCCTTGATCGTCGTCCCGGTCTCCGTGTTGTCCGCGTGGCACGGGTGCACGGAGAGCGGGGTCATGGCGGGAGACGCCACCGCTCCGGACGACTACGACCGGGCCTGCGCGGTGGACGATCTGGCGGGTGTGGTTCCCGTGGGCGCGCTCGGTGCGCAGGCGCTGGTCCTGGCGGACGAGCCGGCCACCAGCTGTTATCTCCCTGAGCATCGGGCCTTCCTGCGGTGGCTCGGCGCCAGTTCCGAAGCCGGCCTGAAGGCCGCGGCAGAGGCTGTCCTCGCGGACTCGGCCACCGTGTGGGAGGACTGCGGAACCTGAGTGTCGGACGGTCCGGCCGTTCTGATGGACTCCGCTGTGGCGGGCTGCGATCTGGGCGTCGAGTATCCCGGCGGCGGTCTGCCGGACGAGGCCCCGGTTCCCCTCCCCTCCAGTCGCTGGCGAGTTCGAGCCACCCATACCAAGGCGGGCGGGGAGAGCCGGGTCGGGCTTGTTCAGCTCCTGCCTCGCAGCTGAGGACCAGTTTCGCCCTCCTGCGGCGCGTTCCGCGTGTGCGGTCGTCTCAGCAGGGGTCTGTCACTGCTCGGCGTCGCGGATACACGCTTACCCCTACCGGGTATATTGACGGACCATCAGCCCTCTCCTTCGAGTACGGACAGAAGCCATGACGACAGCCGACCGCGGGCCCGGTGGCGTGCTCCGGTGGGCTCGGGTGGTTGTCGTCGCGTTGGTGGCGGCTCTCGCGGTGCTCGTGCATCACGAGACGGTCGCGGCTGTCCACATGTCAATGGGCATGCGGCATGCGGCCGTGCGTGCATCGGCCCCAACTCCGGGCCCGGCGCACGATGTTGACGGGGCGTGCGCCGGTGCGGCGGTGGAGCACTGCTGTTCCGCCGCCGGGGTCGACAGTCTGAAGCTCGTGGCTCCCCAGGAGTCGGCTCTCGACTGTTCAGCGGCTGTCCGGGCTCGGGCGGTCGCCGGACGGGACGTCCCGGGGACCACTGGGCGGGCACCACCGGATCTTTCGCTTTTGTCTCGATTGCTGCTGTAGGTCGCGCCTGCGGCTGCGCGCGTTCATGCGTGCGTACTCAGCCGTGCCCGCACGACGCAACAGCACCATCGAGACGAAGGATCACCTCTGTGAACAGCATGAACCGCCGTTCCCTTCTGCTGGCCGGACTCGGCGTAGTGAGCGCGGGCGCGCTTGCCGGCTGCACTACGGACAAGGAGCGGACCCAAACCGGGCGGACCCACGACGTGACCTTGACCGCCGCGCAGGCCGAGGTCGAGCTGGGGGCCGGGATATCGGTCAGGACGTGGAGTTTCAACGGACGGCTTCCGGGAGGGGCGCTGCGGATCTCGGCGGGTGGCACGCTGGCCGCCACGTTGTCCAATCAGCTGCCGGATCAGGCCACGACGTCCATTCACTGGCACGGCATCGCCCTGCGCAACGACGCGGACGGGGTGCCGCCGGTCACTCAGGCGGCCGTCCGCGCGGGAGCGAACTTCACCTACCGGTTCGTCGCGGACGCGCCCGGCACGTACTTCTTCCACCCGCATGTGGGGGTCCAGCTCGACCGGGGCCTGTACGCGCCGCTGATCGTGGAGGATCCGAGGGAGCCGCTGGCGTACGACGAGGAGTGGGTGGTCGTCCTCGACGACTGGCTCGACGGCGTGACCGGCACTCCGGACGAGGTCTTCGCCGAACTCGGCAAGGGCATGGGCGGGATGACGATGGGCAACGACTCCAGCAGCCCGTCCGGCCACGGCATGGACGGCATGGACGGCATGGACATGAACGGCGGCATGAGCGGCTCCCCCGGAAAGTTCATGCTGATGAACGCCCGGAGCCCCCTCCTCGGAGGCGACGCCGGCGACGTCCGCTACCCCTACCACCTCGTCAACGGCCGCGTCCCCGCCGACCCGGCGGTCTTCCGCGGCAAGCCGGGCAACCGCGTACGCCTGCGTCTGATCAACGCCGGCGGCGACACCGCCTACCGCGTCGCCCTCGGCGGCCACAAGCTGACGATCACCCACACCGACGGTTTCCCCGTCCGGCACCAGCAGGTCGACGCGCTGCTGATCGGCATGGGTGAGCGCTACGACGTCCTCGTCACTCTGGACGACGGTGTCTTCCCCCTCGTGGCCCTGGCCGAGGGCAAGAACGCCACCGGCATGGCCGTCGTCCGCACCGGCTCCGGCAGCACTCCCCCGGCGGGCGTGCGCCCGGCCGAGCTGGACGGCATGCTCGTGCCCGCGTCGCGGTTGGGCGCGGCGGACGACGTCCGGCTGGTGTCGAAGAGGACGGACCGGGTTCACCGCGTCGAGCTGACCGGCGACATGATGAGGTACGACTGGGCGATCAACGGCAGGCGGTTCGACATGGACGACCCGGCCGCTCACCCGATCACCGTCGAGCAGGGCCAGCGGGTCCGGCTCGACTTCGTCAACACCACCACCATGTGGCACCCGATGCACCTGCACGGCCACACGTACCAACTCGGCGCCGGCGGACCGCGCAAGGACACCACCGTCGTCCTGCCGAAGCAGACGGTGTCGGTGTTCTTCGACGCCGACAACCCGGGGCAGTGGATGCTGCACTGCCACAACGCGTACCACGGAGAGGCGGGCATGATGGCGCTGGTCGCCTATCAGACCTGATCAGCGGTGGACGCCGAGCGTGCCGTAGGCCGCCGGCGTCTCGTCCAGGTCGCCGCGTCTCAGTCGACGGAGGCCATGAAGTCCAGCATTCTGCGGTTGACCTCCTCCGCGTGGTCGATCTGCGGCCCGTGGCCCGTGCCGGAGATGATCTCGGCCCGGGCGCCGGGGATCAGGCGGGGCACACGCTCCGCCTGCCGCTGCGGGTGGACGAGGAGGCTTCGCCTGCCGAGCACCAGGTAGAGCGGCGTGCGGACGGTGGACAGTTCCTCCTCGGACAGGGGGAGCGGCGCGGGGCGGCGTATGCGGTAGGCGCGGACCGCTGTCCTGATCATCGTGCGCAGTTCCGGCACGACGAGGACCGGCTGTTCGAGCCAGGCCGCCAGTCTCGGGCGGAGCGCCTTGGGTGCGAAGGTCGCGAAGAGGCTGACGAAGATCCAGACGAAGAAGCGCGGCCCCACCTTCTCCAGGCCGCCGGGGTCGAGCAGCGTGACCGAGGCCAGGCGTGCGGGCCTGCGGTGCGCCTGGTTGAGGACGAGCCAGCCGCCGTAGGAGGAGCCGACGAGGTGGACGCGGTCGAGGCCGAGTCCGGCGAGCGTCTCGTCCAGCCACTGTGCGGCGCGTTCGGGTTGGTGGATGGGTTCGCGCTGCGCGCTGCGGCCGGGATCGCCGGGGGTGTCGATCGCGTAGACCGGGCGGTCCGCGCTGAGGGCGGGGGTGTTCGGGTACCACATGGCGGAGCAGCTGCCCGCTCCGTGCACCAGGACGACGGGGGTGCGGCCTTGGGCAGTCTCGTTCGCGGGGCCGTAGCGGTAGACGTGCGTCGTGCCGAAGGACGTCTCCACGTCCTCTTCCGCGAGCGCGGTCGCGCCCAGTGCGTAGACCGCGTCGCAGGCCGTGAAGTAGCGGTCCCGCCAGGCATCGCTCACATATCGGCCGACATCGTTCTGGGGTCGGGCAGCGGTCTCGGGCATGGCCACCTCCGGCGTTCCGGTTTCGTGATACGAACGTACCACGCAGTTGGTACGGTTGTATCATCAAGGGGTTCCCGTGGGAGCCGCAGCAGGAACGACGAGCGGAGAACCGGCCGATGCCCAAGCGCGTGGACCACGCAGAACGGCGCACCGAGATCGCCGAGGCCCTCATCCGGGTCGCCGGCCGACGCGGGCTGCATGCCGTGGGGATGCGCGACGTGGCAGCGGAGGCGGGGGTGTCGCTGCGGCTGGTGCAGTACTACTTCCAGACCAAGGAGAAGCTGCTGCTCTTCGGGCTCGAACTGCTGGCCGAGAGATTCGGGGAGCGGGTCTCCGCCCATGTGCGGGCCGCCGGGAACGGTCCGGGCCCGCGCGCGATGGTCGAGGCGCTGCTGACGGCGGCGCTGCCGACGGACGACGAGAGCCGCACCTTCCACCACCTCTACACGTCGTACGCGGTGCTGGCCGTCACCGATCCGGCGCTCGCGGCCCAGCCCTTCATCAGGAACCCGGATTCCGCCGAAGACGCGTTGACCGAACTCCTCCGGCAGGCGCGAGAAGCGGCGCTCCTTGAGCCCGGTGTGGACCCGCGGTCGGAGGCGGCCGGTCTGCTCGCCATGTCCGCGGGGCTCGGCACGAGCATCCTCGTCGGGCAGCGCAGCCCGGAGTCCGCGAGCGCGGTTCTGGACCACCACTTGAGCCGGGTCTTCCGCACCGGTGAGTGAAGCCGCAGCGGAACGCGGGCGGCCGTATGTGAGGGTGCCTAGGAGGTGTATTGACGGCGAAAAGGGACGTTGGGACGCTCTGTCAGCACCTCGCAGGACACTCCGCATCGGCCCAAGCACTCCGAAGGAGAAGTTCCGCCATGGATTCAGTCGGCTTATCCGAAGACAACGGCAGTTCCGCGAGTTCGCTCACTCAGCGAGGCGACAGCCTCTCTCCGGGCCGACGGGCCTTCCTCGCCCGGACGCTCGGGGTGTCGGCCGGAGTCGTCGCTGTCGGCGCGTTCACCGCACCGGCCGTGGCCGCCGCCCCCACGATCCGCGCCACTCAGGACAGATGGCGCTTCTGCAACAAGTGCTTCGCGCTCTACTTCTGGGGCTACCCCACGGACGGCGTCTGCCCGGCCGGAGGCGCACACTACGCGCAGGGGTACAACTTCATCCTCCCCTACGACATCCCTGAGACGCCGACAGCCCAGCAGTACTGGCGCTTCTGCACCAAGTGCTTCTCGATGTACTTCTGGGGCTACCACCCCACAGAGGGCGTCTGCCCGTCCGGCGGCGCGCACGCCGCGCAGGGCTACAACTTCGTCCTCAACCACGATGTCCCCGAGACGCCGACGGCCCAGCAGTACTGGCGCTTCTGCGACAAGTGCTTCTCGATGTTCTTCTGGGGTTACTCCACGAACGGCGTCTGCCCGGCGGGCAGTTCACACCGCGCCCAGGGGTACAACTTCGTTCTCACGCACTCCTGAGACGACGTCCAGGCGGAGGCCGGCGTCACGTGCTTCCTCGTGTCGTGTCCCTGTGCGGCGAAAGCGCGTCGGGCCCCAGTAGGGTCGGGGCATGATCAACTCAACTCCGGCGCAGCAGACGACCGTTGACCACGCGGCGCTCGCCGCCGACCCGTACGGCGTGTACGCGCGGTTCCGTGAGGCCGGGCCCGTTCATCGGATCACCGGGACGGACGGGCTGCCCGCGTGGCTGGTGACCGGCTATGAGGACGTGCGCCGGGGGCTGGCCGATCCCCGGCTGTCCCTGGACAAGCGGAACGCGACGCCCGGCGGCTACCGGGGCATGGCCCTGCCGCCGGCGCTGGACGCGAACCTGCTGAATATGGACCCGCCGGATCACACCCGTATCAGGCGCCTGGTGTCCCGGGCTTTCACACCCCGTCAGATCGAGCGGTTGCGTGAGCCGGTCCAGCGCACGGCGGATCATCTGCTGGACGCCGTCGCCGGGCAGGAGCACGCCGACCTCATCGCGTCGTACGCGGCGCCTCTGCCGATCACCGTGATCTGCGACCTGCTCGGGGTGGCCCCGGCCGACCGGCGCGACTTCCGTGCCTGGACGGACGCGCTCTTCGCCCCCGACCCCGCGCAGCCGTCCCGGGCGAAGGAGGCGGTCGTCAGCATGCTGGCGTTCTTCACCCAGCTCATCGCCGCCAAACGGGCTGCCCCGGCCGACGATCTGCTCTCCGCGATGATCGCCGTGCGCGATGAGGAGGACCGGCTGAGCGAGGACGAGCTGATGTCGCTCGCCTTCCTCATTCTGGTCGCCGGGTACGAGAACACCGTCCACCTGATCGGCAACGGGATCGTGACCCTGCTGCGTCACCCCGACCAGGTGGCCGAGCTGCGTGCCGATCCGGGTCGACTGAGCGCGGCGGTCGAGGAGTTGGCCCGTTACGACGGTCCGGTTCCGCTGGCGATCAGGCGGTTCACGACCGAGGACGTCACGATCGGCGGGGTGAGGATTCCGGCCGGTGAGACCGTCCTGCTGTCCCTCGCCGCCGCCCACCGGGATCCGCGCCGCTTCACCGACCCGGACCGCTTCGACCTCGGCCGCGACGCGACCGGTCACCTCGCCCTCGGCCACGGGATCCACTACTGCCTGGGGGCACCGCTGGCCCGGATGGAGACCGAGATCGCCCTGGCCACGCTCTTCGCCCGCTTCCCCGGTCTGACCCTCGCGGTGGCACCGGCCGAGCTGCGGTGGCGGCCGTCGATGCGGTCCCGGGGACTGCTCGCCCTTCCGGTCCGAACCGCCGGCTGACGTCACCCTGTTGACACTTCCCTCGGCCGACCCGAAACTCATAGCCAGCCGTAGGTGAAACTTATTTCACCAGGCGAACGTAAGGCGCGTGAACGGAAGTTGCTGCTCCGGACCCCCCACAGCTCGAAGGCTCATCTCCAAGGACGAAGATGCCCCTCACCCCCACACGCACGTTCCGCACGGTCTTGCCGGTCCTGGCCCTGTGCTGGCTGGCCGTCTTCTTCGACGGCATGGACGTCAACATCTACGGCGCCGTACTCCCCCACATGCTCGAAGACAAGGCCTTCGGCCTGACCTCCGGCACGGCCGGGACGATCGGCAGCTGGACCACGTTCGGCATGCTGATCGGCACACTCGTCACCGGAAGCCTCGCCGACTGGCTCGGGCGCAAGCCGCTGCTCGTCACCAGCATCGTCCTGTTCTCGGCCGGATCGGCCCTCTGCGCCGTGGCCGACGGTGTGGCCCTGTTCGGCGCCGGACGGTTCGTCTCCGGTCTCGGCCTCGGCGGGCTCATGCCGCTGTGCCTGGCGATGGCCCTGGAGTTCGCACCGCCACGCCGCAAGGCCATGACCACCGGCCTGCTGATGACCTCGTACCACTTCGGCGGCATGGCCGCGACCGGCCTGGGGCTGAGCCTGGCCCCGACGGTGGGGTGGCGCTGGGTGTTCTGGGCCGGCGTCCTCCCCGCCGTCGTCACCCTGCCGCTCCTGCTGAAGCTGCTGCCCGAGTCACCGGGTGTCCTGCTGGCCCGGGGCGAGCGGGAGCGGGCCGACGCCGTCGCCGACCGCTACGGCATCCCCCGTCCCACCGCCGTCGAGGCCCCGGCCGCCGGAGCCGCGGGCCGGCTCACCGCCTTCCTCGCCCTGTTCCACCCCCGCTCCCGCTGGGCGACCCCCCTGCTGTGGCTCGCCTCCTTCGCCGGGCTGCTGCTGGTGCAAGGCGTGACGATCTGGCTTCCGCAGATGATGCGGGCCGAGGGCTACGGCCTCAGCTCCTCGGTCGGCTTCCTCCTCGTGATCAACGCGGGCGCCGTCGTCGGCCTGCTGATCGCGGGACGTGTCGCGGACAGGTTCGGCACCGTCCGGGTGTCGGCGATCTGGTTCGTGCTGACCGCCGCCGGAGCCCTGCTCCTCCAGAGTCACCTGCCGCTCTGGGCCACCTACGCCGTCGTCGCCGTCACCGGTGTCTGGCTGTTCAGCGCGCAGGTGATGGTCTACGCCGCCACGGCCACCGTCTACCGCGACAGCGAGCGCGCCACCGGGCTCAGCTGGGTCATGGGGGTCGGCCGCACCGGCGCGGTGATGGGTCCCTGGCTCATCGGTGAACTGGCCGCGAGCGGTAATCCGAGCTGGGGTTTCACCGTCTTCGCGCTGGCCGGTGTGGTGGGCGCGGTCGCGATCTCCCTCGTGTCGTTCGCACGGCCCAAGGGCGGCATCGAGGCGATGCCCGCCGCCGCCCTCGCGGGTACCCCTCAGAGAGAGGCGTCACGATGAAACTGCCCCGCGCTCTGACGACCGTCGCCGTCGCCGTCACCCTTCTCACCGGCGCTGCCGCCGCCCCCGCGGTCGCCGACGTCCATGTCACCAAGGACCTCGCCTACGCTCCCGCCCAGCCGTCCGGCTCCCAGGGCCATCTCCTGGACCTCTACGTCCCGGAGTCCGGGCACCCCCTCCCCCTGGTGATCTTCACCAGCGGTTCGGGCTGGCTCGCGGACAGCGGGCGCACCGGGGCCGACAAGGTGGCCGCGCAGCTCAACCCCGCCGGGTACGCCGTCGCGGGCGTGGCGATCCGGTCCAGCTCACAGGCGCGGTTCCCGGCCCAGCTGTACGACATCAAGGCCGCGATCCGCTGGCTGCGCGCCAACGCGGCGCGATACAACCTCGACCCGGGCCGCGTCGCCGTCATGGGCGACTCCTCCGGCGGCTGGACGACGGCGATGGCAGCCGTCACGCAGAACATCCCCGAGCTGGAGGGGAACGTCGGGACGACGGGGCCGTCCAGCTCCGTGCAGGCGGCCGTGCCGTTCTACCCGCCGACCGACTTCCTCCAGATGGACGCGCACATGGTCGACAACTGCCGCCCCTTCAACTCCCAGTTCGGGCTGACGGACTGTCACTCCGACGCGCGTTCACCCGAGTCACGGCTGCTCGGGTGCCGGATCACGGCCTGCCCGGACAAGGTGGCCGCCGCCGATCCGCTCACCTACATCGGGGCCCGGCCGACGCCGCCGTTCCTCATCCTCCACGGCCAGCAGGACTACATCGTCCCCTACCACCAGAGCCGTCTCCTGTACGACAAGCTGGCCGCCGCAGGTCACGAGGCGCGCCTGATCTCCTTCCCCAACGCCGGGCACGGCACGAATTTCACGATGCTCAGCGACGACGCCGTCCGGGCGGGGGCCTATGAGGAGACCGCGCGGGACGGCCGGACGACGCCGCCCCGTGATGTGACGCCGACCTGGCAGACGGTGGTGTCGTTCCTGGACCGGCAGCTGCGGGTTCACTGACGAGGCCATCGCGCGTCCGACGGTTCAGTAGCGGTGGCCGGGCGCGTGCGGGTCCTCCCAGCGGTCGGGACTGGTGACACCGAGCAGCCGTATCCGGTGCAGCAGCTCTTCGGACGCGCCGACGGCACGCAGCCGGGCCGGAGCGTGCCGGACCAGCCAGGCGGTCAGCTCGGCGCGCAACTCCTCCTCGTTGTCCCAGCCCCACCAGCCCTTCCAGGGCAGTTCGTCACCGAGCAGGTCGTACTCCCACTTGGTCGCCGCGTCGGCCAGGTGCCGGTCGGCAACCGGTCCCGTCGTCGCTTCCCACGTCTGTAGCCACGGGCTCAGCGCGCCGGATGCCTCGGCGCTCAACGCGAGGACCTCGTACGCGGGTACGGCGGGATCGGGCTCGGTGAGCGTGTACGCCCACCAGGCGCGCAGGAATTCCCCGACCGCTTCGGCCTGCTCGGCGGGCCACCGCTGCCAGTCGCCGAGGGCGAACGAGTGGCCGGCCTCTTCCATGCCGAAGAGGGGCTTGACGAGCCCTTGGACCAGCGCCGTGGCGAACTGGGGCAGGATCCTGCGGAGCACGGACGCGTGGTCGTCCCAGTCGATCGCCGCCCAGGTGCGCCGCAGGAGATCGGGGTCCAGCACCGTGTCGGCCGTCTTGAGCTGGGCGAGATCTTCCGCACTCCCCCAGTGGCATGCGCAGTTGTTCTCGTCGGGGTGGGCGGTCATGCCCCGGAAGGTGACCGCCAGGCCGTCCAAGGCGGCGTCGAGGCGGGGTCGGGCGAGGTTCGTCATGAGTGTTCGCCTTAGCGGACTCCGGGGGCGGCGCCGCCCGAAGATCACCAACTTACCGGTTCGCCGGCATCCGTGAAAGAAAGGAGTGGGAGCCGGACAGGACGGATCGTGGAATCCATGACGGAACAGGAAGCGTGCCGCAGACAGCGGGCGCGCTTCGAACGGCTGGCGCACGTGGTGGCGGAGCCGCTGCACCGGTATCTGCTGCGGCGGGCGCACCCCGACCTGGTCGAGGACCTGCTGTCGGAGACGATGCTGGTGCTGTGGCGGCGCCTCGACGACGTGCCAGGGCTCGGTGCGGACGACACACCCCGTGCCGATGACGTGCTGCCCTGGTGTTACGGGGTGGCCCGGGGGTGCCTGAGCAATGCGCGCCGTGCGGAAGGGCGCAGGCTCCGGCTCGTGGAGCGGCTGATCCGGACGCAGGAACCGCCTCCCTCGACCGGTCCCGACGAGCACAGCGAGCTGCATGCCGCGCTCGGCGCTCTCGGGCCTCTGGACCGGGAGGTGGTGCGGCTGTGGGCGTGGGAGGAGCTGGCGCCGCATCAGATCGCGGAGGCGACCGGGCTGTCCGCGAACGCGGTGAGCATCCGTCTCCACCGGGCGAAGAAGAAACTCGCCGAGCGGCTTCGGCGGGGGCGAAAGAACGGCGAGCGGGCCGGACACAGGACAGGTGAAGGAAGGAGCAGTCAGTGAATGACGACGAGTTGCTGGCCCGGCTGAGGGCCGCGGACCCGGCACTGACCTCAAGCGCTCCGCCGTCCGACGTCGACCATCTCGTGGAGGCCGTTTTGAACACCGACACCGCGTCCGTACCGGCGCAGAACACCCGGGCGACCGCAGGCCGCCGCCGCGCGTTCGGGCTCGCGGCTGCTGTCGTGCTGCTCGCGCTCGCGGGCGGCGTCACGGCGGGGGTCATGGCGAACGACGGCGGTGGCGCCCCCGCCGCCGGGCCGCTGACCCTGGTCACGAGCGGCTCCGGCGCCGCCAAGTGCGCGGAACCCGTGCCGGACCGGCTGCGCGGGTACCCGACGCTCTTCGCGGGGACGGTGACGTCCGTGAAGGGCTCTTCGGTCGGCTTCCGTGTGGACCACTGGCTGCAAGGGGGCGGCGCGGACGAGGTGGTGCTCGACAGCAATTCGGGGAGTCCGGAGGCGTTGACGTTCTTGAAGGGGCAGCAGTACATCGTGGCCGCCGACGAGGACGGGGTCGTGCCGGTGTGCGGGGCGAACATGGTGTCGGGTGAGACGGTGGGGGTGTTCCGGGAGGCGTTCGGCAAGTAGAAGGCCGGTCGTCGGTGCCGGGAATGCGGAGGCGCCGGATGCCGTTACACCTCCTGTCTGACATGCCTGAGTCAAGCGATTCGGGTACCGGACAGACCAGGAAGGACATCGCCATGAGGCATGGCATCCACCCCGTCTCCCGCCCCGTCCTCTTCCGCGACCGCGCGGCCGGCTTCGAGGTGCTGATCCCCTCCACCGCCGTCACCCGGCACACGGCCCGGTCGAAGGACGGCGGCACCTACCCCGTCGTCGACGTCGACATCTCGTCGGCGAGCCACCCCTTCTACACCGGCACCGCCCGCACCATCGACACAGCGGGACGGATTCAGCGGTTCGAGCGGCGCTACGGCCGTTGACGGCAGCGCCCGCCCCCGATGCGGAAAGGAGACGGCCATGAAGGTGCGCAAGTCTCTGCGCTCCCTGAAGAACAAGCCCGGCGCCCAGGTGGTCCGCCGACGCGGCGTGACCTATGTGATCAACAAGAAGGACCCGCGGTTCAAGGCCCGCCAGGGTTGAGTCCGGCGCACACGAGGGGCCCGGCACTGTCTCATCGGTGCCGGGCCCCTCTGTGTCCCGGCACCGCGTGGGTCCGCTCAGGCCAATGCGTCACGGTTTCCGGACTCGTAAGTCGTTATACGGATGCCTGGACGGCCGGGGGCGGTGAAGGTGGTGTCTGTCGGCGCGGTTCGGACGTGCCGGCCGTACGTCACGTCGCCCCGAAGGGAACACCATGCCGTTCATCACCGTCGGCCAGGAGAACAGCACCGACATCGAGCTGTACTACGAGGACCACGGCACCGGCCGTCCGGTCGTCCTCATTCACGGTTTCCCCCTCGACGGGCACTCCTGGGAGAAGCAGTCGGCGGCTCTCCTCGACGCCGGTTACCGTGTGATCACCTACGACCGCCGCGGGTTCGGCCGGTCGAGCCAGGTCACCACCGGCTACGACTACGACACCTTCGCCGCCGACCTCAACACGGTGCTGGAGACCCTCGACCTGCACGGCGTCACGCTCGTCGGTTTCTCGATGGGTACCGGTGAGGTCGGCCGCTACCTCGGCACCTACGG
>DATCQX010000870.1:0-3426 GCA_036569285.1 Streptomyces sp.
CTTCACGGTCGAAAAGGGCCAGGTCCTCGGCCTCCTCGGCCCCAACGGCGCGGGCAAGACGACGACCCTGCGCATGCTGATGGGCCTCATCAAGCCCGACGGCGGCGAGATCCGCGTCTTCGGACACGCGATCCGCCCCGGCGCCCCCGTCCTGTCCCGGGTCGGCGCGTTCGTCGAGGGCGCGGGCTTCCTCCCGCACCTCTCCGGCCGCGAGAACCTCGACCTGTACTGGCAGGCGACCGGCCGCCCCGCCGAGGACGCCCACATGGACGAGGCCCTGGAGATCGCCGGCCTCGGCGACGCCCTCGCCCGCGCGGTGCGCACCTACTCGCAGGGCATGCGCCAGCGCCTCGCGATCGCCCAGGCCATGCTCGGCCTGCCCGACCTGCTGATCCTCGACGAACCGACCAACGGCCTCGACCCGCCGCAGATCCGCGAGATGCGCGAGGTGATGATCCGCTACGCCGCCCAGGGCCGCACCGTCATCGTCTCCAGCCACCTCCTGTCCGAGGTCGAGCAGTCCTGCACGCACCTCGTGGTCATGGACCGCGGCCAACTCGTCCAGGCGGGCCCGGTCGCCGAGATCGTCGGCTCCGGCGACACCCTCCTGGTCGGCACGGCCACCCCGGTCGAGGAGCCGGTCGTCGAGAAGATCGCCGCCTTGCCCGGCATCGCCTCGGCGGTCACGACGGACGGCGGCATCCTGGTCCGCCTCGCCCCGGACGGCACCGCCCGGCGCCTGATCACCGAGCTGATCCGGCTCGACGTCCCGGTCGAGTCCGTCGGCCCGCACCGCCGCCTGGAGGACGCCTTCCTCACCCTGATCGGAGGTTCCGCATGAGCACGCTCACCGAGACGGCCTCCGGCTACCGGGCGTCGAGCACCCTGCCCCTGCGGGTCGAACTCGCCCGCCAGTTCAAGCGTCGCCGCACGCTGGTCATGGGCGGCATCCTCGCCGCCCTGCCGTTCGTCCTGTGGATCGCGTTCATGATCGGCGGCACTCCGGACGGCCGTGACGGCCGCGTCACCCTGATGGACACGGCGACGGCGTCGGGCGCCAACTTCGCCGCCGTGAACCTCTTCGTGTCGGCCGGGTTCCTGCTGGTCATCCCGGTCGCCCTGTTCTGCGGGGACACGGTCGCCTCGGAGGCCGGCTGGTCCTCCCTGCGCTACCTCCTCGCGGCGCCGGTCCCAAGAGCCCGGCTCCTGTGGTCCAAGCTGGTCGTCGGCCTGGGCCTCAGCCTCGCCGCGATGATCCTGCTCCCGGTGGTCGCCCTCGCCGTCGGCACGGCCGCCTACGGCTGGGGCCCGCTGGAACTGCCCACGGGCGGCTCCCTCGCGCCGGGGACGGCGGCGCAGCGGCTGCTGATCGTCGTCGCGTACATCTTCGTCTCCCAACTCGTCACCGCCGGGCTCGCGTTCTGGCTCTCGACCAGGACGGACGCCCCGCTCGGCGCCGTCGGCGGCGCGGTCGGCCTGACGATCGTGGGGAACGTCCTGGACGCCGTTACCGCCCTCGGCCACTGGCGCGACTTCCTGCCCGCGCACTGGCAGTTCGCCTGGGCGGACGCCGTGCAGCCGACGCCCGAGTGGGCGGGCATGGCGCAGGGGGCCTCCGTCTCGGTGACCTACGCGGTGATCCTCTTCGCCCTGGCGTTCCGGGGGTTCGCGCGGAAGGACGTGGTCTCGTAGGAGAAGGACGCGGTCTCCTGCGCAGGGCCGCCCTCTGGCCCCGGAAGGCTACGCGCGAGTAAGTTGCCCTCACTTCCAGCCAGTTGAAGTCAGGGGAACGGCCATGGGCGTACGCAGGGACCTCAGGAGAGCCAAGGGGCGCACCGACCTCGCGGCCCGTACGGCCCTGGACCTGATCCGGGACGACACCGGCACGGTCCGCGAGGCGCACGTCCCCTCCCTCACCACCCCCCTCACGACCGGCAGCGTCGCGGACCTGCCCTACAAGAACGCCGCCGAAGCCCCGAGCGCCGTGATCCTCAAGCGCCGCGGCCCGGGCGGGAGTTGGCGCCCGGTCACGGCCGCCGAGTTCGCCGCCGAGGTCACCGCCGTCGCCAAGGGCCTGATCGCGGGCGGCGTGGAGCCCGGCGCCCGGGTCGCGGTCATGTCGAGGACCCGGTACGAGTGGACGGTCCTCGACTTCGCGATCTGGGCCGCGGGCGGCGTCACCGTCCCGATCTACCCGACCTCCTCCGCCGAGCAGGTCGAGTGGATCGTCCGCGACTCCGGCGCCCGGCACGTGATCACCGAGAACCCCGGCAACACCGCCACCGCCGTCGAGGCCACCGCCGCCGGTGAACCGAAACTGTGGGAGCTGGACGCGGGCGCCCTCGCGGACCTGAGAAATCTCGGCCGGGACCTCGCGGACGACGAGGTCGTCAAGCGCCGCCGGGAACTCACCCCCGACGCCACCGCGACCATCTGCTACACCTCAGGTACTACGGGTCGCCCCAAGGGCTGCGTCCTCACCCACAGCAACCTCCACGAGGAGGCGGGCAACGTCCTCGAACTCCTCCACCCCGTCTTCAAGGCCGTCACCGGCCGCACCGCCTCCACCCTCCTCTTCCTCCCGCTCGCCCACATCATGGGCCGCGTCCTCCAGATCGCCTGCCTCACCGGCCGCATCGAGGTCGGCCACTTCCCGAGCGTGAAACCCGACGAACTCCGCCCCGCTCTCAAGGAGTTCAGGCCCACGTTCATCGTCGGCGTCCCCTACCTCTTCGAGCGCATCCACGACACCGGCCGCGCCACCGCCGAGAAGATCGGCCGCGGCGCCTCCTTCGACCGCGCCGAAAGCGTCGGCGTCCGCTTCGCTGAGGCGTACCTCGCCAAGTTCCTGGGGCGGACCCCCAAGGGCCCCGGGCTCAAGCTGTACGCCGCCTGGGCCCTGTACGACGTCCTCGTCTTCCGCCGTATCCGCAAGGAAGTCGGTGGCCGGCTCAACTACGCGATCAGCGGCGGCAGTCCGCTCGACCGCACCCTCAACCTCTTCTTCCAGGCCGCCGGGATCATCGTCTACGAGGGCTACGGCCTGACCGAGACGACGGCCGCCGCGACCATGATCCCGCCGCTGGAACCCCGCCCCGGCACGGTCGGCCGCCCGGTCCCCGGCACCGCGATCCGCATCGCGGACGACGGCGAGGTCCTCGTCAAGGGCGGCGCCGTCTTCCCCGCCTACTGGAACAACCCCGACGCCACCCGACAGGCCCTGAAGGACGGCTGGTTCGAGACCGGCGACCTCGGCGCCCTCGACGACGACGGCTATCTCACCATCACCGGCCGCAAGAAGGACCTCCTCGTCACCTCCGGCGGCAAGAACGTCTCCCCGGCGATCCTGGAGGACCGCCTGCGCAGCCGCAGCCCCGTCGGCCAGTGCCTCGTCGTCGGCGACAACCGCGCCTTCATCGCCGCCCT
>DATCQX010000871.1:0-3833 GCA_036569285.1 Streptomyces sp.
GACGTGTGGTGGTGTGCGGGGGAGGGGGGTCATGTCGAGGGAGCTGTGGGGGAGTTGGGGGCCGTCTGGCGGCCACGCCGGGAGCGTCGGAAAGAGCGGAAACGCCGGAAGTCTTAGCAACCGCTTGCTCACAATTTCCCGGCGGTTCGCTCGTTGCCCTTGTGCGTCACACCGGCCGCCGACAACCTGAGCATTGCTCAAGTCTCTTTACGCTTCCCTTCCCTCCCCTTTTCGTTCCCTTTTCGACCGGAGACACCCCCACCATGAGACGCATCATCGGCCCCCTCGCGGCAGCCACGCTCGGTCTCGCCGGGCTGACCGTGACCTCGGCGCCCGCGCAGGCGGCCACCGCACAGGCGGCGGCCTCGGGCACGTTCAACGTCCTGACGTACAACGTCGCGGGCCTCCCGGAGCCCTTGAGTTCGAGCAAGCCGGCGACCAACACGCCGCTGATCTCGCCCCGGTTGGGCGCCTACGACATCGTCAACGTCCAGGAGGACTTCAACTACCACGCGGCGCTGTACGCGAACGACGACCACGCGTACCGCACGCCGACGAGCGGCGGAGTGCCGTTCGGGGACGGGCTCAACACGCTCTCCGACCTGCCGTTCGAGGACTTCGAGCGGGTCAAGTGGGGCAAGTGCACGGGCACCAACTGCCTGACGCCGAAGGGCTTTTCGCTGGCCCGGGTGCGGATCGCCGAGGGCGTCTTCGTGGACCTGTACAACGTCCACACCAACGCGGACGACTCCGAGGACGCGCTCGCCGCGCGGCGGGCCAACATCACGCAGCTCTCCGACTTCATCCGGGCGAACTCGGCGGGCAACGCGGTGATCGTGATGGGTGACACGAACACGCGCTACACCCGCAGCGGCGACAACATCCGCACGCTGACCTCGGAGAACGGCCTCACCGACGCGTGGGTGCAACTGGTCAAGGGCGGGACGGCGCCGACGCAGGGCGCGGACGCGATCGTGTGCCCGACGAGCGCGCCGCCGAACACCTGCGAGGTCGTCGACAAGGTCCTGTACCGCAGCAGCGAGCTGGTGAAGCTCTCGGCGTCCCGGTACAGCAACGACTGGGCGAAGTTCCTCGACTCGGCGGGCGGCAACCTCTCCGACCACTTCCCGCACACCGTCGACTTCTCCTACACCCTCAACTCCTCCCTGCGGGCGAGCGACTTCATCGGCGGCCCGCACGGCACGGCCTTCAACGACGCCGACGACCTCCCCTCGGCCCCCGCGCCCCGCACCCTCACCCTGCGCGGCGCCTCCCGCCTCGACGCGGTCTCCCTGACCTTGTCCGACGGCACCACCCTCACCCACGGCGGCACCGGCGGCACCGCCACCTCCCTCACCCTCGCGGCGGGCGAGCACCTCACCTCCGTCAAGCTGACGCAGGGTCAGAAGGACGGCCGCACAAGGATCTTCTCGGCCGCGTTCGGCACGGACAAGGGGCGCTCGCTGTCCGCCGGGACGGCGACCTCCGACACCCGCACCTTCACGGCGCCGTCCGGCTGGCAGATCGTCGGGTTCACCGGGCGGTCCGGGGACGAGGTCGACAAGCTGGGCGTGATCTACGCGCCGATCGGCTGATTGCAGGCCGGCACGGCACTCGCCCCCTCGCCCTGAGCGGGCACCCGGCACAGTGAGGCACCCGGCGCCACCTGCCTAAGTGTCCTAGGATCCCACCTAGGACACGGACGGAGGTGGCGCATGGCGCGCGCGGGAATCACGGTGGACCGGCTCGTCGCAGCCGCCGCCGAACTCGCCGACGAGGTGGGTTTCGAGAACGTCACCCTCTCCGCGCTGGCCCGGCGGTTCGGCGTGAAGGACGCGAGCCTCTACTCGCACGTCAAGAACCTCCAGGAGCTGCGCACCCGGCTCGCCTTCCTGGCGGGCGCCGAGATGATCGACCTCATCGCGACGGCCGTCGCGGGCCGGGCCGGCAAGGACGCGCTGGTCGCCTTCGCGGGCGCCTACCGCGAGTACGCCCTGCGCCACCCCGGCCGGTACGCCGCCACCCAGATCCGCGTCGACCAGGCCCTCGTCGCCGAGGCCCCCGCCCTGCGCCGGACCGCCGACATCACCTACGGCATGCTCCGCGCGTACGGCCTCGAAGAACCCGATCTCACCGACGCCGTACGCCTGTTGAGGAGCACCTTCCACGGTTACTGCGTCCTGGAGGCGGCCGGCGGGTTCGGCGCCTCCCGGGACGTCCAGGAGTCCTGGGAGCGGGCGGTGGACGCGCTGCACTCGGCGCTGGTCAACTGGCCCCGGGCGACGGCCGATCGGTGACGGGCTCCGGCGACGGCCCGACAGGGGCGGTCAGTTCACACGCGTCCACCCCGATTGTCGAGCCCACCCCCGCTCACCCATTCACCCCGCTGTAGTGCCGCAGACTCCACCGCCACAACACCCGCGTCCCCACATACGCGAGCAACCCCAGCACCGGCGAAGCCGCCGCCAGCCAGTACGGGACGACGGTCCCGTGACCGTGGCCCGTCAGGACCGCCGCCGGAAAGTACGCGACGAACGCGAGCGGAAGGCCGTACGTCAGCAGCCCCCCGACCGCCTTGGGCAGCACGTTGAGCGGATAGCTCCCGAACGTACCGAGCAACTCCTCCAGCCACCGCCCCCAGTAGTCGGCGGCGGGAAAACGCAGGGAGGCGCAGGCGACCAGCGTGAACAGGGCCGCCTCCAGAAGCATTCCACCGAGGACGGCGGCGATCAGGTAACCAACTCGGGTGACGTCCCAGTCGAGTTGGCTCCGGCTCAGCGCCCCGACCATCAGCCCCACCGCGACGGTCAGGTCACCGATCGCGTTGGTCGGGAAGTACTCCAACTGCACCTGGCGGTAGACGGGAAGGGGCCGCAGGAGATACGCGTCGATCTTCCCCTCCTGGACGAACCGCCCCATCCCGTGCACCCGCCCGAGGAAGAGGACGAACAGCCCGTGGGCCAGCATCCGGATCGCGGGGATCATGAGGACGTCCCGGCTGTCCCAGCCGCCCATCCCGCTGAACCGGGTCAGCAGGACCGTCGCGAACACGATGACGGACACCTGCCAGACGGCGCCGATCGCGATCATCAGCAGGAACTCGGCCCGATACTCCAGCTGCGCACGGAAGTTGAGGCGCGTCACACGCCAGATGATCCGCGTCGCCTTCACCACGGAACTCATGCGGATCAGCCTCCTTGCGCGACGACCCTGCGGGCGGCACGCGCCCACAGGAACCGGGTCAACAGGGCGAGAACGGCCACCCACCCCGCCTGGACGGCGAGTTGGAAGCCCGCGTCGGACAGCGGGATACGGCCGATGTACAGGGAGAGCGGCACACTCAGCGTCGCCTGGAACGGCAGATACGAACTGAGCGTCACGAACCAGTCGGGGAAGAACCACAGGGGCGCGTACACCCCGGAGAGCAGGTTCTGCGCGAAGACCAGGATCAGCAGCGCGGCCCCGTTGCGCAGCGCCCAGAAGCACCACTGGTCGATGACCAGCATGATGTAGTACAGCACCCACTGCCCGAGCAGCAGACTCAGCGCGAACACCCCAGCCACGGCAGCCGACTTGGGCGGCTCGACGACGCCGACCGCCAGGCACACCGCGTACCCGGCCAACGCCCAGACGAACCCGTACAGTTGCTCGCCCAGCGCCCGCAGCGCGTAGTACCGGCGGGGCGGCATCGGCCGCATCCACCAGTAGACGATCGTCCCGTAGTGGACGTGCTGCTGGACGGTGTCCCGCCCCGAGTACTGGTCCAACTCCCGGATGCGCGAGCTGAGTACGGCGAGCACCGCGTACGTCACCGCCTGCCCCCGGTCGAGCCC
>DATCQX010000872.1:0-3269 GCA_036569285.1 Streptomyces sp.
GAACTGCCCGTTCACCAAGGAGACTTGCGCGATGGCCTGCCCTTGTTCAGGGAGCACGCCCCGCCAGCGGATGCACGCCCCGGGCAGACACCCGCGCGTTCCGGGACACGGCCCCGCTACACCACTTCAAGGGACGCCACCCCACGCCTCCATGGTGAAGCGGTTCTCGTCGACAGGGTCGTCCAGGTCCCACGGCCCGTCATGGCCGTAGGTGACGAGCAGTTTCCCCTCGTCACGCATCTTGTAGCCGGTGTTCAGGCAGTCGACGACGTTACGTCCGAGGCGGTCGACGGCTGCCGCTGCCAAACCGTCGTAAGCGCCTCGCTCATCCCGGAGCCAAGGGCCCAACTTGGGACGAGTCATCGGGTCAGTGGCGCCGGAGACCTCCCAGTCGTCGGCCCAGCCGATGACGTGACCTCCGACAGCGGCCACCGCCGTGAGGACGTCTTCCCTCTGGCGTTCCGGGGAGGACGTGGCCAGCTTCATCCGCGACAGCCGACGCACTCCGAGCAGGCATTTTCCACATCCGTCGTAGGGGCGTTCGATCAAGTTCAGGTCCGTACCGCGCAAGACTTCTCCGTATCGGGCGCTCAAGGTACGGAGATTTCGCGGCCACCCCTAGGACGATCTTGGTCGGACCGAAGGCTCAGCCCAGAAAGCTGAGCCGGACCTGACGGTCCGGGTTGTCCTTGTTGGTGTCCACCAAGCACACAGATTGCCAAGTCCCCAGCTCCAGACGCCCATTGATGACTGGAAGCGTGGCGTGGGGTGGGACGATGGCCGGGAGGACGTGGTCTCGGCCGTGGCCGGGGGTGCCGTGGCGGTGGGTCCAGCGGTTGTCGGCGGGGAGGAGGGTGTGGAGGGCGGCGAGGAGGTCGTCGTCGCTGCCGGCGCCGGTCTCGATGATGGCGATGCCTGCGGTGGCGTGGGGGACGAAGATGTTGAGGAGGCCGTTTCGGCCTGCTGCCGCCTCGCGGAGGAAGGTCTCGCAGTCGTGGGTGAGGTCGACGACCCGTTCGCGGGAGCCGGAGGTGATGTGCAGGACGTGGGTGGTGAAGGCGTCGGACATGGCTCCATTGTCTCCGGCCGGGGTGTGGGGGGCCGTCGGACCCGCGCCGATGCTCGCTCGCCGGAACTTCACGACACCCCTCAAAACGGCGAGACTTCGGGATCCACGCCTCAAGACACCCG
This sequence comes from Streptomyces sp., assembly GCA_036569285.1. Lineage (GTDB taxonomy): Bacteria > Actinomycetota > Actinomycetes > Streptomycetales > Streptomycetaceae > Streptomyces. Next base: position 1,192 of record DATCQX010000872.1, read on the forward strand.
CCCATGTCACCTCGCCGGAACTCCAAGACCCATCTCTCGAAACACCCCGACGTCCGTTCACCGAAACCTCAAGACCCCCGGCGTTGTCCGCGCGCCGGAACTTCGGCGTCCACGCCTCAAGACACCCGTTGCCCCCTCGCCCCGCCCCTGGCTATGTTCGGCGGCATGTCGCGTTCAGCTCTTCTCACCACGCGTGGTCACATCGACCTGCTGCGGGTGACCTCCGCCGCGTGTTGTCGCGGCTGCTGACGCCCTTTTCCCCTCGGCAGGCCCCCTCTGCGGCAGACGTCTGAGTTCTGCCTGATCAGGCGTGGCCGAGGCGTGTCCCCCCGCCGCCCCATGGAGCCCCCATGAGCATCAGCCATGCCCCACCCCCACCCGGCGAGAAAGAGTCCGACATTCCGGATAGGTACGGTCTGGATCTTCAACCACTCCAGCCGCTCCGAGCCCGCCGCACCCGCCTACCCCGCTGGCTGCGCCGAACAACCGGCCCGGTCCTGCTGCTCGCGCTGTGGCAACTCCTCAGTGCGACAGGCGTGTTGGCGCCGGACACCCTCGCCTCGCCGGGGCGGATCGCGGAGGTCGGCAAGGATCTGATCGCGGACGGCTCGCTCGCATCGGCGATGGGGACGTCACTCCAGCGCGTCGCCCTGGGGCTGCTGTTCGGGACGCTGATCGGCACCGGACTCGCCCTGTTCTCCGGCCTGTTCAGGATCGGCGAGGACCTCGTGGACGCGCCGGTGCAGATGCTGCGGACGGTGCCGTTCGTCGGTCTGATCCCGCTGTTCATCATCTGGTTCGGGATCGGCGAGACCCCGAAGGTCGCGATCATCACGCTCGGGGTGACCTTCCCGCTGTACCTGAACGTGTATGCGGGAATCCGCGGCGTCGACTCCCAACTCGTCGAGGCGGGCGAGTCGTTGGGGCTGTCGCGGTGGGGTCTGGTCCGGCATGTCGTGCTGCCGGGTGCGCTCCCCGGCGCGCTGACGGGGCTGCGGTACTCGCTCGGCGTCGCCTGGCTGGCGCTGGTCTTCGCCGAACAGGTCAACGCGGACTCGGGCATCGGGTTCCTGATGGTGCAGGCGCGGGACTTCCTGCGGACGGACGTGATCGTGGTCTGTCTGATCGTGTACGCGTTCCTCGGACTGTTCGCCGACTTCGTCGTCCGTTCTCTGGAGAGGGTGCTGCTGCAATGGCGACCGACGTTCACCGGCCGGTGACCGGGCAGGCGGTCCGGGTCGAGGGTCTGACCCGGACCTTCGACGGACGTGCCGTCATCGACGACCTCCAACTCGACATCCGGCCGGGCGAGTTCGTGGCCCTCCTCGGGCGCAGCGGCTGCGGGAAGTCGACGCTGCTGCGGATCCTCGCGGGGCTGGACCGGGAGATCGAGGGGACGGTGCTGGTGCCGCGCCGCAAGGCGGTCGCGTTCCAGGCGCCCCGGCTGATGCCGTGGAAGCGGGTGTGGCGCAATGTGCTGCTCGGGCTGCCGGGGAAGCCGTCAAAGGCGGTCGCGGACAAGGCACTTGAGGAGGTCGGCCTCGCCGGTCACGCGAACGCCTGGCCGAAGACCCTCTCCGGCGGCGAAGCCCAACGCGCCTCCCTGGCCCGGGCGTTGGTCCGCGAGCCCGATCTCCTGTTGCTGGACGAGCCGTTCGGCGCGCTGGACGCCCTGACCAGGATCAACGCCCAGCGCCTGGTGGGCGAGTTGTGGCGGCGGCGCGGCTGCGCGGTGCTCCTCGTCACGCACGACGTCGACGAAGCCGTCCTCCTCGCGGACCGCGTCCTGGTGATGGCCGGCGGAGCCATCGCGCACGAGCGACACGTCGACCTCGACCGGCCGCGCGACCCCGCGGACCCCCGATTCGCCGAGCTGCGCGGGGAGTTGCTGGCGCGGCTGGGGGTCGAACCGGCATAGAAACCCTGCGCGGAGCGCCGGCGCCGAGGCCGGGCGCGGAGACCTGACATGAAGGCCCAGCACGACGTCCGCCATGAAAACCCGGCACGACGTCCGGCATGAAAACCCGGCGTAGAGAAACGCCCCACACAACTCCCCCTGCACCTGCCCCACTTGCCCC
>DATCQX010000873.1:0-4178 GCA_036569285.1 Streptomyces sp.
CTTCGGCAAGGTCAGCGTCCTCCAGGAGATCGCCAAGGCCAAGAAGAAGCCCGCCGAGGCCCGCGCCGTCATCCAGATCGGCATCGTCATCGGCGGCGCCGACGGCGACTTCGACAAGGACGAGCAGGCCGTCGTCCGCGAGGCCTGCTACACCCTCGATCTCCCGCCCCACGAGTTCGACCTCTGAGCGACGCGCCGAGTGCCGGACTCCGGGTATTACGGGGTCCGGCACTTCAGGGGTACGCCCTGGGTACTACTGAGTGCCGTGGCAAACAGGGTTCGAACCCTCACGGATCCACCGGCATGTTCGGGACGCCGCTGTCGATGACGCAGTTGCCGTCGGGGTCCTGGGGGTGTGCCTGGCTGTCGCCGGGGGCGGTGCCGGTGGGGGTGGAGCGGTCCGGTGAGCCGGTGGGTGACGTGGAGGGGGCGCAGGTGGAGCCGGTGCCCGGGGTGGCCCCGGCGCTCGGGTCCGCCGCGGAACCCGGGCTCGAACCGGCTCCCGAGCCCGGTCCGGTGGTCGAGCCCGAGTCCGCACCCGTGCCGGAGACGCCGGTCGGCGGGGTGGCGGGGTCGCTCCCGTCCGTGCCGCAGGCGACCAGCACGCAGGCCAGTGCGCCGATGGCGACGGCAAGCCGAACTCGTAAGACTCCAGGCATGAGTTGACCCCTCCACGTCGTACGCCCGGCAGGCACCGGACGCCGGATGGCGCGCGTGCGTCAGTAGGTAGAGTAGGTGTTGAAGGCGTCGCCGACCCATGTCGCGAAGTACGGCGAGCGCATCTCGGTCGGATTGTCACGGCGTTCGGTGTTGCTGTTCACGCCGTTGACGTACCCGCTCCAGTAGACGTTGTCGTCCTTGCCGAAGATCCAGGGCCCGCCGCTCGACCCGCCGGTCATGTTGCACGGCATCTTGATCTGGTCGGTGATGGAGGAACTGCGCTGCGAGGTGGTCGCGGAGCAGAAGTACTGCCACTCACCGTCGAAGGCACCGGACGCCGGATACCCCATCGCGACCATGAAGCGGTTCTTGGGGTAGTTCCACTGGATCCCCAACCCGCCCACGGCGTTGACGAGTTCACCGGACGAGTTCGGCGAGGTGATGACGATGCCGACGTCGTAGCCGAAGTTCCCGCTGTTGACCCAGCCGTTGAACGCGACGAGCGTCTCGGCCCACCACGTCCCGTACGGCCGGTTGCCGTAGTTGTAGTAGGGCACGAACTGCCAGTTGGACGCCCACCCTTGACCGGGTCCGCCGTGCACGCAGTGGCCCGCCGTGAACACCATGTTCTTGTTCGTGCTGTTGACCGCGGAGCCCGAGCAGACATAGTCGATGCCGTCGGAGCCCCGGAAGAACACCTTGCCCACCACCTGCGTGGCGGTGACCTTCAACTTCGGTGCGCCCGGGGCTGTTTGGACCCCCTTGCCGGCGACGGGCTCCGACCCCGTCGTGGCCCCGCCGATCGCCTCCTCGATGACGCTGTCGGGCACCTTCGAGTCCCCCACCGCCTTGGGCGGTACGGCAGCCGCCATGCGCTCCGGCGTCCAGTACCCCGCCGTCAGCGCCTGCGCCGACGGTGAGACCCGATGTTCAACAGCCTTCGAAGCGGCGGCAGTTGCCTGCCCCTCGGCCGCGACGACCGTCGACGGCGCGAACGCGAGCCCGAAGGCGACGCCGACCGCGAGCAGGTATCTACATCGCTTGCGTAACACATGACACCCTCCCCATCTACTGGCATGTCCACGCAAGCCTCCAAAGCCTGGGCAACTCCTGTCAACCATCCCATTGAGATACAGAGTCCGGATATCGCGCTAACACGACACGCCAACGCGCACCATTTGCACCGCGCTTGACGTTCCGTCACATCTCACGCAGCCGAAGGGCGTCGCCTCCGGCATGCAATCCGCAGACGGCGGGGCGGGCCACCCTCACAGGAGCCTCACAGCTCCGGCCGCCCGTCAGTCGATCAACACCTGGCCGAGAGCGGCCCTCGGACAACACCGCACCACCTGAAGCGAGTTGCCCAAGAGCCCCACCCTGCCCACCCGGCCGACGACGCTCCAACAGCGGAACTCCCGCGTCCGGCACCCTCTCAGAGCGGCGTGGCCGCGTACAGGATGACGAACATCGTCACCGCCGAGTTCGCGGACGACATCGCCGAGACCGCCGTCCCCGCGGCGGCTCCCCATGCCGCGAGCCCCACCGCCGTGAACACGGACGGCCAGTGCCGGACCAGTGGGGCGGGCCCCAGAAGTGCCGCCACCCGGCGGGGAATCGGCCCGGGAGCGGCGAACCCGGCGAGCGCCGGCACCGGTGTCCCCCGGGACAGCAGCGCCGCCTTCCCGATGGCCCGCGCTACCGTGCGGCGGCTGCCGATCACCGCTGCCGCGTCCTCGTCCGCCCAGCGTTCCGTCGTATAGGAAACGGCCGTGGAAAGCGGCCTCAGGAACGGGTTGGCACGGGCCGCGAGCTGGACGGTGAGCAGGTAGCGGTGGTGGCGGGCCGTGAGGTGCGCGCGTTCGTGGGCGAACAACGCCCTGCGCTCGCCCGGGTCCAGGCTGCCCAGCAGCGCCGTCGTGACGACGATGCGGTCGCGGCGGGCGCCGGGGAGGGCGTAGGCGTACGGGGTGTCGTCCCGTAGTACCGCTACCTCCGTGGAGGGAAGACCCGTAAGGGCCCGGTGGGCGCGGCGGCGCAGGCGGAAGTGGTGCCAGGCGGTGCGGACGCAGACGGCCATGACGGCGAAGAGGGCGGGGATGGCGGCCTTGCCCGCGATCTCGTCGTAGGGGACGACCGCGCGGACCTCGGGGTCGGACCAGCCGTCGGGTAGGGGGTTACCTGGGAGTTGCGCCGTTCCGACGACCATCAGGAGGGCGAGGCAGACCGTGCTGCACAGGGCCATGACCGCGGCCATCGCGGTGAGGAGGCGGGTGGCGGCGCGAGGGTGGAGGTGCTGTTCGGCGAGGCGCGCTATCGGCCAGGCCGTCAGGGGCAGGATCAGGGGGAGGAAGATGAAGAACCCCATACGGCGTCAGTCCGTCCCTTCGCTCCCGGCCTCGCCCAGCAGCTCCCTCAGCAGCCGTTCGTCGTCCGCGCCGAGTCCGGTGACGAAGCTGGCGAGCACCGCCTCGCGGTCGCGTTCGCCGTCCAGGACCTTGCGCATCTTCCGTGCGGCCAGGCCGGCTTGGTCGGACGCGGGGGTCCAGGCGAAGGAGCGGCCCGCGCGCTCGCGGGTGACCGCGCCCTTCTCCAGGAGGCGGGTGAGGATCGTGATGACGGTGGTGTAGGCCAGGTCGCCGCCGAGGCGCTCCTGGACCCAGCCCGCCGTCGCGGGGCCGTCCGCCGCGCGCAGGGCCTCCAGGACGAGCGCCTCCAGCTCGCCCTGCCCCCGTCGCCGGGGGCGCTGTTCGTGGTCCGTCACGCCCTGTCTCCTCTCCCGCGCCGGATACCTCCCCATCGTATAGACGTACGCCCAGCCGCCCCCTACCTCAGAGTGAGCCCACCCGTACCCCTACCTCGGAAGTACCCCCGCCCCCATACCGTTGTTTCTACAGTGATGTAGATTTAACAGTCGGGGGACTTCCTCAGGTCGTCCCCACGGCCCCTACGGGTCAGCCCCTACCCCCCGAGGAGGAGTTCACAGTGGGAGTAACCCTGGCCAAGGGCGGCAACATCTCGCTCAGCAAGGAGGCCCCCGGCCTGACCGCCGTCCTGATCGGGCTGGGCTGGGACGTCCGCACCACCACCGGCACCGACTACGATCTCGACGCCTCCGCGCTGCTGCTGGACGCGGCCGGGAAGGTCGCCTCCGACGCGCACTTCGTCTTCTACAACAACCTCACCAGCCCGGACGGCTCCGTCGAGCACACCGGCGACAACCTGACCGGTGAGGGCGACGGCGACGACGAGTCCATCAAGATCAACCTCACCGCCGTCCCGGCCGCCGTCGACAAGATCGTCTTCCCCGTCTCCATCCACGACGCCGACAACCGCGGCCAGAGCTTCGGCCAGGTACGCAACGCCTACATCCGCGTCGTGAACCAGGCCGGCGGCCAGGAGATCGCCCGCTACGACCTCTCCGAGGACGCCTCCACCGAAACCGCCATGGTCTTCGGCGAGTTGTACCGGCACGGCGCCGAGTGGAAGTTCCGCGCGGTCGGCCAGGGGTACGCCTCCGG
>DATCQX010000874.1:0-11619 GCA_036569285.1 Streptomyces sp.
CGCGAGATTCGCCCGAGTCACCTCCGCCCCCGCCGCGTCCCCCAGCTCCGTCCGCAGATCGAGCGCCCGTCGCAGCATCCGACGCGCGTGCTCCGTACGGTCGTTGAGAAAGTGCTGCACGCCCTGCTGATGCGTGAGGTACGCCTCGGAAACGACGTCCCCCGTCTCCCGCGCGGCAGTGATCCCGTGCGCGAGCGTCTCCTGCCACGCCTGCCAGTGCCCCTGGATGAACAGGACCCGCTCCAGGACGGTGACGATCCGGACGACGGCCTGCCACGGCGAACCCGAGGAGCCCCAGGGCGCCGTCGAGGGCGCCGCGCGCGTCGGGCCCGGCGGGGTCGCAGGAGGCGAGCCACGCGGCGAGGGAGCGGACGGCGGAGGCGAGCCCGATGTGCCGGTACAGGAGGTACCGGTAGGGCTCGGCCTTGCAGACGGGCAGCCCGAACCGGTCGTCGCGCCACTCGGCGACCCCGTGCTCGGCGAGTGACTCGAACGTCTGGGCCACGTACGCGACGTCGGCCATCTGCGCGAGCACCCCGGCGGGCAGCAGCGCCCCGCCGAGCAGCGTCAGCACGGCCAGCACCCGCCGGGCGTCCGGCCGCAGCGAGGAGAGCGCCAGCTCGTCGAGGACGCCGGGATCACCCTCCGCGCGCACGGTGACGTCCGCGAGCGTCCGCCCGTCGTACCGGACGAGCGCGGCGGCCTGCCGCAGACGCAGCGGCTGCCCGCCGACGGCGGCCAACAGCCGTGCCACCAGAGCGAGTTCAACCCCAGAGAGAGCGCGCCCGAGATCCCGGGCGAGGAGCGCGGTCGCGGCCCCCTCGGAGAGCCCCTCCAACGCGTACGACTCACCCGCCGCCCCCAGTGAGGGAGTTGCCGCGCCGACGACCAACGCGCAGCCCCGCAGCGCCTGTTGGAGGTAGGCGAGTTGCTGCGGGGTGTACGTCACGTCGTCGAGGACGACGGTCCCGTCGGCGGCGGCGAGGTACCGGGCGCACTCCTCGGTGCTGAACCGGACGGGCCCCTGCCAGGTGTAGAAGCGCCGCATGAGGTCCTGGACGAGGTCCTCCAGGGCGGTGGCGCCGACCCGGACGTACACGGCCTGCGGCACGTTCCGCAGCAGCGTGGTCTTGCCCATGCCGCAGGGGCCGGTGAACTCGACGGCCGTGAGCGGGCGGACGCGGGCGAGTTCGTCCGACCGCCCTACCAGGTAAGGGAGTTGGGCCGGTCCGGCCGGGCTACGGCGGTACGGGATCGCCGTCGTGGGGGCCACGCGGGTGAGGCGGGCGCCGTGGCGGCCGGCCAAAGAGACGGAGAGGTTGCCGAAGACGACAGTGTTCATTCCTCCCCCTGGAATGAACGGGGCGCCGGGCGGGCGCCGTCCAAGCGCCTGACAGGCGCCGATGTGTCCAGGTTCGCCCCGCCACCGGCACCTGTCAAGAAAGCCCGCTATGTACGCTCCCTACGACCCCAGCACGGTCGCCAGGAACTCCCCCACCCAGCCCAGGAGTTCCCGCCCGACCAGCGGCTTCCCGCCCACCTTCGCGGTCTTCGGCCGAGGCACGAGCACCTGATGCGCGGCGGGCTTGATGACCGTCCCGGGGTACAGCCGCTTCAGCCGCAGCTCCTGCGACTCCCGCAACTCCACCGGCGCGAACCGGATGTTGGTCCCCTGAAGGACGATCTCCCCGACCCCGCACGCCCGCGCCAGCATCCGCAGCCCGGCGACGAGCAGCAGGTTCTCGACGGGTTCCGGCAACTTGCCGTAGCGGTCGGTGAGTTCTTCGCGGACGGCCTTGACGTCGTCCTCGGAGTTGGCCGAGGCGATCGCCCGGTACGCCTGGAGCCGCAGCCGCTCGCCCGGCGCGTAGTCGTGCGGGACGTGCGCGTCGACCGGCAGCTCGATCTTGACGTCGAGGGGTGCCTCGTCCTCGATCTCGCCGTTCTCCAGCTGCTTGCGGTAGTCCGCGACGGCCTCGCCGACCATCCGGACGTACAGGTCGAAGCCGACGCCCGCGATGTGCCCGGACTGCTCGCCGCCCAGCAGGTTGCCCGCGCCGCGGATCTCCAGGTCCTTCATGGCGACGTACATGCCGGCGCCCATCTCGGTGTGCTGGGCGATCGTCGCGAGGCGTTCGTGTGCCGTCTCCGTGAGGGGCTTCTCCGGCGGGTACAGGAAGTAGGCGTACCCGCGCTCGCGGCCACGGCCGACTCGCCCGCGCAGCTGGTGGAGTTGGGACAGGCCGAAGGTGTCGCCGCGCTCGACGATGAGCGTGTTGGCGTTGGAGATGTCGATGCCGGACTCGACGATCGTCGTCGAGACGAGGACGTCGAACTTCTTCTCCCAGAAGTCCACCACGACCTGTTCCAGGGCCTGTTCGGACATCTGGCCGTGCGCGGTCGCGATGCGCGCCTCGGGGACGATCTCGCGCAGCCGGGCCGCCGCGCGGTCGATCGACTCGACCCGGTTGTGGATGTAGAACACCTGGCCCTCGCGCAGGAGTTCACGCCGGATCGCGGCGCCGATCTGCTTCTCCTCGTAGGGCCCGACGAACGTGAGGACCGGGTGGCGCTCCTCCGGGGGCGTGGTGATCGTCGACATCTCGCGGATGCCGGTGACGGCCATCTCCAGCGTCCGGGGGATCGGGGTCGCGGACATCGTCAGCACGTCGACGTTCGCGCGGAGCTTCTTCAGCTGCTCCTTGTGCTCGACGCCGAACCGCTGCTCCTCGTCGACGATGACGAGCCCGAGGTCCTTGAACTTCGTCTCGGACGAGAACAGCCGGTGGGTGCCGATGACGACGTCGACGGCACCCTCGCGCAGGCCCTCCAGGGTGGCCTTGGCCTCGGTGTCGGTCTGGAAGCGGGACAGCGCGCGGACGTTGACGGGGAACTGCGCGTACCGCTCGGAGAACGTCCCGAAGTGCTGCTGGACGAGGAGGGTCGTCGGGACGAGGACGGCGACCTGTTTGCCGTCCTGGACGGCCTTGAAGGCGGCCCGCACGGCGATCTCGGTCTTGCCGTAGCCGACGTCGCCGCAGATCAGGCGGTCCATGGGGACCGTCTTCTCCATGTCGTCCTTGACCTCGGCGATCGTGGTGAGCTGGTCCGGGGTCTCGGCGTACGGGAAGGCGTCCTCCAGTTCGCGCTGCCAGGGCGTGTCGGCGCCGAACGCGTGCCCGGGGGCGGCCATGCGCGCGCTGTACAGCTTGATCAGGTCGGCGGCGATCTCCTTGACGGCCTTCTTCGCGCGCGCCTTCGTCTTCGTCCAGTCGGCGCCGCCGAGGCGGTGCAGGGTGGGGGCCTCGCCGCCGACGTACTTGGTGATCTGCTCCAGCTGGTCCGTCGGGATGTACAGGCGGTCGCCGGGCTGGCCGCGCTTGGCGGGGGCGTACTCGACGACCAGGTACTCGCGGGTGGCGCCCTGGACGGTCCGCTGGACCATCTCGATGTACCGGCCGACGCCGTGCTGTTCGTGGACGATGTAGTCGCCCGACTCCAGCGTCAGCGGGTCGATGCTCTTGCGCCGCCGCGCGGGCATGCGCGCGCCGTCCTTGCCGGCCGCCTTCTGGCCCGAGAGGTCGGTCTCGGTGAGGACGGCGAGCTTCAGCGCGGGGTCGACGAATCCGTAGTCGATCGAGCCGCACGCGACGTGCACGACGGACGGCTCGATGGCGCCGAGTTCGATGTCGAGGCGGGCGGCGATGCCCTCGCCTCCGAGGACCTCGACCGTGCGGGAGGCGGGCCCGTGCGCCTCGGTGACGAACACCGTGCGCCAGCCGTCGGCCAGCCAGCCCTTGGTGTCGGCGAGGGCCTTCGCGGTGTCGCCCCGGTAGGTCTCTGGGGCGTGCATCGACAGCTTCAGGGTGTCCGCGTCGAGCTGCTCGTCGGCGGCGAACGGCGACACCGACCACCACATCATGTCCAGCTCGCGCGCGCGGTCCCGTACGTCCGCGATGGACCACAGGGAGGCCGCGCCGACGTCGATCGGGGCCTCGCCGCCGCCCGCCGTGGCCGCCCAGGAGGCGTGCAGGAACTCCTGGGAGGTGGCGACGAGGTCGGCGGCGCGCGTGCGCACGCGTTCCGGGTCGCAGACGACGGCCATCGCGCCCTTGGGGAGGACGTCGATCAGCAGCTCCATGTCGTCGACGAGGACCGGCGCGAGGGACTCCATGCCCTCGACGGCGATCCCTTCTGCGATCTTGTGCAGCAGCTCGCCCAGCTCGGGGTGTTCCTCGGCGAGCTGCCGCGCGCGCTCGCGCACGTCCTCGGTGAGCAGGAGTTCCCGGCAGGGGGGCGCCCACAGCCCGTGTTCGGCGACTTCCAGGGACCGCTGGTCGGCGACCTTGAAGTAGCGGATCTCCTCGACGTCGTCGCCCCAGAACTCGACGCGCAGGGGGTGTTCCTCGGTGGGCGGGAACACGTCCAGGATCCCGCCGCGGACGGCGAACTCGCCCCGCTTCTCGACGAGTTCCACGCGCGCGTACGCAGCCGCCGAGAGGGCCTCGACGGTCTTGTTCAGGTCGGCCTGCTGTCCCGTCCGCAGCGCGACCGGCTCCAGGTCCCCGAGCCCCTTGACCTGCGGCTGGAGCACGGACCGCACGGGCGCGACGACGACCGACACGGGGCCCGTCTCGGGGTCGTCCACGCGCGGGTGCGCCAGGCGTCTGAGCACCGCCAGCCGGCGCCCCACGGTGTCGCTGCGGGGGCTCAGGCGCTCGTGCGGCAGCGTCTCCCAGGAGGGGTACTCCGCGACGCCGTCCGGCGGCAGGAGCGACCTCAGGGCCGCCGCCAGGTCCTCCGCCTCCCGGCCCGTCGCCGTCACGGCCAGCACGGGGCGGCCCGACTCGCGCGCGAGTGCGGCGATCGCGAAGGGGCGCGCCGCGGGTGGGCCGACCAGATCGACATGCGTCCGGTTCCCGTCCGCTGCCGCACGAACGGCTTCGGACAGGGCGACGTCCTTCAGAACGGCGTCTAGCAGACCGTGCAGGCTCATGGGATCTTTCCGGTGAGGGGGTGGGCTTGGGCGATACGGGCAACACCGACCACCCGACGCGTGTCACGGGCCGGGGGTCATCCAGCCTACGACCTGCCGCCGACAACCGCCGGGCCTGTGGACAACCACCGGGATGTGGAGGAGTCCGTCACCCTCGGCCCTGGGCAGCGCGCGGTGTCCTTGTTGACGCCGCGAACCTGACAACGGCCCTGACCTGCGGGGTCACCTAGGGGTTCCCGGGTCACCAAAAAGTGCGTTCTTCCACGTCAGAGCGGCTTTCCCTACGGTCCCCGATATGACGATCACCCTGCACAACCCCGAGGGCCTGCCCATCATCGACGTCTACCACCAGGTCGCGATCACCACCGGCACCCGCACCGCCTACCTCGCGGGCCAGGTCGCCTGGGACGCCCCGGCCGACCTCACGGCCCAGGTCGAACAGGCCTACCTGAACATCGCCACGGCCCTCGAGGGCATCGGCGGCTCCGTCAAGAACGTGGCGAAGCTGACCGTCTACGCGGTCGACTGGACCCCCGACAAAATGCCCGCCCTCTTGAAGGGCCTCTCCCAAGCCACCGCCCGCCTCGGCGTGACCCACAGCCCCCCGGCCACCCTCATCGGCGTCGCCGCCCTGGACGTCCCCGAGCACCTGGTGGAGATCGAGGCGGTGGCGGTGCTGGACTGACGCCCGAGGACAGCCAGGCAGGGCCCGGAAGGAGGGGCCCTGCCCTGACCCCTGCACGAGGGTGCAGCCCCAAAGCCCGGTGCCGGGGAGCCTTTTCAGCTCCCCGGCACCGGGTCTTCCTCCGCAACCCCCGTATGCGGTGGTCCAGTTCCCCCCCTTCCGGAACGGATCAGTCCGTGGCGATCGCGTTCAGCACGTTCATCCGCCCCGCCCTGAATGCCGGCACCAGCGCGGCGAAGAGGCCGACGAAAGCGGAGCCGATGAAGACACCGACGATGGTGGTCCAGGGGATCTCCAGGACTCCGAGTCCCTGAAGGGCGAGGAGTTTCTGGGCAGTCGCGCCCCAGCCCATTCCGAGCCCGAGCCCGAGGAGCGCGCCGAAGAGGGCGATGACGACGGACTCCATGCGGATCATGCGGCGGAGCTGTCGGCGGGAGAGGCCGATGGCGCGCATGAGGCCGATCTCACGGGTGCGTTCGACGACCGAGAGGGCGAGGGTGTTCACGACCCCGAGGACGGCGACGATGATCGCGAGGGCCAGCAACCCGTAGATCAGGTTGAGGAGTTGACCGACCTGGTCCTTCAACTCCTGCTTGTAGTCGGTCTGGTTGCGCACCTTGTACTGCGGAAGGTCGTGCAGGGCCGACTTGAGCGCGGTGTACGCGGCGTCCTGCTGCCCCTTCTCCGCCGTGGCGAAGACGATCTCGTCGAGGGGCATCTTGTCGGCCGGGACGTACTTCGCCATGGTCGAGATCGCCGTGTACATGGCCCCGGAGTCGATCGCGCCGTCGCTCTTGGTGATGGCGCGGACGGTCAGGTTCGCCGTACGCCCGTCCTGGAAGGCGACCTTGACCGTGGAGCCGAGGCGGATGCCGTGGTCCTTGGCGTAGTCCTCGTGGACGGACATGGAGTCCGGCTTGTAGGCGTCGTGCAGGTTGCCCTGGACGGTCTCGACGCGCAGGTCGTCGGGGTAGGTCGGGTCGGCGGCGGTGATCGCCGTGTCCTTGGAGACCTTCCCGTCGGGGGTGGTGAAGTCGGCGTCCATCGACTTGTATTCGGTGACCCGCTTCAGCCCCGGCGTCTTCTTGATCGCGTCGACGGCCTGCTGGGTGATGTTCTGCTCGCTGCTGGACCGGACGATGAAGTCGGTGCCGACGGACTTGTCCAGCTCCTGGGTCACGGACGCCACCATCGAGGAGCTGACGACGGAGAGGCAGGCGACCAGCGCGAGCCCGATCATCAGGGCCGCACCCGTAGCCCCCGTACGCCTCGGGTTGCGGAGCGCGTTGCGTTCGGCCATGCGCCCCACCGGCCCGAAGGCCCGCAGGAGGACGGCCCCTAGTACCCGTACGACCCCGCCCGCGAGGAGCGGTCCGACGACGACGAACCCGAGGAGCGACAGGACGATCCCGAGCCCGAGCCACGACGCGCCCTCGCTGCCCTTGTCGGCCGTCCCCGCGAGGTAGAGGGCGAAGCCGCCGGTGCCGGTCAGCACCAGCCCGATCACGCCCCGCACCAGCCCCGCCTTGGCGTCGGCCGGGGTCCCGGCGTCCCGCAGAGCGGCCATCGGGGAGACCTTCCCAGCGCGGCGGGCCGGCAGGTAGGCGGCGAAGACCGTGACGACGACGCCGAGGACGAGCCCGAGGGCGGGGGTGGTCCAGGCGACGGTGAGGTCGTCCGTGGAGAGGTTCATCCCGGCGCTGTTCATGAGCTTCATCAGCCCGACGGCGACCCCGATCCCGGCCCCTACCCCTAGTACCGACCCGACGACCCCCAGGAGGAACGCCTCGATCAGCACGGACCGGTTGACCTGCTTGCGGGAGGAGCCGATGGCCCGCATGAGGCCGATCTCCCGGGTGCGCTGGGCGACCAGCATCGAGAACGTGTTGATGATGAGGAAGATGCCGACGAGGAAGGCGATCCCGGCGAACCCGAGCATGGCGTACTTGAGGACGTCCATGAACTCGCCGACGTCCTTGCGGTTGGCGTCGGCCGTCTCCTTGGCCGTCTGCACCTTGTGCGTCCCGGCGCCGAGCGCGGCGGTGACGTCCCGCTTGAGCTGGTCGTCGGTGACTCCGGCCGCCGCCGTCACGTTGACGCTCGTGTACACCCCGGTCTGCCCGACGAGCGTTTCCTGCGCGGTCTTCGTGTCGAGGTAGAAGATCGCCGCGCCGGGGTTGGTGACCTGGAACTCGACGATCCCGGAGATCTTCGCGGTGTGGGTGCCGACGGCGCTGATGACGCCGATCTCGTCCCCGAGCTTGAGGTGGTGCTTGTCGACCGTGTCCGCGTCCACCATCACCTGGCCGGGACCCTTGGGGGCCGCCCCTGAGGTGATCTTCATGGTGCGGGCGTCGTTGGCGTTCCAGTTGCCGACGATCGTCGGGCCGCCGCCGCTCGGGGAGAGGTCGTCCTTGTCGGCGTCCACGACGGTCACCGAGGTCGAAGCGACCCCGCCCTCGGCCGACTTGACGCCCTTCGCCTTGCGGACGGTGTCGACGACCGACGCCGGCATGACGAGCGGCTTGCCGTTGCCGGTATTCGTCTCCCCGGTGTCGGAGGCGCCCTTGGGGCTGACCGTCACGTCGGAGGAGGTCGCCGCGAACAGCTTGTCGAAGGTGGTGGACATGGTGTCCGTGAACACCAGCGTCCCGCAGACGAACGCGACCGACAGCAGCACGGCTATCGCGGAGAGCGCCATTCGCCCTTTGTGCGCGAAGAAGTTGCGCATCGAGGTCTTCAGGACGGTCATGACGTGCGCCCCCGGGCGTCGAAGTCCTTCATGCGGTCGAGAACGGTGTCGGCGGTCGGCCGGAGCATCTCGTCGACGATCCGCCCGTCCGCGAGGTACAGCACCCGGTCCGCGTAGGACGCGGCGACGGGGTCGTGGGTCACCATGACGATGGTCTGGCCGAGTTCGTCGACGGACCTGCGCAGGAAGCCCAACACCTCTGCTCCGGCACGGGAGTCGAGGTTCCCGGTCGGCTCGTCACCGAAGATGATCTCCGGCCGGGCCGCCAACGCCCTTGCCACGGCGACGCGTTGCTGCTGACCGCCGGAGAGCTGGTTCGGACGGTGCTTGAGCCGCCCGGCGAGACCGACGGTCTCCACGACCCGCGCCAGCCACTGCTTGTCGGGCTTGCGGCCCGCGATGTCCATCGGCAGCGTGATGTTCTCCAACGCGCTCAGCGTGGGAAGCAAGTTGAACGCCTGGAAGATGAACCCGATGCGGTCGCGCCGGAGTTGGGTGAGCTTCTTGTCCTTCAGGCGGGTGATCTCGGTGTCGTCGATGTAGATCTCGCCGGAGCTGACGGTGTCGAGCCCGGCCAGACAGTGCATGAGCGTGGACTTCCCGGACCCCGAGGGACCCATGATCGCGGTGAACTCCCCCCGCGCGATGTCCACATCGACATGGTCGAGCGCGACGACCCGGGTCTCCCCCGACCCGTACGCCTTCACGACCTGCCGCCCCCGCGCGGCGACGGCCGTACGCCCTCCGGAACCCCCGTGCCGGGGAATGGTCACGGCCGATGTCATGGCAAATCTCCTATGTCGGTCATCTGGTGAGACGCGGCTGCCCACCGGCAGTGCCGCTTGCGTGCTTGGGTACGACGACGAGTCTGGCCCCGGAGAGGGAGCCGGCACATTGGGGCCGGACCCCCTCTCCCTCGGGGGTTAACCCCACCCCCCGTCGGCGTAGAGCCAGATTAAGGAGCCTTCCGACGGCTTCTCGTCCTCCGCCGGTACGAGCCCTCCCCGAGACGTAGTACGGAGGTACCCCTAGGGGTCCTCCACCGACGGGTGGAGGGGATTTCAGGGCTGTCTCCACCCTGGCCGCCCCAGGAACTCCACCCTCCGGCACGCAAAGGCTGCACCCTGCCGCGACGTGAGGGTCAAGTGAGAAGCTGAACGGCGGCAGATAGGTGCAAGGGGCACGTGATCTTGGGGAGTGTCAGTGGCGGAGAGCGTTCGACCGGTCATACCTGAGACGAGGGGCCGTAGTACCCCCGACCGACGGGGCGCGGTGGTCGCCGCGCTCATGCTGTCGATGGCGCTGGCCGCCCTCGACTCCACGATCGTCTCCACCGCCGTCCCGCAGATCGTCGGGGACCTCGGCGGGTTCTCGGTCTTCTCCTGGCTCTTCTCCGGCTACCTGCTCGCCGTGACCGTCACCCTCCCGCTGTACGGGAAACTCTCCGACACCTTCGGCCGGAAGCCGGTCCTCGTCGTCGGCGCCTCGGTGTTCCTGCTGGGCTCCCTGCTGTGCGCGTCCGCTTGGAACATGGGCGCGCTGATCGCGTTCCGGGTCGTGCAGGGGCTCGGCGGCGGGGCGTTGCAGGGGACCGTCCAGACCCTCGCCGCCGACCTCTACCCGCTGGACCAACGACCCAAGATCCAGGCAAAGTTGTCGACCGTGTGGGCGGTGTCGGCGGTCGCCGGACCGGCGGTGGGCGGACTGCTCGCCGCGTACGCCGACTGGCGGTGGATCTTCCTCGTCAACGTCCCCGTCGGCGCCGTCGCGCTGTGGCTGATCGTCCGTCACCTCCATGAACCGGCGCGGGAGTCGACGAAGGCGCGCGTCGACTGGGCGGGCGCGGTCGCCGTGTTCGCCTGCGGGGGCGTCCTGTTGACGGCTCTCGTGCAGGGCGGGGTCGCCTGGGCGTGGCTGTCGGCGCCGTCGCTCGGGCTGTTCGGGGCGGGGCTCGCGCTGGTGGCGGTCGTCGTCGCCGTCGAGCGCAGGGCCGTCGAGCCGATCATCCCCGGCTGGGTGTGGCGCCGGAGGACCATCGCCTCCGTCAACCTGGCGCTGGGCGCGCTCGGGCTGCTGATGGTGGCGCCGACCGTGTTCCTGCCGACGTACGCGCAGTCCGTCCTCGGACTCGGGCCCGTCGCCGCCGGGTTCGTCCTCTCCGTCTGGACCCTGAGCTGGCCCCTCTCCGCCGCGCTCAGCCAGCACGTCTACCGCCGGATCGGCTTCCGCGACACGGCCCTGCTCGGCATCGCCCTCGCCGCCCTGGTCCTCCTCGCGTTCCCCTTCCTCCCCTACCCCGGCTCCGCCTGGCAACCCACCCTCCTCATGCTCCTGCTGGGCGCCGCCCTCGGCCTCTTCCAACTCCCGCTCATCGTGGGCGTCCAGGCCACCGTCGACTGGGGCGAACGCGGCACGGCCACCGCCTCCGTCCTCTTCTGCCGCCAGACCGGCCAGACCATCGGCGCCTCCGTCTTCGGCGCCATCGCCAACAGCGTCCTCGCCGCGCGGCTCGGGGGCGGCGACCTCGACTCCGTCACCCGGGCCTGGGGAAGCGGCGGCGCGCCCGACGGCGTCCGCCGGGCGGTGGCAGACGCCGTGCATGCCGTGTACTTCGGGGCGGCGGCAGCGGCGGTGGTCGCGTTCGCGGCGTTGCTGCTGGTGGCGCCGCGGAGGTTTCCGGTGCGGGAGTAGCTCTTGGGTCGCACGTACCGGAGGGGTACGCCGGGGGAGCTACCCCGCGAGTGGTACGCCGGGCAGCCGTACCTGGGAGCTACCCCGCAAGAGCCACGCCCGTCGCCCCTACCTGAGAACTACCCCCGCAGAGCTACCCCGCGAGCGCTACCCCCACAGAGCTACTCCACCACCCGCCCCGTCAACGCACTCAAGCTGCTCCGCACGTAATCCATATGCGCCCGCACATCGTCCCAACGCTCCCCGTGCTCCCTCAGCACCCGTTCCGTCTCCCGCGCGATGCGGTCGGCGTGACAGCGGGCGTCGGCGAGCAGTGCGGCAGCGTGCTCGCGGGCGCGGGAGTGGAGTTGGTGGGCCGACTTCTCCGCCTCCGCGTAGGCGTCGCGGGCCTCGGAGAGGGCGGCCTCCGCGCGGGCGACCGCGTGGGAGTAGTGGGCGTCGAGGGCGCGGGCGCGCTCCGTGGCGTCCCGGTCGGCGGCGTCCGCTAGCTGCGCC
>DATCQX010000875.1:0-4138 GCA_036569285.1 Streptomyces sp.
AGCACCACCGTCATCGCCCCCGTCCACACCAACTGCGTCCGCGTGTCCCCCTCCCGCGCCATCAGCGCGAACACCGCGACCATCCCCGCCAGCGCGACCCACGTCAGCCACGGGAACCCCCACATTCGCACGACCAGCCGATCCGGCGACGTCCGCCGCCGCAGCAGCAGTTGCGAGACGGCGATGAAGATCCAGACGACGAGGACGACCGCGCCGATCATGTTCAGCAGCCACAGGAAGACGTCGTCCGGCCGCCAGTAGCTCAGCAGCACGCACCCGAACCCGACGACCGACGAGACGAGGACGGCGACCCGGGGCACCCCGCCCGACACCGTGCCCAGCGCGCGCGGCGCCTGACCCCGGTCGACCAGCGAGTACGCCATGCGCGAGGCGCCGTAGATGTTCGCGTTCATCGCGGACAGCAGCGCGACCAGCACGATCACGTTCATCACCTGACCGGCGCCCGGGATGCCGAGGTGGTCGAGGGCGGCGACGTACGGGCCCTTCTCGACGACCGCGTCCGAGTCCCACGGCACGAGCGTCACGATGACGGCCATCGACCCGACGTAGAACAGCGCGATCCGCCACATCGCCGTCCGCACCGCGCTCGCCACCCCCCGCACCGGATCCTCGGACTCGGCCGCCGCGATCGTGACGGTCTCCAGACCGCCGTACGCGAAGACCGTCGCGAGCAGCCCGACGACGAACCCCTGGCCGCCGTTGGGAAGGAGGTCACCGAGGTTGGCGGTGCCGGGCGCGTCCGTGCCGGGCAGGAGGCCCGCTATCGCGAGCACGCCGAGCACCAGGAACAGGGAGATCGCCCCGACCTTCAGCGCCGCGAACCAGAACTCGAACTCACCGAAGTTCTTCACGGCCGTCAGGTTCATGACGCAGAAGACGACCATGAAGAGCGCCACCCACATCCACTCAGGCGTCCCGGGCAGCCACCCCGTCACGATCTTCGCGGCGCCGATCCCTTCGAGTCCGACGACCGTGCAGAGCAGGATCCAGAACGCCCAGCCGACGGTGAACCCGGCCCACGGCCCGATCGCGCGCTCGGCGTGCGCGGAGAACGAGCCGGACGACGGGTGCGCCGCCGACATCTCGCCCAGCATCCGCATGACGAGCATGACCAGCAGGCCGGAGAGGGTGTAGGCGAGGACGATGGAGGGACCGGCGGCGGCGATACCGGAACCGGAGCCGACGAACAGCCCGGCGCCGATGACACCGCCGAGGGCGATCATCGACAGGTGGCGCTGTTTGAGGGCGTGCGTGAGACCGGGCGCGTCGGCGGGGGTCTCGGTGTGTGAGGGCATGCGTGAGGGCACGATGGGCATGGGCGCGGCTCGTCCAATGCGTGAGATGGGCAAAGGGGTCCAGCCTATCGACGGGCGTCACGCCCGGTCCGTGAGCAGAGTCACGTGCGCGGGCATGTGTGAGGCCGCCCTTTGTCCGGAGCCCACCAAGCCCCTGACCTGCCGTTTGTCGACGAGTGACGGTTCGCGCGGCCAGAGGTCTGGGATAGCGTCCTTAGGTCCCCCTTATCCGTCCTGGATGAGCACCCGTCCTGGACGCGCATCCGTCCCGGATACGCCCCCGACCCCTGCGGAGTCCTCATGAGCACCCTCGCCGCCTCGTCCGCCCCCGGGCGGGTCCTCGCCGACCTCCTCCCTGCCGGACGCGTCCGCGACATCGCGCTCGTCGTCGGCGGCGCCGCCCTCACCGGCGTCGCCGCCCAGATCGCCGTCCCGGTCCCGGGCTCGCCCGTCCCCGTCACCGGCCAGACCTTCGCGGCGCTCCTCGTCGGCACCTCCCTGGGCGCCGGGCGCGGCTTCCTCTCGCTCGCGCTGTACGCCGTCGCCGGGGTCGTCGGCGTGCCGTGGTTCGCCGAGGGCGGGTCCGGCGCGGGCATGGTGTCCTTCGGCTACATCCTCGGCCTGATGCTCGCGTCCACCGTCGTGGGCGCGCTGGCCCGCCGGGGCGCGGACAGGAACGTCTGGCGGATGGCCGGGGCCGTGATCCTGGGTGAGGCCCTGATCTACGCCGTCGGCGTCCCCTACCTCGCCTACGCGGCCGGCATGTCCGCCTCCCAGGCGATCGCGGCCGGCCTCACCCCGTACCTCCTCGGCGACGCGCTCAAGGCCGCGCTGGCGATGGGCCTGGTGCCCGGTGTGTGGAAGCTGCTCGAACGGCGTTGATACGTAAGCCGGTTCTCGGACGGCGTTGATACGCACGCCGGTTGAGGAAGCCGTGTTACCTGGGGTCAGGTAACACGGCTTTTTCGTGCGGGAGTTACCCGGCAGCCGCCGGACGGCGCCGCGACCACCAGACGCCCGCCGCGCCCGCCGCCATCAGCGCCGCCCCCGCCGCGCCCAGCGGGAGCAGCTCATCCGCCGGGCCGGTGCTGGGGAGTTGGTCCGCGCCGGGGGTGACCGGCTTGTTGTCGGTGCCGAGGAGCAGCGGGGTGGCGGGGGCGTTGGGGGCGGTGTTGGTGGAGCCGAAGGGGACGGGCCCCTGCTGCCAGTACGTCTTCTTGCCGTCCGGCGACTGGACCGGGAGGCAGATCTTTCCCTTTTTGGTCAGGTCGTAGCTCGCGTCGACCGCGTACGACTTCGTGGCGCCCGCCGCGAGATTGTCGATCGGGCAATTGAAACCACTGTTCGAGCCCTCGGGGAGGTTTTCTTTCGGGAGCTTCGTGCAGCCCTCGACGCCGTTGATCGAAAGGCCGTCGAAACCGACGACCAGAAGCCTGATCTTCCCGCTGTCTTTCGTGCCCTCGTTTTTCACGGTGGCGGTGACGGCGGTTTTCCTGGTGCTGTTGTCGACCGAGATGCGTTCGGGAAGTGTCGTGGTCAGTTTGACGCCGGCCGGTGCCGGATCCATCGCCTTGCCGCCCTTCGCGCTGCCGGGCCCCTGATCGTCCGCGCCCGCCTGCGGCGCCATGACCAGCAGCGCGGCCCAGCCGACCGCGACCAGGGCACCGGTGATGGCAGCGTTGTGCCGAGAACTCATGTCCGTCCCCCTCTGAGACTCCCCCTGATACCGCGCCTGAATTCGCGGTACTTGAAGAGGTACCACAAGATTTCTCCGCACTATGCTGGTACGGCCTGAAGTGTGACCATTGTGTTTCTGGTGGTACGGCCGGTGAAAGGGAGCAGTGGATTGCCGAGGAACAACAGCAGCGGCGGTGTTCCCGGGCTTTTGGTGGCCGGGCGTTATCGGTTGGCCGCCAGCGTCGGTCAGGGAGGAATGGGACGCGTGTGGCAGGCCGTCGACGAAATGCTCGACCGCCTCGTCGCCGTGAAGGAGATAAGCATCGACGGCACGGACGCGGAGGACACCAGGACCCGCCGCGAACGCACCCTGCGCGAGGCCCGCGCGACCGCCCGCATCGACCACCCCAACGTGGTCCGCGTCTACGACGTCGTCGACGAGGGTGAACTCCTGTGGATCGTCATGGAGTTGGTGCGCGGCCGGTCCCTGGAGCGGATCACGCTCGACGACGGCCCGCTCGGCCCCGTCGCCGCAGCCCGCGTCGGACTCGGGCTCGTCGCGGCGCTCCAGCAGGTGCACGCGGGCGGGGTCCTGCACCGGGACATCAAGCCGGGGAACGTCCTGGTCGAGGGCGACGGGGAGCGGATCGTCCTCACGGACTTCGGGATCGCCGCGATCCAGGACGCCACGGCGCTCACCATGGCCGGGATGATCGTCGGCTCGCCCGACTACATGGCGCCCGAGCGGATCTCCGGGCGCCCTCAGGGGCCGCCGTCCGACATCTGGTCCGTCGGCGCGACCCTGTGCGCCGCCCTCGTCGGACACTCGCCCTTCGCCCGCGACACGACTCTGGCCACCCTGCACGCCGTTCTGTACGAGGAACCCCGACTGCCGGACAACGCGGGCGCGTTGAGCGGGCTGCTCGGGCGGCTCCTGGTGAAGGAGCCCGAACTCCGGCCGGATCTCGCCGAGTTGGAGAGGGAGCTGCGGAAGGTGGCGTTTCCGGAGCCGACGCCGACGGTGGTGGTGGGGGAGAGGCAGCAGGGAGTGCGACAGGGCTTGCGCCAAGGGGAGTCGCAGGGGCTGCCCCCGGAGGCGCCGACCGCCCCCGACCCGGACCCCGACACCGCCCGCCTCCCCCGCC
>DATCQX010000876.1:0-4636 GCA_036569285.1 Streptomyces sp.
CTTCTGGCGTGCCCGCGCCCGCCGCGACAGCCGTGTTCGCCCCGCGTTGGCGCGGATGACGCCGTGCCGGAGCGTTCCGTTTCCCCCGCTCACTAGGGTTGCCGTTCATGACGCTGCCTTCCGGTCCCCCTGCCGAACTGCGCCGCTCCCTCGGACTCGGTGACGCGGTCGTGATCGGGCTCGGGGCGATGATCGGGGCGGGTGTCTTCGTCGCCCTGGGTCCTGCCGCGCGGGCCGCCGGGACCGGTCTGCTGCCCGCCCTCGCGCTGGCCGCCCTGATTGCCTACTGCAACGCCACCTCCTCCGCCCGGCTGGCCGCCCGCTATCCGGAGTCGGGCGGTACGTACGTCTACGGCCGGGAGCGGCTCGGCGCCTTCTGGGGGTACCTCGCCGGGTGGGCCTTCGTCGTCGGGAAGACCGCGTCGTGCGCGGCGATGGCGCTGACCGTGGGGTTGTACGTCTGGCCTGACCACGCCCACGCGCTGGCCGTCGCGTCGGTCCTGGTGCTGACGGCGGTGAACTACGGCGGCGTCCAGAAGTCGGCGTGGGTGACGCGGGTGATCGTGGCCGTGGTGCTGGCGGTTCTGGTGGGGGTGGTGGCCGTGTGCCTGGGGGCGGAGGCGGCCGAGAGGTCCGGCGCCGGGCCGGCGGACATCGGGTTCTCCGGTGGGGCGGGCGGGGTGCTGCAGGCCGCCGGGCTGCTGTTCTTCGCCTTCGCGGGGTATGCGCGGATCGCGACCCTGGGCGAGGAGGTGCGGGATCCGTCGCGCACGATCCCCCGGGCGATCCCGCTCGCCCTGGGCGTCACGCTGGTGGTGTACGGATGTGTGGCGGTCGCCGTCCTTTCCGTGCTCGGTGTCGGGGGGCTGAGCGGGGCGGGTGCTCCGCTGGTGGACGCGGTGCGCGCCGCCGGCGTCCCCGGGCTGGTCCCTGTGGTGCGGGGCGGTGCCGCCGTCGCCGCGCTGGGGTCGCTGCTGGCGCTGATTCTGGGGGTCTCGCGGACGGTCCTCGCGATGGCCCGGGACCGGCATCTTCCCGGCGCGCTGTCCGCCGTGCACCCCCGCTACCGGGTGCCTCACCGCGCCGAGTTCGCCGTGGGCGCGGTCGTCGCCGTCCTGGCCGCCACGCTCGACGTCCGGGGTGCGATCGGGTTCTCCTCCTTCGGTGTCCTCATGTACTACGCGGTGGCCAACGCCTCGGCGTGGACCCTGTCCTCGGCACCGCTCGCGCGGCTGGTGCCGGCCGTCGGTCTGCTGGGGTGCGTCCTGCTGGCGTTCTCCCTTCCGTGGGTGTCGGTGGTCTCCGGAGCGGGTGTGCTGGTGGTGGGTGCGATCGCGTACGGGGTCCGGCGTGGGACGGCTGCCGGTGGGAGCGGCGGCTGAGGCCCCGTCACGCATCCATCGTGCAGGACGCCTCCGACAATCCGCCCGGCCTGTGGATAACTTCCCGCCTGTGGACAACTCGGCCACTCTGCAAGGGGTGGCGGAGGCGGCGAGGCCCTCGGCGAGGGCGTGCGAGGGCCGCTAGGTCCTGGCAAGGGACGTCTGGCGGACACGGCCGAACGCCCCGCCCGACAGAAGTCGCCCGCTCACCGCCCGGCAGGGCTCAGCGAGCCCCGAACGGCTGGTCCGTCGGCACGATCTCGCGGCCCAGCGGCATGAGGGAGACGGGGATCATCTTGAAGTTGGCGATGCCGAACGGGATCCCGATGACCGTGAGGCACAGCAGGAAGCCGGTGACGATGTGGCCGATGGCCAGCCACCAGCCGGCCAGGACGAGCCACAGGACGTTGCCGACGCAGGACGGCGCTCCCGCGTCACGGCGTTCGACGGTCGTGCGGCCGAAGGGCCACAGAGCGTAGACGCCGATCCGGAAGGCGGCGATCCCGAACGGGATGCCGATGATCGTGATGCACAGGAGGAGGCCCGCGCCGAGGTAGGCGAGGAAGAGCCAGAATCCGCTGAGGACCAGCCAGATGACGTTGAGAATGGTCTTCACTACTGGTGCCCTGCCATCTTCTCCAGGCGGGCGATGCGGTCCGCCATCGGTGGATGCGTCGAGAACATCTTGGAGAATCCCTGCCCCGGGCGGAAGGGGTTCGCGATCATCATGTGGCTCGCGGTCTCGATCCGGGGCTCGGGGGGCAGCGGGAGCTGCTGGGTGCCGAGTTCGAGCTTGCGCAGGGCGCTCGCGAGGGCGAGGGGGTCGCCGGTGAGCTGCGCCCCGGAGGCGTCCGCCTCGTACTCGCGGGAGCGGCTGATGGCGAGCTGGATGAGGCTGGCGGCGAGCGGTCCGAGGAGCGACAGCAGGAGCACGCCGATGATGCCGGGGCCGTCATCGTCGTCGGAGCGGCCGATGGGGATCAGCCAGGCGAAGTTCGCGAGGAAGACGATCACCGAGGCGAGGGCTCCGGCGACCGAGGAGATGAGGATGTCCCGGTTGTAGACGTGGCTCAGCTCGTGTCCGATGACGCCGCGCAGCTCGCGTTCGTCGAGGAGCCGCATGATGCCGTCCGTGCAGCACACGGCCGCGTTGCGGGGGTTGCGGCCGGTCGCGAAGGCGTTGGGCGCCTCCGTCGGGGAGATGTACAGGCGGGGCATGGGCTGGCGGGCCTGCGTGGAGAGTTCACGGACCATCCGGTACAGGGCGGGGGCCTCGAACTCGCTCACCGGGCGCGCGCGCATCGCGCGTAGAGCGAGCTTGTCGCTGTTCCAGTACGCGTACGCGTTGGTGCCGAGGGCGATCAGGACGGCGATGATCAGGCCGGTACGGCCGAAGAAGCCGCCGATGACGACGATGAGTGCGGACAGTCCCCCGAGGAGTACTGCGGTCCTGAGCCCGTTGTGCCGGCGGTGCACGGTACGCCCTCCAAGTCGTGCGGCAGGGGAACCCTTTGCTCGCTGATCTGCGGCCCTGCTGGTGTCACGTCCAGTGGACCTTCCTGTCCGGTTCAACGCCAGGCGAGCGCCACGAGTTCCCTTGCGCGCGCGGGCGTGCCTGTCGGCCGTCCGGGTGAGGGCCCGCGGGCGGGTCAGAACAGGGTGGTGTCGGCGAACCGCAGGATCAGCTGGGGGGCTCCGGAGAGGACGACTGCGGCGACCGCGGTGAGGGCGAGGGCGGCGGTCAGGGGGGCGGGAACGCGCGCGGGCGGCTCCCCTTCGACCGGTGCCTCTTCGGGCGTCCGGAACAGCAGCGTCGTCCACCGGAGGTAGTAGAAGAGGGCGATCACGACGTTGACGGCCATGACGACCGCGAGCCAGCCGAGGCCCGCGTCGACGGCCGCCGAGAAGACGGTGACCTTCGCGAAGAGGCCGATGACGCCCGGCGGGAGGCCTGCGAGGCAGAGCAGGAAGAAGGCCAGGAGAAGCGCGGAGAGCGGGCTGCGGGCGTGCAGGCCCCGGTAGTCCGTCAGGCGGTTGTGCGGGCTTCCGCGGCCCACCAGGGCGGCCACGGTGAACGCCCCGAGGTTCACGGCGGCGTACATGAGGGCGTACGCGAGGGTGGAGCCGACGGCGCGCTCGGCGTCGTCCGTGTAGGCAGCGGCGGCGATCGGGACGAGGAGGTAGCCGGCCTGGCCCACGGAGGACCAGGCGAGCAGGCGGATCGCGCTGTACGCGCGCGTGGCGTGCTGGCGCAGGGCGCCGGCGTTGCCGACGGTCATGGTGAGCGCGGCGAGCCCCGCGAGCGCCGGGCCCCAGACGTCGTCGTACGACGGGAAGGCGACGACCGTGACGAGGATCAGGCCGGAGAAGCCGACGGCCTTGCCGACGACCGACAGGTAAGCGGCGATCGGCAGGGGCGCGCCGGTGTACGTGTCGGGGACCCAGAAGTGGAACGGGACGGCGGCCGTCTTGAAGGCGAAGCCGACGAGGGTGAGGACGACGCCCGTCTGGGCGAGGGTGTGGAACTGTCCGTCGACGTCCTGGAGGCGTTCGGCCACCTGGGTGAGGTACAGGGTGCCCGTTGTCGCGTACACGAAGCTGATGCCCAGGAGGCTGACGGCGGTGGCCGTGACGGACGACAGGAAGAACTTGAGGGCCGCCTCGGAGGAGCGTTTGTCGCCGTGCCGGATGCCGACGAGCGCGAAGGCGGGCAGGGAGGCGACCTCCAGGGCGACGATCAGGGTGGCGAGGTCCCGGGAGGCGGGCAGGAGCGCGGCACCGGCGGCGGAGGACAGCAGCAGGAACCAGTACTCCCCTTCGGGGAGTGTCCCGCGCGCGTCCTTGAGGGCGGTGACGGACAGGAGCGCCGTCAGGAGGGCTCCGCCGAGCACCAGGAACTGGACGACCAGGGTGAACCGGTCGGCCGTGTAGCTGCACACTCCGGGGTCGCCGACCAGGCAGAACGTGGCGCGGTCACCGTCCAGGAGGGGCAGCAGGAGGGCCGTCGAGGCGGCGAGCCCGGCGACGGCGGACCAGCCCAGGAGGGGTTTGCGCGCCTGTGGGAGGAACAGGTCGGCGACCAGGACGGCGAGGCCGACGGCGGCGGCGACGGCCGGCGGGGCGATCGTGAGCCAGTCGACCGACTGGACGACGGACTGCGCGAGGGCGCTCATCGGGGGCCTCCTGCGAGGAGCTGCTGCACGGCCGGGTCGGTGAGGCCGAGGAGGGCCTTGGGCCACAGGCCGCCGACGACG
>DATCQX010000877.1:0-3760 GCA_036569285.1 Streptomyces sp.
TGGTCGTACTGTCCCACGGCGTCGGATATAATAAGAGGCTGGCCACGCCGGAACGCCGGAACGCCGGAACGCCGGAACGCCGGAACGCCGGAACGCCGGAACGCCGGAACGCCGGAACGCCGGAACGCCGGAACGCCGGAACGCCGGAACGCCGGAACGCCGGAACGCCGGAACGGTCAGGGCAGGCGCCCGTGTTCGGCCTCTCGTCCGAGTGGCTGTTGCGGGACGACGGGCGTCCGATCGCGACGGCCACGGTGCTGTCGCATCCCGAACAGCTGGACAGGCTGAGGGAGTCGGTACCGCAGGCGGCGGAGACGGCGGCCCTGGCAGGGGACCCCTGCTACGACCGGATCCTCGCAGCACTCCCCCAACGGAACCGTTTCCGGCGGGCGTTGGGAGTGACCCCCGGGCAGAAGCTGGTCGTGGTCAGCTCGACATGGGCACCCCGCTCCCTGTTCGGGGGTGACGCGCATGCGGACGACGATCTCCTCCCCTGGCTGCTGTCCGGCCTCCCGGCGGAGCTCCCGGCGGACGAGTACCGCGTGGTGGCGGTGCTGCACCCGAACATCTGGCACGGTCACGGCCGAGGACAGGTAAGGGCCTGGCTGGACGACGCCTGCCGGGCGGGCCTGCACCTCGCGGACCCCCTCGAAGGCTGGCGGCAGGCCCTGATCGCGGCGGACTGTGTCCTCGGCGACCACTCCAGCGTCACGTACTACGCGGCGTCCATCGGCGTCCCCGTACTCCTCGGCGCCTTCCCCCGGCAGGACTTGGACCCGGGCTCCCCGGTCGCCGCGCTCGGCCGCACGGCCCCGCACCTCACCCGGCACACGAGCCTGCGCGCCCAGATCGACCGGACGATCACCGGACACGACCCGGCCCGCTACAAGGACCTCGCGGACCAGACGAGTTCGTCGCCCGGCGAGTCGGCCGCCCTCCTACGGCGCCTGTTCTACGGCCTGTTGGACATCCCCGAGCCGTACGCCCGCCCCGCCCTCCTCGACCCGCTCCCCCTCCCACCGCACACGCCGCCCCACCTCACGGCCCCGGTCCGCGTGTTCACCCGCCGCAGGGACACGGCCCACCCGACGGTCGAGGTCACCCGGCACGCCGTGACCGGCGACTCCCCCGACCCTCACGCGAACGCCGACGCCGCCCACACGGTCGTCGACGAGGAGACCCGCGAGACCGGCCGGCTGGCGCTCGCGGACATCGTCGTACGCCGCGCCGCCACGGACGACCCCCGCCTCGGCCCGCCTGCCGCGTGGACGGCGGAGACGCTCGCGCGCTACCCGTACTGCGGGATGGCGGTCTACGTGGACGGCCCGGACCGGTGTGTGGCGGGGGTCCGGGAGGGGACGGTCGTACGGCTGACGGCGGCGTCGGAGCCGGACGGCAGGGCGGACCTGTGCGATCCGGCGGCTTACGCGTCGGCGTTGTACGCGTGGCTGTCCGAAGGGGACGGCATGCCCGAGGAGTTGACGGTGTGGACGGGCACTCGGGCGCACCGGGTCACCGTCACGCCCTCGCCACTGCCCTGAACTGCCGCGCTCACGCCTCCAGTTCGGCCAGTCGTTCCCGTACCCGCTCCACCCCGGCCGAGTCCCCGTTCGCCTCGTAGCCCTCCACGGCGACCGCCAGATCGGCCGCTTCCTCGGCGGCCCGCCCCGCACGCCGGTAGACATCGGCTCGCACCTCCACCGCGTCGGCGCGCTGGAGCCCGGCGCCCTCGGCCGTCATGACGTCGACGGCCTTGTCGAGGCAGACGAGGGCCTGTTCGAGGTCGCCGGCGCTGCGGTGCAGCTCGCCGAGGCACATGTAGACGCGTCCCTCGTTGTGGGTGTCGCGGAGTGAACGGAACGCGACGAGGGCGCCGTTGAGCCGGGCGAGGGCGGAGGGGAAGTCGCCGGCGCCGGTCTCCGCGCGCCCGGTGTGCAGGTCGAGGAGGGCGATGGCGCGTTCCTTGTCCGCCCGTCCGTCGTCGCCTTCGGAGACGCGTTCCCAGATCGCGCGGGCCTCCTGGAAGCGGTGGGCGGCCTCTTCCCAGTGCCACAGGCGGAGTTGGAGCAGTCCGGCGGTCTCGACGGCGCTGGCCTCGCCCCGGTGGTGTCCGCAGGCGCGGTCGGCGGCGACGGCCTCGGTGAGCGCCTGCTCGGCGTCGGCGGCCCTGCCGACTTCCATGTAGGCGAAGGCGAGTTGGACGAGCATCCGCCCGAGCGCGCGCGGCTCCCCGAACTCCTCGGCCTGTCGGCGCGCGGCCTCGACGCCGAGGAGGTGGGTGTCGATCCACTGCGCGTGGAACCCGAGCCGCAGGTGCAGACTCCAGGTCGCCTCGCACAACTGCCAGACGAGGTCGTCGAATCCGTGGTGCGAGGCGGCCCGGATCGCGGCGGCGATGTTCTCCCGCTCCCGGCTCAGCTCGCCCAGCGCCCGCTTGCTGTCGCCAGGTCGGTCGCTGCGCTCGAACCTTCCGTAGGCGGCTCCGACCCGCCACCGCAGCGGCATCACCCGGAAGTCGGCGCTCGCCGTCGACTTGAGGAGCGCGACGGCGACTCGCCGTACGGACGCGGCTGTTCGGCTGTGGCCGTCCTCGGCGAGGGCCAACTCCCGTGCGTGTGCGCGGGCGGCGTCGTGGAAGCGGTACCGCTCCTCCGCGATCTCGGTCAACAGGTGGACGTGGGCGAGGTGTTCGAGGCGGGTGCGGGCCTGGTCCTCGGTCACTCCGGCGGCGTGCGCGGCGAGGGGGACGGTGAGGGCGGGCCAGGCCCAGGAGCCGAGGGCGCGGTAGAACGCGGCGGTGTCCGGGGGGAGTTCGCGGTAGGAGACGTCGTGGGCGAGGCGTACGGGGTCGTCGGTCATGGCACCGCCCTCCTCGGCCTGCCGCAGCTCCTGCGCCACCCGCGCCCAGCTCAGGTGGGTGCGTTCGGCGAGCCCCGCGCCGGTCGTGCACACCGCGAGCGGGTAGCCGCCGGTTCCCTCGGCGACCGCGCGAACGTCCGCTTCCGGGGCGGCTCTTCCCACGGTACGCGTGAGGAGAAGCATCGAGTCCTCGGTCGACAGCGGCTCGACCGTGCGGGTGCGGGCACCGTGGTGGGCGATGAGCCGTCCGAGCCGGTGGCGGCTGGTGACGAGGACCACCGAGGTGGGTGAGGCGGGGATCAGGGGCAGGACTTGGGCGTCGTCGTGCGCGTTGTCGAGGACGACGAGCAGGCTCAGGTCGGCTGTCAGGGTGCGGTAGAGGTCGCGTTGGCGGGCCTCGTCGCCGGGCACGCGGTCGGGGGCGACACCGAGTGCTTCGAGGAAGCGGGCGAGGACTTCGGAGGGGGTGAGGGCGGTGGTGGCGGAGTCCCCGGCGAGGTCGACGAAGAGGACGCCGTCGGGAAAGCGGTCCTTCAGCCGGTGCGCGCCCCGGACGGCCACGGCGGTCTTGCCGATGCCGCCGGGGCCGGTGAGGACGCCGATGGCCGGGGCGCCGGTGTCGTACGCGCCGGGCAGCGCCTCGATCCACTCCACGACGTCGTCCCGGTCGGTGAACACGGCGGTCAGCGCGGGCAGCATCCAGGGGCGGGCGAGGGCAGTTGGGGTGGTGCGGCGTTCGAGCCGGGAGGCCTCGCGCAGCCAGGCGCGCACCTCGTCGGCCGACTCCGGTGAGGTGCGGGCGAGTTCGAGCAGGTCACGGGCGGCGTCGGTGCGGGCCGAGGCGGTGACCGGGAGGGTGGCGCCCGTCTCGGGGCGGGCTCGGCCGAGCAGTCCGTAGAGG
>DATCQX010000878.1:0-6136 GCA_036569285.1 Streptomyces sp.
CATCTCGAAGATCAGCATGAGGCTGAGGATGAACAGACCCGCGACGATCGACGGGATACCCGTCATGACGTCGACGAAGAAGGTGACGGTCTTGGCGAGCTTGCCCCGCCCGTACTCCACCAGGTAGATCGCGGTGAGCACACCGACCGGGGCACCGATGAGGGTCCCGAGGCCGACCTGCTCCAGGCTGCCGATGATCGCGTGGTAGATCCCGCCGCCCGGCTCGGAGTCGGCGACGACGCCCATCGAGTGGGAGAGGAAGTAGAAGTCGAGGACCTTCACACCGCGCTGGACGGTCGACCAGACGAGGGACGCCAGCGGGATCAGCGCGAGGAGGAAGGCGACCCACACGAAGCTGGTCGCGACCCGGTCCTTGGCCTGCCGCGTCCCCTCCACCTTCGCCGCCACGCCGTACGTGCCGACGACGAAGAAGACACCCGCGAGCAGCGCCCACTGGATGCTGCTCTCCAGACCCGCGACGGCGCTGACCAGCAGGCCGAGCGCGACGGAGCCGGCGGCGATCGCCCAGGGGGTCCACTTCGGCAGACTCGCGCTGCGCAGGCTGCTCTTGACGGTCGCGGTGCTCATGCGTTGGCCCCCGAGTACTCCTTGCGGCGGGCGATGATGAGCCGGGCCGCGCCGTTGACCAGCAGCGTGATGACGAACAGCACCAGACCGGAGGCGATCAGCGCGTCCCGGCCGAACTCGTTCGCCTCGCTGAACTTGCTGGCGATGTTCTGGGCGAAGGTGCCGCCGCCGGGGTTGAGGAGGCTGGCGTGGATGTCGAAGTCGGGGGAGAGGACCGTCGCGACGGCCATCGTCTCGCCGAGCGCGCGGCCGAGGCCCAGCATCGACGCGGAGATCACACCGGAGCGGCCGAACGGCAGGACGGCCATGCGGATGACCTCCCAGCGCGTGGCGCCGAGGGCGAGCGCCGCCTCCTCGTGCATCTGCGGGACCTGGCGGAAGACCTCACGGCTGACGTTCGTGATGATCGGCAGGATCATGATCGCCAGCAGGATGGAGACGGTGAGCAGCGAGCGCGCCGGGCCCTCGTCCCACGAGAAGAGGCCGGTCCAGCCGAGGTAGTCGTTCAGCCACCCGAACAGTCCGTTCAGGTGCGGGACGAGGATCAGGGCGCCCCACAGGCCGTACACGATGGACGGCACCGCCGCGAGCAGGTCGATCACGTAGGCGATCGGACCGCGCAGCTTGCGGGGGGCGTAGTGGGTGAGGAACAGCGCGATGGCGACGGCGATCGGGACCGCGATGAGCATCGCGATGAGCGACGAGACGATCGTGCCGAACGCCAGGACCGCGATGCCGAACTTCGGCGGGACGAGGCCGGTGTTCCACTCGAAGGTGGTGAGGAAGTTCCCGTCGTCCTTGCTGATCGCGGTCACCGCGCGGTACGTCAGGAAGACCGCGATGGCGGCCATGATGACCAGCAGGAAGATGCCGGAGCCGCGGGAGAGGCCGAGGAAGATCTTGTCGCCGAGGCGGGAGGGGCTCTTCCGCTCGATCACCGGGGCGGGGCTGTCGGTGGGAGGTGGAGCGTCGGTTATCTGTGTCGTGTCCATGGAGGTTCTCCGGTCTGCGGGAGCCGGGTGGGCTCCGGGCGGCGGTGCACCGGAAGGCGCGGCCCGGGGAGGAGTGCTCCCCGGGCCGCGCCGTCAGATCAGCTCAGGCCCTCGATGGTGGAGCGGACCTTCGTGATGATGGCGTCGGGGATCGGCGCGTAGTCGATGCCCGCGAGGATGCCCTGGCCCTCGGTGGAGGTGATGTAGCGCAGGAACGCCTTCGTGGCGGGCAGCGAGTCGGCCTTGTTGCCCTTGTCGCAGACGATCTCGTACGTCACCAGGGTGATCGGGTACGCGCCCTCGGCCTTGGTGGTGTAGTCGAGCTTCAGCGACAGGTCGGAGCCCGTGCCGACGACCTGGGCGGCGGCGACGGCCTTGGTCGCGCCGTCCGAGGACGCCTTGACCGGGGTGGCCGCGCCGGTGGCGATGGCGGCCGAGTTCAGGCCGTCCTTCGCGTACGACAGCTCCATGTAGCCGATGGCGCCCTTGGTCTGCTTGACGCCGGCCGCGACACCGGAGGAACCCTGGGCGGACTGACCGCCCTTGGCCTGCCAGGCCTTGCCGCCGGAGAACGTCCACTCGGACGGGGCGGTGGCCTTGAGGTACTTGGTGAAGTTGTCCGTCGTACCCGACTCGTCCGAGCGGTGGAACGCCTGGATCTTCAGGTCGGGAAGCTTGGCGCCCGGGTTCAGCTTGGCGATCGCCGGGTCGTTCCACTTGGTGATGTCGCCCTTGAAGATCTTCGCGATCGTCGTGGCGTCCAGGACGAGGTTGTCCACGCCGTCCAGGTTGTAGGCGACGGAGATGGCGCCGGCCACCGCCGGGAGGTCGATGCCGGTGCCGCCGGAGCAGACCTTCTTGGAGTCGGCGACCTGCTCGGGCTTCAGCGCGGAGTCGGAGCCGGCGAAGGCGACCTGGCCCTGCGTGAACGCGGTGACGCCCGCGCCCGAGCCGGAGCCCTTGTAGTTGACCTGAACACCGGAGCACGCCTGCGTGAAGTTCTTCACCCACGCGTCGATCGCGTTCTTCTGCGCGGAGGAGCCGTCGGCGAGGAGCTGGCCCTTGGCGTCGTCACACTTGATCGAGCCCGCGTTCGCCGAGGTCGCCGGGGAGCTGCTGTCGCCGGCCTTGGTGCCGGTGTCGTCCGAGCCGCACGCCGTGAGGGCCAGGGCGCCGGAGACGGCGAGAGCGCCGAGAGCGAGAGCCCGCCGGTTCTTGCGCTGAAGCTTCACTTGAGGGAAATCCTTCCAGGAGCCGCCGTCCTGAATCCGGCGGCGTGCGGGGCGAAGACTTGTGGCCCGAGAACGTCCGTCGTTCTGCGTTCCGTGCCGTGCAAGGCCGAAATTAGGCAGATCAGGTGAAGGCGCCGATGGGCTCATATGAACGGCGGGTGAACCCCTGAAGGCGGTGTGGTTAGGTCACGGAACGCTTACGTCGAGGACACGAATGTCCATGCCGACGACGCGAACACTCACGTCGAGGACACCGTAGAACGCCCGATCGCGGTCAGCAGCGCGTCCACGAGGTCGCGGTCCCTCGGGTGGGAGAGGCGGTTCCTGGCCGCCACCGGGGACAGCCACAGGATCCGGTCCACCTCGTCGTTCGGGACGAACACGCCGGACGACGCCTGCGCCGCCCAGTACCGGACCTCCTTGGGGCGGCCGTGCACCTCGTAGGCGAGGGTGAGGAGACGGGCACCCGGGGTCGCCCTGTACCCCGTCTCCTCCTCGACCTCGCGGATTGCGCCGTCCAGGGGATCCTCGTCGCGCTTGAGCTTGCCCTTGGGGTGCGACCAGTCGTCGTACTTCGGGCGGTGGACGAGGCACAGCTCCAGCGAGTCGTCGACCGGCGAGGTACGCCACAGGACGCAGCCGGCGGCGTGGATGGTGCCGTGGGTCATATGGATCGCCCCTGTGTATGCGGTCTGCTTCTACGACGACGGCTTTTATGGCGACGGCGTCAACGCGCGCGCCTGCCAGCTCTGCTGGAACGCGTACCGTGCGGCCTCGACCTCATGCCGCTGGTCCGCGTGCAGGACGCCCAGCGCGTACGCCGTCGCCGGGGCGATCCTCGGGGTGCGCGCCGCCGAGGCCGCCGCCGCGGCCGCCTCCGAGGCGTCCCGGTGCCGGTCCAGCGCCTCGCCGGACAGCTGGAGGCGGACGTCGTCGGGGCAGGCGCCGCCGTTCAGCACCTCCAGCGCGTACCGGTGCAGGCGCAGCAGCAGGCGGACCTGGTGCCAGGGAGTGTCCTGCGGGTGCGGGGCCGGGTCCGGCGACAGGCCGTGGATCAGGGCCTCCGCGTTGTACGGGCTCCCGGCCGTCAGCAGGGGGAGTCCCGCGATCGCCGCTGTCAGACGCTCCTCCGCCGCGTCTGCCAGGGGGGCCAGGGGGGCGGCCGTCGCCGTCGCCGTCAGCGGGACCTCACTGGCCAGTAAGGCGATCTTGTCCGCGACCGCGTGGAAGCGGCTCGACCCCAGGGCCTGGAGAGCGGTGCTGTGGGCGCGCGTACGCGCGAGGGTGAGCTGACGGTCCAGAAGGGCGCCCGCCTTCGCGGCGCCCACGGTGAGGGTGCCCCGTTCGGGAGCGTCGTCGGCGGTGGCCGGCTTGCGGGCGGACGACGCCTGCTGCTCCGGGAGCACGGGGGCGCCCGAGAGGCGGTGGAGGGCGTGGAGGAGGCGTTCGAGACGGGCCTCGCAGGAATGCTCCAGGGCGAGAGTGCCCGAGAGCCACGCCAGCTCCGGGCGGATCTGCTCCGACCAGTCGGCGTCCAGGAGCGGGCGGAACGTGTGCAGGCTCCCGCTGATCCGCCGCGCGGAACGGCGCAGCGCGCGGGCCGCGTCCAGCGAGTCGGCCGCCGGAGCCGCGCCCGCGCCGGTCTCGCGGTGCAGGCGGAGCGCCCGCAGGAACTCCGTCGCCTGGGCGCGGAGGTAGGCGGCGAGGAGTTCGCCGGTGGCGGGGGTGAGGGTGGCGGTGCCTACGCGTGCGCCCGCGTCAGTGCTGAGGGTGCGGGAGGTGGCGGTGCTGGGGGTGTCGGCGGTGGAGGAAGCGGCGCCCGCGCCAGTGCTGGTGGCGGCCGTGTCGGGGATGCCGGCGGCGGCACCGGTGCCCGCGCCCGCGACAGTGCTTGCGTTCGGGTGCGTGCTCGCGAGTGCCGGCCCGTCACCCCTGCCGTCGGACGATCCCCCGGTCACCACGTCACTCCTCTCCCGGCCGCCCGGGACGCCGGTGTCTCCGACGGTCCCGCGCGCGGGTGCCTCGTTTCGGGGCCCGGGCGGGGCGTCGTCCGCCCTGTGGGCGCTGTCGATTCGTACGGCTGAGCCGGTGCGCCCGCGCGCGGGGCCGCTCGCCGGGAGGCCGCTGCCCCTGGCGGCGTCGGCCGTCCGCCGGGACGGGGACACGCGCCGGGCGCCGCCCGCGCCCGTGGCCGGGGTGCCGGGCGGGCTTCCGGTTCCGGGCTCGGGGCGACTCCCGGCCAGGCCCTCCGTCAGGGCCCGGCCGGTCGGGTCGTCATGGTGTCGCTGTGCCACGCCGGCGCCTCCGGGCGTCTATGAACATCTCCTGGATGTTGCGCAGGGGCTGGCCGTCGGCGTCGGTGGCGTGCCGGGTCCACTCGCCGTCGGGGCCGAGGTGCCAGGAGGCGGTCGTGTCGGACATGCCGGTCTCCAGCATGCGGTTCAGGGTGGCGCGGTGACCGGGGTCGGTGACCCGCACGAGGGCCTCGATGCGGCGGTCCAGGTTGCGGTGCATCATGTCGGCGCTGCCGAACCACACCTCGGGCTCACCGCCGTTGCCGAAGGCGAACACCCGGGAGTGCTCCAGGAAGCGCCCGAGGATGGACCGCACCCGGACGTTCTCCGAGAGACCGGGGACGCCGGGACGGATCGCGCAGATGCCGCGCACCCACACGTCGACCGGGACACCCGCCTGCGACGCCCGGTACAGCGCGTCGATGACGGCCTCGTCCACCATCGAGTTGACCTTGATCTTCACGTACGCCGGACGCCCCGCGCGGTGGTGCTGCGTCTCCTTGTCGATGCGGGAGACCAGCCCGTCGCGCAGCGACTTCGGCGCCGTCAGCAGACGTCGGTACGTCTCGCGCCGCGAGTACCCGGAGAGCCGGTTGAACAGGTCGGAGAGGTCCGCGCCGACCTGCGGATCCGCCGTCAGCAGCCCGAGGTCCTCGTACAGGCGCGCCGTCTTCGGGTGGTAGTTGCCCGTGCCGACGTGGCTGTAGCGCCGCAGCGTCTCACCCTCCTGGCGGACGACGAGCGACAGCTTGCAGTGCGTCTTCAGCCCGACGAGGCCGTAGACGACGTGACAGCCCGCCTCCTCCAGCTTCTTCGCCCACTTGATGTTCGCGTGCTCGTCGAACCGGGCCTTGATCTCGACGAGGACCAGCACCTGCTTGCCGGACTCGGCGGCGTCGATCAGCGCGTTGACGATCGGCGAGTCACCGGACGTCCGGTACAGCGTCTGCTTGATCGCGAGGACGTCCGGGTCCTCCGCGGCCTGCTCGATGAACGCCTGCACGGACGTCGAGAAGCTGTCGTACGGGTG